>NZ_JBAKHP010000025.1:0-99323 GCF_036902745.1 Micromonospora sp. CPCC 205554 | reverse complement strand
CCCACCACCCCCTGACCCCGCCCCGCCCCCAGCCCTCGCTGGGTCGATCATGAAGTTGACGGCGACAAACCGGACACGAACTGCCGCCAACCTCATGATCGACGCACCGATCCCGGGCGGGTTCGCGGACGGCGCATGCCGCCGCGTGCCGCACGCCCGATTCGCGAGATCTTGGTACGAAACGGCCCTCGGAGGGGCGCGGACGTACCAAGATCTCGAAGCCGACCCGGGCCAGCCCTCGCAACTCGGGCGCCGAGTGGGATCCGGGGACCTCACTCCTCCTCTCATCGCAGCGGTGATCAAGGAGTTTGTGTCGGGCGGGAGGCCTCAGACGGACACAAACTCCTTGATCAACGAAGTGGTGGGGTCGGGCCCGAGGGCCGGGCGGACCCGGAGCGGCCGGGTCTGGTGTCGGGGCGGGCCCGGGTGGGGTCGGTGTCCGGAATCGGGGTGGTCGGGGTCACCGGTGGGGTGGAATCGGGGGCGGGTGCGGGGCGTTGTACATGGCAGACCGCGCCGCACCCGCCGACCGCCCGCCCAGCGGGCCGGGAATCAGGCCGGGACGCCGGTCGTTACATCCCCGGACCCGCCGAGCAGGCCGACAGCGCCTGTCGAGCCGGCCCCACCGCCGGGCAGCGCCCCGGGAATGACCCCGGACCCCCGGTCGTTACATCCCCGAGCCGCCGGAGCAGGCCGTCCCCCTGGCCGCCCGAGCGAGCCACCGGCCCGGCACACGTACCGGGCCACCTGATCTTTCTTCGCGGCATCCCCCATCGCCGCGTACCCCCGACAGAGAGGCAACTGATCATGGCTACCACTCTGCTGCGCAAGACCGCTCTGACCGTCGCCGGTATCGCCGCCACCGCTGGTGGCATCGCCGGCCCCGCCATCGCCGCCCAGGCCACCCCGGCCGAGCGCGCCGCCGCCCAGGTCGTCACCAACGACCGCAAGCACGGCGAGCGGGAGCTGGGCGTGCGCTACGAGGCGCAGCCGAACTTCTACTTCTGTGGCCCGGCCGCGGCCCGTAACGCGCTGAGCGTGCAGGGCAAGAACATCGACGTGCACGCCATGGCCGAGGAGATGGGCACCACCGAGGCTGGCACCAACTCCATCAACGACATCACCCCGGTGCTGAACAAGGAGACCGGCAAGGACGTCTACAAGTCGACCGAGATCCCGGTGGACAAGGCCGGTGACAAGGTGGAGAAGCTGCGTGCCGACGTGGTGCGCACGGTGGACGACGGCCGGGCCGTGGTGGCGAACATCGCCGGTACCGCGACCGACACCGACGGCAACACCCACTCGTTCGAGGGTGGCCACTACATCAGCGTGGTCGGCTACCGCGACGGCGGCAAGGTCGTGACGATCGCCGACTCGGCCAACCCGGACCAGGCCTCGTACCGGATGGACGTGGACGCCCTGGCGCACTGGATCGCCAGCCGCGGCTACAGCTCCTGACACATCGGCACAGCGAAGGGCCCGACCCCCACGACGGGGGTCGGGCCCTTCGGCATGTCCGGGGTCAGCCGCCGGAGTCGTCCAGCTCGGCGCCGTCGGGCGGGGTGTCGTCGTCGCGGCTGGCCAGCCAGCCGTCGGGCAGGAAGACCTTGCCCGGGGAGTTGGTGCGGCCGCGCGGCTGGCCGAGGTTCTCCACCGGGAACGGTACGGCCGGGTCGAGCTTGCCGAGCAGGTCGTCGAGCTGCGCCAAGCTCTCGATCATGGCGAGCGAGCGGCGCAGCTCGCTGCCGATCGGGAAGCCCTTCAGGTACCAGGCGACGTGCTTGCGGAAGTCGGTGCAGCCGTCCCGCTCACCCCGGGCCGGGTTGCGGGCGCCCGCCACGAACTGCTCCACCAGCAACTCGGCGTGCCGGCGCATGGTCACCGCCACCTCGCCGAGGCTGGGCAGCCGCCGCTCGGCGCTGCCGTTGAACGCGGCCTCCAGGTCGGCGAACAGCCACGGCCGGCCCAGGCAACCGCGCCCGATCACCACGCCGTCCACGCCGGTGTGCGCGACCATCCGCAGCGCGTCGTCGGCCTCCCAGATGTCGCCGTTGCCGAGCACAGGCACGTCGAGCGCCGACTTGAGCGTGGCGATCGCGTCCCAGTCGGCGGTGCCGGAGTAGCGCTGCGCGGCCGTACGCCCGTGCAGGGCGACCGCCGCGACGCCCGCGTCCTGAGCCGCCAGCCCCGCCTCGACGTACGTCAGGTGGTCGTCGTCGATGCCCTTGCGCATCTTGACGGTGACCGGCACCCCGGCGGGTGACGCGGCGTCGACGGCGGCCTTGACCAGCCGGGCGAACAGCCGGCGGCGCCACGGCAGGGCCGAGCCGCCGCCCTTACGGGTCACCTTGGGCACCGGGCAGCCGAAGTTGAGGTCGATGTGGTCGGCCAGGTCGCGCTCGACCACGATCCGGACGGCGGCGGCGGTGATCTCCGGGTCGGTGCCGTAGAGCTGGAGGCTGCGGGGCTGCTCCTCGGCGCCGAAGGCGATCATGCGCAACGTCTTCGGGTTCCGCTCGACGAGCGCCCGGGTGGTGATCATCTCGCAGACGTAGATGCCGCCGCCCTGCTCACGGCAGAGCCGGCGGAAGCCGACGTTGGTGATCCCGGCCATCGGCGCGAGCACCACCGGCGGCCACACCCGGTGCGGGCCGATGGTCAACGCGGGCAGGGTCGGGGCAGTCACCTGACCAGTGTAGGGAGCGGTTCTCGGGTATCGACGCCTACCGGGCCGCCACCCGCTGCGGCGCGGGCGACGGCGCGGTCCCGGGCTCCCCCGCCGGCATGATCAGCAGCAGCGCGAGGACGCCCAGCCCACCCGCCACGGCGCCGACGAACTGTACGACGCCGTAGCCGACCCCGGCGGCGAGCAGCGTGAGGAACACCGCGACGGAGATCGCCCCGGCCACGTGGGTGGTCGACTCGAACACCGCCGAGGCCGTTCCCTGGTCGCCCGGCGGCGCGTCGCCGACACACACCCGGGTCAGCCCGACGTAGATCGGGCCGGCGCTGAACCCCCAGACGACCAGGATCGTCGCCACGAGGATCAGCGGGCCGCCCGCGCTGACCGCCACCAGCGCGAGCGTGACCGCGCACAGGGCCAGCGCCACCGCGACGACCCGCCGCGCGCCGAACCGGCGGATCAGCGCGCCCGCCGGAGCGGCGCTGACCAGCGCGCCGAGCAGCACCGGGGCCAGCACCAGCCCGGCACCCGCCGGGGACAGGCCGTGGACCTCCTGGAGGTAGAGACTGCCCACGACCACCACCACCGCGTACGCGGCCGAGTGGGCGGCGAAGGCGAGGCAACCGGCGACCAGCGGGCGCGACCGGAGCAGGGCCGGCCGGACCAGCGGGTCGGCCACCCGCCGCTCGACGCGTACCAGCAGGAACAGCAGCACCACGGAGGCGGCGACCGCGCCGAGCGCGACCGGGTCCGGCCCCGACTCGGCGATCCGGTTGGCGCCGAAGATCAGCGCGAGCAGCATGCCGGTGGCGAGGACCGCCCCGGCGAGGTCCAGCCGCTGCCGGCCGCCCGGTTCGGGCCGGCTCGCCGGCAGCAGCAGCCGGGCCGCCACCATCGCCACCAGTCCGACCGGCACGGTGGCCAGGAAGACCCAGCGCCAGCCCAGGTGCGAGGTGATCAGGCCGCCGACGATCGCCCCGGCCAGGCCGGCCGTGTTCGCGGCGGCGGCGACCACCGCGAACACCCGGCTGCGCCACGGCTCGTCCGGGAAGAACGTGGCCGCCGAGGCCAGGGTCGCCGGGATCGCGAGGGCCGCGCCGGCGCCCTGCAACACCCGGCCGAGCAGCAGCGGGAGCAGCGCGGTCGCCAACCCGGCCAGGGCCGAGCCGACAGTGGCCAGCGCGAGGCTGACGACGATCAGCCGGCGTCGCCCCCACAGGTCGCAGAGCCGGCCCCCGAGCAGCAGCAGGCCGCCGATGCTCAGCGAGTACAGCGTCACGACCCACTGGAGGCGGCCCGGATCGAGGCGGAACTCGTCACCGATGCGCGGCAGCGCGGTGGCCACCGCCAGGCTGTCGAACAGCACCAGGAACATGGCGCTGGCCAGGACCAGCGCGGTGGGCCACCGATGCGCCACCACCGCGGGCGCCGGAGTGACGGACGGTCCGGTGCTCGCCTGCCGCATCTCGCCCCCTCCGCTGCCGGTGAGGGATCTGCTACCCGGCGCTCCCACCGGCTAACGCCACCGGGCTCGCGGGATTCAGACACGTCGACCTCGCGCGGGAGACATGAAGAAGGGCGCCGTCGCCGACGGCGCCCTTCTCCGTGCGACGTCAGCAGCCGGGCAGGCGCTCGATCAGGTAGCGCTCGACCTGGTCCAGCGAGACACGCTCCTGGGCCATGGTGTCCCGGTTCCGGACCGTGACCGCGTTGTCGTCGAGCGTGTCGAAGTCGACAGTGACGCAGAACGGCGTGCCGATCTCGTCCTGCCGGCGGTAGCGGCGGCCGATCGCCTGCGAGTCGTCGAACTCGACTACCCAGCGCTTGCGCAGGTCGGCGGCGAGCTGCTTGGCCTTCGGCGACAGTGCCTCGTTGCGCGACAGCGGCAGCACGGCGACCTTGACCGGGGCCAGCCGCGGGTCGAAGCGCATGACCGTGCGCTTGTCCACACCGCCCTTGGTGTTCGGCGCCTCGTCCTCGTCGTACGCCTCCAGGAGGAACGCCAGCACCGCGCGGGTGAGGCCGGCGGCCGGCTCGATCACGTACGGGATCCAGCGCTCGCCCTTGCCCTGGTCGAAGTACGACAGGTCGACGCCGGAGTGCTTGCTGTGCGTGGACAGGTCGAAGTCGGTGCGGTTGGCGATGCCCTCCAGCTCGGCGAAGTCGGTGCCGCCGAACTGGAACCGGTACTCGATGTCGACGGTGCGCTTCGAGTAGTGGGAGAGCTTCTCCTTGGGGTGCTCGTAGAAGCGCAGGTTCTCCTCGGACAGGCCCAGGTCGAGGTACCAGTTCCAGCGCTCGGAGAGCCAGTACTCGTGCCACTGCTCGTCGGTGCCGGGCTCGACGAAGAACTCCATCTCCATCTGCTCGAACTCGCGGGTCCGGAAGATGAAGTTGCCCGGGGTGATCTCGTTGCGGAACGACTTGCCGGTCTGCGCGATGCCGAACGGCGGCTTCTTCCGGGCGACCGTCTCCACGTTCTTGTAGTTGACGAAGATGCCCTGGGCGGTCTCCGGGCGCAGGTAGTGCATGCCCTCGTCGCTCTCCACCGGGCCCAGGTAGGTCTTCATCAGGCCGTTGAACATCTTCGGCTCGGTGAAGGTGCCCTTGTTGCCGCAGTTGGGGCAGTTCAGCTCCGTCAGCGAGGTCAGCGGCTTGCCGTGCTTGGCCTCGTACGCCTCTTCCAGGTGGTCGGCCCGGAACCGCTTGTGGCAGGACTGGCACTCGGTGAGCGGGTCGACGAACTCGGCGATGTGACCGCTGGCCTCCCAGACCTTGCGGGCCAGGATGACCGCCGAGTCGAGGCCGACGACGTCGTCGCGCTGCTGCACCATGGTCCGCCACCACTGCCGGCGGACGTTCTCCTTCAGCTCGACGCCGAGCGGACCGTAGTCCCACGCCGACCGGGTGCCCCCGTAGATCTCGCTGGAGGGAAAGACGAAGCCCCGGCGCTTGGCGAGGCTGGTGACGGCGTCGATACGGTCGGCTGGCATGTTTCCTCCTACGCCGGCTGGCGGTCGGCGCGGTCGAGATGGATGGAACCGGGCTGTTCGGGACAACGGTACGACCGTGTCCGTCCCGAGCCCAGCAGAATACCGGGGGCCGGTCAGCTCACCCCGCAGACCTCCACGCCGCCCGTCTGCTGGTCCGCCGCCAGCGTCACGGTCTGCGCCTCCCGCCGGCCGCCGGCGAGCGTGACGTCCACCGGCACGGTGAGCGTGGCGAGGTCGACCTCGCCGACCCGGTAGCCGGAGATCTGCGGCTCGGTGGCCACCCGCCGCTCGAACTCCCGCCGGGGCTCGCGTCGGCGGATGTCGTCGCAGAGCGTGTCGTACGCCTTGGACCACTCCCGTGCCACGAGCGCCTGGTAGTAGTCGTTGGTGACCGCCCGGCCCTGCTCGTCGATCGCCTGGGCGTTGCTCACCGCCAGGCCGACCACCGCCGCGCCGCCGCCGCCGCAGCAGATCAGCACGGCGAGCGCGCCCGCGCCGAGGCCGAGCCAGAGCCGGGTCCGCCCGCCCTCGGTGGGCGGGGCGGCGAACGGCGGCGCGGCGCCGGGCCCCTGCGGCGGCGCGGGCACCCCGGGGTCCGCCGGCGGCGCGGGCGGAACGGATGGCGGGGGTGGCGCGGCCGGTCCGGGAGCGGTCATACGCGCCAGGGTAGTGCCCCGGCACTCAGCGATACGGACCTGCGGCACGATCGCTGGCGACGACGACGATCTCCCCCTCGGGGGCGGCACCGGCGAGCGTCTCGTACGCCGACGGCTCGTCCACCGATCGGGCGAGCAGCGGCACGGCGGTGACCTTGACGTCGAACCCGCCGAGCGCCCGCCGGTACGCACCGACCGACTCCCACTCCGTGACCAGGAGCCAGTGGTCCGGGTCGTCGAGCGCCCGCAGCAGTTCACCGCGCAGGTAGCCGGGGCGGGCGGCGAGCGCGGTCAGCGCGGCGTGCGCCGCACGGGTGAACTCGTCCACCGTTTCGGCTTCCACCACGAACCGGTTGGTGACCAGCACGGCGTTCCTCCTCGTAGAGTTTGTGGCATGCAGCGTACGCAGAGTCCCGTGCTGTCCCGGTTGGCACGGCTCAACCCGACGGCGGTGTTCCTGGCCACGCTGGCCCTGGTGCTTGTCGGCCTCTTCGCGCCCGGCCCGGCGGGCGGCGTCCTGCTGCTCGTGCTGGCCGGCGGGCTGGTCTGGCTGATGTCGGTCACCTGGCCGGTGCAGGCCCCGGCGACCCGGATGCTCCGGCTGGTGATGCTCACCTTGTTGATCGCCGTGGCGCTGGCGAAGCTCATGGTCGGCTGACATCCGAAACAGAACTGACCTGCGCTGACATGCAATCATGCGTTTTTGACAATAGTTTTCGTTGTCGCGGACAGTTGAGCCCATGACCGTTCGTGCACCCCGCCGCATCCTGACCGCCGCAGCCACCGCCCTGCTCGCCGCCGCCGGCCTGACCGCCTGCGCGGACGACACAGGCGGCGCGAGCGAGCCGGGCAAGGTCGACGTGGTGGCCGCGTTCTACCCGCTCCAGTTCCTGGCCGAGCGGATCGGCGGCGGCACCGTGGAGGTCAGCAACCTGACCAAGCCCGGCGCCGAGCCGCACGACCTGGAACTCAACCCGCGGCAGGTCGGTCAGGTCGTCGACGCCGACGTGGTCGTCTACCTCAGCGGCTTCCAGCCGGCGGTGGACGAGGCGGTGGAGCAGAACGGCGGCGACCGCGCGTTCGACGTGGCGGGCGCGACGCCGCTGCTGGACGCGGCCGCCGGTGGCCACGACCACGACCACGAGGGCGAGGGCGAGGCCGGGCACGCCGAGGAGGGCGGCGGCAAGGACCCGCACGTCTGGCTCGACCCGACCCGGCTGGCCACCATGGGCGACAAGCTCGCCGAGCGGCTCGGCAAGGCCGACCCGGACCACGCCGCCGACTACACCGCCCGCGCCGGCGCGCTGCGCACCGAGCTGACGAAGCTGGACACCGAGTACGCCGACGGCCTGCGCACCTGCCAGCGCCGGGAGATCGTGACCAGCCACACCGCGTTCGGCTACCTGACCGAGCGCTACCGGCTGGAGCAGATCGGCATCAGCGGGCTCACCCCGGAGTCCGAGCCGTCCCCGAAGCGGCTCGCCGAGGTCGCCGAGGAGGCCCGGGAGCACAAGGCCGGCACGATCTTCTTCGAGACGCTGGTCAGCCCGAAGGTCGCCGAGACCATCGCGCGTGAGGTCGGGGCGAAGACGGCGGTCCTGGACCCGCTGGAGGGCCCGCCCGCCGACGGCGACTACCTCTCCGCGATGCGCACCAACCTGCAGACCCTGCGAACCGCTCTGGACTGTTCATGACCCCACCCGTGATCGAGATCGCGCACGCCACCGTCGGCTACGACGGCCGCCCGGTGCTGCGTGACGTCTCGTTGACAGTGACCGCCTCGGAGGTGGTCGCCGTGCTCGGCGCCAACGGCTCCGGCAAGTCGACGCTCGTGCGCGCCGCGCTCGGCCTGGTGCCGGTCGGCGCCGGGTCGGTCGCCCTGTTCGGCACGCCGCAGCGCCGCTTCCGGCAGTGGCACCGCATCGGGTACGTGCCGCAGCGGCTCGGCGCGGGCAGCGGAGTGCCGGCCACAGTGCGCGAGGTGGTGGCGTCCGGGCGGCTGGCCCGCCGGGGCGTACTGCGGCCCGCCGGGCGGGCGGACCGGGAGGCGGTGGCGGCGGCGCTGGACGCGGTCGGGCTCGCCGACCGGGCCGGTGACCCGGTGGCCACGCTCTCCGGCGGCCAGCAGCAGCGCACCCTGATCGCCCGCGCGCTCGCCGGCGGGCCGGAGCTGCTGGTGCTCGACGAGCCGACCGCCGGGGTGGACGCGGCCAGCCAGGAGGCGTTCGCCGGGGCGCTGCGCACGTTCCGCGACGGCGGCGGCACCGTGCTGCTCGTCGCGCACGAACTGGGCCCGCTGCGCCCGCTGATCAGCCGGGCCGTGGTGGTGCACCAGGGCGGTATCGCCCACGACGGCGCGGTGCCCGAGCCGGCCGGCCACCACGCCGACCCGGACCACGAGCACGTGCACCCGCACTGCGACGAGGAGCCCGCCCGGCTCTGGACAGGCATCTGAGATGGATCTCTTCCAGTACGACTTCATGCTCCGCGCCCTGGTCGGCGCGCTGATCATCGGGCTGGCCGCACCGGCGCTCGGCATCTACCTGGTGCAGCGCCGGCTGGCGCTGATCGGCGACGGGCTCGGCCACGTGGCGCTCACCGGTGTCGGCGCGGGGCTGCTGCTCAACCGCTCCCCCGTGCTGGTGGCGGTGATCGCCGCGACGCTCGGCGCGGTGGTGATCGAGTTGGTCCGCGCATACGGGCGCACCTCCGGTGACCTGGCGCTGGCGTTGCTGTTCTACGGCGGCATCGCCGGTGGCGTGATGCTGGTCGGGCTCTCCGACGCCAGCAGCGGGTCGCTCAACGCATACCTGTTCGGATCGCTGACCACCACCTCCCGGGCCGACCTGATCACCATCGGCGTGCTCGGCGCGGTGCTGCTGGTGACCATGCTGGTGCTGCGCCCGGCGCTGTTCGCGGTGTGCCACGACGAGGAGTACGCCCGGGTGTCCGGCCTGCCGGTGCGGGCGCTGAACCTGCTCATCGCGGTCGGCACCGCGGTCACCGTGACCATCGCCATGCGGGCGGTCGGGGTGCTGCTGATCAGCGCACTGATGGTGGTGCCGGTGGCCGCCGCGCAGCAGGTGACCCGGGGCTTCCGGTCGACCATGACGGCGGCCATGGCGCTGGGCCTGTTCGCCGCCGGCGCCGGGGTGTGGGTGGCCGCGACCGCCGACACCGCGCCCGGCGCGTCGGTGGTGCTCGTGGCGATCGGCTCGTTCCTGCTGGTCGCGCTCGTGGCGGCCGGTGTGCGGGCGCTGCGGCGGCGGGCGCGGGCCGACCGGGCCACGCCGCCGCCCGAGCCGGTCGAGCACGAGGTGCTGCTGCGATGAGGCCCTACCCGCCGGCACAGCTGGGATTGGTTACCGTTACAGGGTGACCGGCACGAACGGGTACGACGCCTTCGAGGGCGCGGGTGACCTGCTGCGCGCGCTCTCGGCCCCGATCCGGCTCGCGATCGTGAGCGAGCTGGCCGAGGGTGAACGCTGCGTGCACGAGCTGGTCGAGAAGCTCGGCGCCCCTCAGCCGCTGGTCTCCCAGCACCTGCGGGTGCTGCGGGGCGCCGGCGTGGTACGCGGGTCGCGGCGGGGCCGGGAGATCGCGTACGCCCTGGTCGACGACCACGTCGCGCACATCGTGGCGGACGCGGTCAGTCACGCCGGCGAAGGGTCGCACTGAGCGGGAAATCGGCCAGGTGCCGACGCGCCCGTGCCGTGGGACGCTGTCCGGCGTGAAGATCTACGCCGACCGTTTTCCCACCGCCGTCCGCCAGTTCCTCACCGACCTTCTCGTGGTCGTCTGGGTGTACGCCGCGATCCGCTTCGCGATGTGGCTGCACGACCTGGTCGAGAAGCTCGCCGTACCCGGGCAGAAGCTGGAAGGGGCCGGCGGTGGACTCGCCGACAACCTGGCCGACGCCGGCGGCAAGGTCGGCCGGGTGCCGATCGTCGGCGACGAGCTGACCGCGCCGTTCACCCGCGCCGCCGACGCCGCCCGCTCGGTCGCCGAGGCGGGCCGCGACCAGCAGGAGCTGGTCGGGCAGCTCGCGCTCGGGCTGACCGTCGCGGTGCTGGTGTTCCCGCTCGGTCTGGTGCTGTTCGGCTGGCTGCCGCTGCGCCTGCGCTGGATGCGCCGGGCCGGCGCGGCGAAGGCCCTGGCCGGCGCGCCCGCCGGGCGGGACCTGCTGGCGCTGCGCGCGCTGGCCGGTCAGCCGCTGTCGAAGCTGACCCGGATCGCGCCCGACGTCGCCGAGGCGTGGCGGCGCGGCGACGACGCGACAGTCGACGCGCTCGCCGCGCTGGAGCTGCGCGAACTGGGGCTGCGCGGCGGCCGGTAAGGTGTGCCGGTGCTGTACTTCCTGATCGTCGTCGCCGTGCTGCTGCTGGCGTACGCGGGCGTGCTGGTGAGTTTCGTCCGCAAGGGCCGCAAGATCCCGCCGTCGGCGTACCTGGTGCTGGCCGGGCTCAACGGCCTGATCCTGGCCGGCGTCCTGGCCTGGGCGATCGCGCGCTGACCGCCGCGGCGGCCGTCCGGGCGGGACGGCCGCCGGGGCGGTCCGGTCAGCGGGCGGGCGGGATGCGACGGCGGACGTCCTGCTCGGTGGACGGCCCCGGTTCCCAGCGGGCCACCCACGGCAGGTCGGCGGGCGGGGTGACGACACCGTCCTCCAGGGAGGCGTACCGGCCCGCGACGATGCGCTTGGCGGCGGCCACGTCGACCGAGTCGGTGTTCGACCACAGGCCGGTGAACAGCTCGTCGACACGCAGCCGCGCCTGGCGGCAGAACAGGTCGGCCAGCTCGACGTTCTCCGGGTGGTCGTCCCGCTCGGCGTAGGCCCGGACGCAGACCGCGCTCATCGCGAACAGCTCCGCGCCGATGTCCACCACCCGGCCGAGGAACGCCTGCTTGCGCTCCATCTTCCCCTGCCAGCGGGACATGGCGTAGAACGTCGACCGGGCCAGCTTGCGGGAGGTCCGCTCGACGTGGCGCAGGTGCCCGGCCAGGGGCCCGAACTCCTGGTACGCCCCGGGCGTCTGCCCCTTGCCGACGGCGAGCGTGGGCAGCCACCTCGCGTAGAAGGCACCGGCCCGCGCGCCCGCCTTCGCCTTGCGGCCCAGCCCCGCGTCGGGGTCGATGATGTCGCCCGCGACGGACAGGTGCGCGTCGACCGCCTCGCGGGCGATCAGCAGGTGCATGATCTCGGTGGAGCCCTCGAAGATCCGGTTGATCCGCAGGTCGCGCAGGAGCTGCTCGACGGCGGCCGCCCGTTCCCCCCGGGCGGCCAGCGAGTCGGCTGTCTCGTAGCCGCGGCCACCGCGGATCTGGATCAGCTCGTCGGCGATCCGCCAGGCCATCTCGCTGGCGTAGAGCTTCACCAGCGCCGCCTCGATCCGGATGTCGTTGCGGTCGTCGTCGGCGAGCATGCAGGACAGGTCGAGCATCGACTCCATGCCGTACGTGGTGGCGGCGATGAAGGAGAGCTTCTTCGCCACCGCCTCGTGCTCGCCCACCGGGCGGCCCCACTGGACCCGGTCCGCCGCCCACTCGCGGGCCACGTTCAGCGCCCACTTGCCGGCGCCGACGCACATCGCCGGCAGCGAGAGCCGGCCGGTGTTCAACGTGGTCAGCGCGATCTTGAGGCCCTTGCCCTCCCCACCGATCACGTTCTCCTTCGGCACGAACACGTCGTGGAACCGGGTGAGGCTGTTCTCCAGGCCGCGCAGCCCGACGAAGGAGTTGCGCCGCTCCACGGTGATGCCGTCGCTGTCGCCCTCCACCACGAACGCGGTGATGCCGCCGCGCCGCCCCTCGCCGGCCGGCACCCGGGCCATCACCACGAGCAGCGTGGCGAGCGTGCCGTTGGTGGCCCAGAGCTTCACCCCGTTGAGCCGGTAGCCGGTGCCGTCCGCCGTCGGCTCGGCCGTGGTGGCGAGCCGGGCCGGGTCGGAGCCGACGTCCGGCTCGGTGAGCAGGAACGCGGAGACCTCACCGGCGGCGAGCCGCGGCAGGAACCGTTCCTTCTGCTCGGGCGTGCCGAACATCTTCAGCGGCTGCGGCACACCGATCGACTGGTGCGCGGAGAGCAGCGCGCTGACCGCCGGGTTCACCGAGCCGACGAGCATCAGCGCCCGGCAGTAGTGCAGGTTGCTCAGCCCCAGCCCGCCGTGCTTCCGGTCGATCTTCATGCCGAACGCGCCGAGCCCGGCCAGGCCGTGGAACACCTCGTCGGGGATGCGCGCGTCCCGCTCAATCGCCTCGCCGTCCACCTCGGACGTCAGGTACGTGCGCAGCGCGCCGAGGAACTCGTCGGCGCGGGCCACCTCGGCCGGGTCGGGGCGGGGCCACGGGTCGATCAGGTCGAGCCGGAACCGGCCGAGGAACAGTTCCTTGCCGAAGCTGGGCCGGTCCCAGGCCGACTCGCGGGCCGCCTCCGCGACCTGGCGGGCCTCCTTCTCGGAGACCTGGCCCGCCTCGGTGGGCAGCGGCCCCGCGCCGTCGGGTGACTCGGGCCGGCTGTTCTGTGTCGTGGTCACGGCTGCCTCCTCGTCGGTCCGGCTGCGTCGACGCGTGCGACGAAAACGACGCTACCCCCGGGTGTTACCCAGGGGTAGCGCCGCGTGCACGCCCGATTTGGCGGACCGTCAGTCGGTCAGCGACTGAGGGCTGTCGTCCTCGTCGTCGATGTCGTCCTCACCCCAGTTGCGCCGGCTGAACGGCAGGATCGCCCAGAAGATCAGGAACCAGAACCCGGTGAGCGCGCTGAGCAGGAACGCGATCGGCCGGTCCAGCACGAAGTCGGAGACCAGCAGGACCGAGCTGACCATCGCGATCAGCATGAAGAACAGACCGCCGGTGGCCATCCGGTGGGCGAACCGGACCAGTTCCGGCTTGCGCCCCTGGCGGAACAGCGCCCGGTGGAACGCCACCGGGGAAATGATCATCGCGGCGGACGCGGCGGCGGTCAGCAGCGCCAGGATGTAGACGTCGCGCTGGAACTCGGTGGTCCGGTCGAACCCGGCGCTGAACGGCAGCGTCAGCAGGAAGGCGAACAGGATCTGCACGCCGGTCTGCGCGACCCGCAGCTCCTGCAACAGATCGGCGAAGTTGCGCTGCCAGCGCTGCTTCTCGGATTCCTTGGACACTCGCGGACCTCCCCGGGAGACGGCACGGCCGGCGGGGAAACGCCCACCGGCAGGACCGCCTGTGCCCCGTACGGGTGATCACGAAACCGGTTCAGGATCCCCGGCGGATGCGGCCCGCGTACCGTGCCTCCAACTCGGCGTTGTGCTCGTCGCCGCCGGTAATGTTCGCGGATAGGTAGACCGGCGGGCGCTGCCCCGCCGCGACCAGCCGGGCCACCACCTCGGCGACGATCTGCTGGGCGAGCAGCGCCGCGGTGATCGACGAGACCGCGCCCACCGCGCCGCCGCCCGGCAGCGGCAGCGTGGCGTCGCCGTACGGGGCGCCGTTGTCCAGCACCACGTCGGCGAAGTCGGCGAGCTTGCGGCCGGACGGGTGCCGCGACGTCATCCGGGCCGAATGCTGCGCCGAGGTGATCGCCACCAGGCCGTGCCCGCGTTCCTTCACGACGGACGCGAACTCGACCATCGCCCCGTTCACCCCGGAGTTCGAGGCGAGCACGAACACGTCCTGCGGCCGGATCGGCGCCAGCTCGTAGAGGCGGTGCGCCACCGCCGGGTCGCGTTCCAGCTTCGGGCCGAGCACGTCGGCCGGGTCGCCGCCGACCAGCACCAGGTCACGCAGCGCGATCCGGTTGGTGGGCACCAGCCCGCCGGCCCGCCCGGCGATCTCCATGGCCAGCGCCTCGGAGTGCCCGGTGCCGAACGCGTGCACCACCCCGTCGGCTTGCAGCGCCGCCGCGATCAGGTCGGCCGCGTCGGCAACGTTCTGCCGCTGCTCGGCGGCGACCCGGCCGATCGTCTCGGTCACCACCGCCAGGTACGCCTCGGCGCTCACCGACATGCCTCCTCCGTTCCTGCGCACCGGGCGAGGATCGCCTCGGCCAGCGGGCCGGGCGCCTCGTCCGGGATCCAGTGGCTGATCCCGGGCAGCACCACGAACCGGTAGTCACCGGTGACGTGCGCGGCGCACGCCTGCGCGGCCGTCCGGCCGATCGCCACGTCCTTGTCGCTCCAGACGAACGTGGTGGGCACCCCGACCGGGGCGACCGCCTTCATGTCCGTCCCGGTCATCGCGCGGTACCAGTTCAGCGCCGCCGTCAACGCCCCCGGCTCACGCATCGGCTCGGCGTACCGGGCCACCGCTTCGGCGTCGCCCACACCGCTGAGCAGCTTGCGCAGCGTGGCGCCGTTCCACGCCAGCAGCACCTTCTCCGCCGTACCGGGCTTGCGGAACAACGCGATGTAGGCGGACTTGACCTTCTGCCGCGGGTCGGTGGCGAGCGCGTGCCCCATCGCGGCCGGGTGCGGCACCGACACCGCGGTCAGCGTCCGCACCCGCTCCGGGTGCGCCGCCGCCAGGCCCCACGCCACGATCGCGCCCCAGTCGTGGCCCACCACGTGCGCGCGGGCGACACCGAGCGCGTCCAGCACCGCCGCCGCGTCGGCCACCAGCTCCGGAATCCGGTACGCCCCGACGTCCGCCGGACGCGCGCCGGGCGAGTAGCCGCGCTGGTCGAGCGCGTACGTGCGCAGCCCGGCGGCGTGCAGCGCGGGCGTCACCGCGTCCCACTCGCCCGAGTGCTGCGGGAAGCCGTGCAGCAGCAGGACGGGATCACCGCCCTCGGGGCCGCCGGCGCGTACCTCGAACGTCAGTCCCCGCGCATCCACCAGCATGATCGCCACCATACCGACACTCGCCCTGCTGGGCCGGGGCCCGTGGTCGGTGCTAGCGTCTGCGACGAGACAACTTCACATCCGACAGGGGAGCGCACAGCGCTGAGAGTGCGGGCCGGTGCCCGCAGACCCTCGAACCTGATCTGGGTAATGCCAGCGCAGGGAGTTCGGTCGACCTCCAGCCGCGTCGCCGTCCGGTGACCACCGGGCGCGGCGTGCGTCTTCTCCTGGTTCACCTCGACGAACTGGGAGCCAACCGTGAACCGTACCGACAGCAACCGCTGGCGTACCGTCGACATCGTCGTCGCCTCGGTCATCGCCGTAGCCTTCGGCGTCGTGTTCCAGCTCTGGAACATCCTCTGGAAAGGCAGCGACGGGCCGTTCGCCTTCTTCGCCCCGCTCCAGTCGGTCATGTACGGCGTCTGGCTCATCCCGGCCGTGCTGAGCGCGCTGATCGTCCGCAAGCCGGGAGCGGCACTGCTCACCGAGACGGTCGCCTCGACGGTCTCGGTGCTGCTCGGCTCCCCGTACGGGGCGATGGCGATCCTTCAGGGCGCGGTGCAGGGCCTGGGAGTGGAGAGCGTCTTCGCGGCCACTCGGTACCGCAGCTACCGGCCGGTCACGGCGGCGCTGGCCGGGGCGGCGGGCGGCCTCTTCGCCACCGTGTTCGACGTCCTCTACTGGTACCCGGGCACGAGCTGGACGACCTTCCGGCTGCCCTACATCGCGTTCGGTGTACTCAGCTGCCTGGTGGTGGCTGGCCTGGGTGCGGTGGCCCTCACCCGCGCGCTGGCGAACACCGGCGTGCTGGACCGCTTCCCCGCCGGCCGCGACCGAGCCCTGGTCTGACCACCCTCCACCCCCACCCCCGCCCGGTGATCAAGGAGTTTGCGTCCGCCGGGCACGGTTCTCCGGACGCGAACTCCTTGATCACGCAGGCTGGGCCGGGAGAGGGGGTGGTGGGCGGTGAGCGGGGTGGTGCTGCGGGGGTTCGGGTGGCGGCACGGGGGGCGCCGGCGCTGGGCTCTGCGCGGGGTGGATCTGCGGGTGGAGAGCGGCGAGCGGGTGCTGCTGCTCGGACCCTCCGGGGCCGGCAAGAGCACGTTGCTGGCCGCGCTGGCCGGGCTGCTGCCGGAGGACTCCGGCGAGCAGGAGGGCACCGTCGAGATCGACGGGCTGGACCCGCGCAAGGCGCGTGAGCGCGTCGGCATCGTCTTCCAGGACCCGGAGACCCAGCTCGTGATGGCCCGCTCCGGCGACGACGTGGCGTTCGGGCTGGAGAACCGTGGCGTACCCGCCGGGGAGATCTGGCCCCGCGTCGACGAGGCGCTGAACCGGGTCGGCTTCCCGTACGACCGGGACCGCCCGACCGCCGCGCTCAGCGGCGGCGAGCAGCAACGGCTGGCGCTGGCCGGCACGCTCGCGCTGCGGCCGGGGCTGCTGCTGCTCGACGAGCCCACCGCCAACCTCGACCCGGCCGGCGCCGCCCTGATCCGCCGCGCCGTCGCGAACGCGCTCGACCCGGACACCACGATGGTCCTGGTCGAGCACCGGATCACCGAGGCGCTGCCGCTGGTCGACCGCGTCGTGGTGCTGGAACCCGGCGGCGGGGTGCGCGCCGACGGGCCGCCCGAGACGGTCTTCGACGCGCACGGCGACGCGCTGGCCGCCGCCGGGGTCTGGGTGCCGGGCCGCACCGTCCCGCACCGGCACGCCAGCGCGCCGCCCGGCGACGTGCTGCTCACCGCCGACCGGCTCGGCCTCCCACCCCGGCTCGACCCCACCGATCTTCGGGTACGCGCCGGCGAGGCGCTCGCCGTCCTCGGCCCCAACGGGGCCGGCAAGTCCACACTGGCGCTGCTCCTGGGCGGCCTGCTGAAACCCGGAACCGGCACCGTCACCGCGTCGGCGGAACTGGCCGGGCGGGACGCGCGTACTCCCCCGCACCGCTGGCGGGCACCCGCGCTGGTGCGCCGGATCGGCTCGGTGTTCCAGGATCCGGAGCACCAGTTCGTCACCGCCACCGTGCGCGACGAGCTGGCGCTCGGCCCGCGCCGCACCGGTCAGCCCGAACCGGCGGTGACCGCCACCGTGGACGGGTTGCTGCACCGGTTGCGGCTGGACCGGCTCGCCGGAGCCAACCCGTACACCCTCTCGGGTGGGGAGGCGCGGCGGCTGAGCGTGGCGACGGCCCTGGCCACCGCGCCCCGCCTGCTGATCTGCGACGAGCCCACGTTCGGCCAGGACCGGCGCACCTGGCTGGAGCTGGTCGACCTGCTCGCCGAGCTGCGCGACGCCGGGCACGGCGTGGTCACGGTGACCCACGACGAGGACTTCGTGGCCGCGCTGGCCGACCGGACGCTCACCCTGCGCCGTTCACCGCCGGACGCGGAGCACTCCCCCGGCGCGCGGCCCTCGGCCGGTGCCGAGCACTCGGACGACGACGGTCCGGCTACCGGGCGTGCGCCGTGATCGGCGGCCTCGAACCGGTCGCCGCGCCCGGCGCGCCGCTGGCCCGGCGCAACCCGGTGGCGAAGGTGGCCGCCGCTGTGGTCTTCACGCTCATCCTGGTGGCGACGCTCGACCCGGTGGCCCCGGCCGTCGCCATCGCCGTCGAACTCGCGGTGCTGCCGCTGTTCGGTGTCCGCTACCGGGTGCTGGCCCGCCGGGCCTGGCCGCTGCTCGCCGGTGCCGTCGGCATCCTGGTCACGCTGGTGCTCTTCGCGGCCGACCGCTCCGGCCGGGTACTGGTCGAAGCCGGCCCGGTCCTGGTCACCGAGGGCGTGCTGGTCACGGCGCTGGGCCTGGCGCTGCGGATGCTCGCCGTGGCGCTGCCCGGCATCGTCGTGTTCGCCACCACCGACCCGACGGATCTGGCCGACGCGCTGATCCAGAACGCGAAGGCGCCCGCCCGGTTCGCCATCGGGGCGCTCGCGGCGTTCCGGATGGTGCCGCTGCTGGAACAGGAGTGGCGGATGATCAGCATGGCGCGGCGGGCGCGCGGCGTGGACGCCGGCCGCAACCCGGTGGCCAAGCTGCGGCTGTTCGCGTCCACCGCGTTCACGCTGCTGGTGGGTGCGATCCGGCGGGGTACCCGGCTGGCGGTGGCGATGGACGCGCGCGGCTTCGACGCGGGTACGCCGCGCACAGTGGCCCGCCCACAGCGCTTCACCCGCGCCGACGCCCTGCTCATCGCGGGTGCCGCGCTGCTGGCCGGAGCCGCCCTGGCCACAAGCATCGCCCTGGGCACCTTCCGCCCCTTGATCGGCTGACCCCCCTCGCCTCGCCCCGCCCTGCCCCCGCCCCGTTGATCATGAAGTTGACGGCACCGGTTGCCCGTTTTGTCGCCGCCAACCTCATGATCGACAAGGGCTGGAGTAGATCTTGGTAGGAAACGGCCCTCATAGGGGCCGGAATCTTCCCGTGCGCGGGCAGGCCCCGGATGAGAGGGCCTGCCCGCAGGGGCGGCTGGCCGGGCATGGGGCTGTCGGTCAGCTGCGGCGGAAGGCGTAGAACCGGGTCTGGCCGGCGCGCTGGCTGCGCCCGCCGAGCCGCGCCTGCCGCCCTGACGGCGGACCGGACCTCGGCGGCGTCGCAGACGCGCCGGGCAGGACCGGAGTCTCCGGGGACTCCGGGAGCGACACCGATCCCGCATCCACCGCAGGCACCCCCGCGGTGATGACGGGCGAGACCGTCGGCGCAGCCACGACGGGTGACACCGGATCCGGGGACACGGCGGGCGCCAGCGGCTCCGTGGGGAGCACCACCGCGGGCGGCGTCACGGTGAGCGCGCCGAGGTTCGGCGGGGTCACCTGCGGCGAGGACTGCTTGCGGGACTTCTTCGGATTGCGCTTCGCGGGCATTCGCGGGCCTCCTGTCGTGCGGGCGCGCCAACCGGGACGCGCCGAGCGGGGGCTCCGGTGCGTTCCGATCACGACAGACACCGCGACCGACCGACGGTGGCGGGGAAGGGATGCGGACGCCCGGAGCAGGACGGGTCCACGGCACTGACGGCGGTGGACCGGGCTCGGAGGTGGGGCGTCACTTACGCATGCGGCAACGCTATCCCGCCACTGGGGCGCCCCGCATCCGAATTAACGCGAAGGACGCACGGCCACCCGCCGGTCACGCCCTGTCGACGTCCCCGCCCGCTCCCCCGACGACCGCGATACGGTCGCAGCACGGCAGCACGGACGAGAGGTGGCGGTACGCATGGCAGAGCAGGCGACGGCGCAGATCGGGGTCACCGGTCTGGCGGTGATGGGCCGCAACCTGGCCCGGAACCTGGCCCGCAACGGCTTCGCCGTGGCGGTGCACAACCGGTCGCCGGAACGTACCCGCAGCCTCGTCGCGGAGCACGGCGACGAGGGCACGTTCGTGCCGTCGGAGTCGCTCGCGGAGTTCGTCGGCTCGCTGGAGCGGCCCCGCGCGGTGATCGTGATGGTGAAGGCCGGCGCGCCCACCGACGCGGTGATCGACGAGCTGGTCCCGCTGCTGGAGGAGGGGGACATCGTCGTCGACTGCGGCAACGCGCACTTCGCCGACACCCGCCGCCGGGAGGAGGCACTGCGCGCGCACGGGCTGCACTTCGTCGGCACCGGCGTGTCCGGCGGCGAGGAGGGCGCGCTGCTCGGTCCGAGCATCATGCCGGGCGGGTCGGTCGAGTCGTACCGCAAGCTGGGGCCGATCTTCGAGAGGATCGCCGCGCAGGTGGAGGGTGAGCCCTGCTGCCGGCACATCGGGCCGGACGGCGCGGGCCACTTCGTGAAGATGGTCCACAACGGCATCGAGTACGCCGACATGCAGCTCATCGCCGAGGCGTACGACCTGTTGCGGGCCGGTCTGTCGGCGAGCCCGGCGGAGATCGCGGAGATCTTCCGGGAGTGGAACGGCGGCGAGCTGGGGTCGTTCCTCATCGAGATCACCGCCGACGTGCTCGCTCACACCGACGCGGCCACCGGCCAGGCGTTCGTGGACGTGGTGCTCGACCAGGCCGAGCAGAAGGGCACCGGGCGCTGGACCGTGCAGAGCGCGCTGGACCTGGGCATCCCGATCACCGGCATCGCCGAGGCCACGTTCGCCCGGTCGCTGTCCGGCCACGCCGACCAGCGCGAGGCCGCCCGCCGCGTGTTCGGCGACGCGGGCGAGAAGTGGCAGGTGGACGACCGGGAGACGTTCGTCGAGGACGTGCGCCGCGCGCTGCTGGCCAGCAAGATCGTCGCGTACGCGCAGGGCTTCGACCACATCCGGGCCGGCAGCCGCGAGTACGACTGGGACATCGACCTGGGCGGTACGGCCACCATCTGGCGGGGTGGCTGCATCATCCGGGCCGGTTTCCTGGACCGGATCCGGGAGGCGTACGACGCGGAGCCGGACCTGTCGACGCTGCTCGTCGCGCCCTGGTTCGCCGAGCGGGTCAGCGACGGCGTACCGGCCTGGCGACGGGTGGTGGCCGACGCGGCCCGGGCGGGCGTGCCGGCACCGGCCTTCGGGTCGTCGCTGGCCTACTTCGACGCGCTGCGTGCGCAGCGGCTGCCGGCCGCGCTGATTCAGGGTCTGCGGGACAACTTCGGCGCGCACACGTACCACCGGGTGGACCGGGACGGCTCGTTCCACACGCTCTGGGCGGGCGACCGCTCCGAAGTGGAGGCGTGAGCCCCGCGCTCACCAGGCCCGCTGACCGTCCGGGTCGGGCGCCCATCCGGCGGCCGGCTCGCCCGCCGCCAGTTCGCCGATCTCACCCGAGCGGACGGCCGGGGTGTGCCCGAGATCGGCGCACCACCGCTGCGCCACGTCGGCGCAGAGTGCGGCGACCGCGTCCCGGCGGGCCGGCTCCACCAGGTCGGCGGCGGCCAGGGCAGCAGTCATCTCGTACCGGAGATCGCGCATCCTCCACCCCCGTGGTGGGCGCGAGGCGCGCCCTGCGCCGATCGTAGAGCGGAACGCCCCGCGCCCGGCGGGAAAGCCGGATGCGGGGCGTCACGCTCGGGCCGGATACCGGCCGCAGCCACCGGGGCCGCACGTCGCGGTCAGAAGAACCGGCGACGCTTGGCCTTCTGCGGCCGGACCAGGTCGGCGCCCTTGGTCAGCAGACGGCTCACCCCGGACGGGCCGCGACGGGCCTCCAGGGTGTGGCTGAGCCGGCGCGCGCCGGCCGCCGCCAGCGGCACGGCGACCGCCATGACCGCCCACTGCGCGATCCGCTTCTGAATCATGTGGTTCACCTCCGCGTTTGCTGTCTACCGGTACCGGTACCCAGCTCGGCGCGTCGGTAAGCCTGACGTCAGGCGCCCGGGGCGACCGGGTTGGGCAGGGCGCCACCGAAGCGGCGGTCGCGCTGGGCGTACAGCTCGCAGGCGTACCAGAGGTGACGGCGGTCGAAGTCGGGCCAGAGCGTGTCCAGGTAGACCAGCTCGGCGTACGCGGTCTGCCAGAGCAGGAAGTTGGAGATGCGCTGCTCGCCGGAGGGACGCAGGAACAGGTCGACCTCGGGCACCTCGGGGTGGTAGAGGTACCGCGCCACCGTCTTCTCGTTCACCTTGGCCGGGTCGAGCCTGCCGGCCGCGACGTCGCGGGCGATCCCGGCGGCGGCGTCGGCGATCTCGGCCTGGCCGCCGTAGTTGACGCAGAACTGCAGCGTCAGCGTCGAGTTGCCGCGCGACATCTCCTCGGCGGTCTGCAGCTCGGAGATGACGCTCTTCCACAGCCGGCCGGCGCGGCCCGACCAGACCACGCGTACGCCCAGGTCGACGAGCTGATCACGGCGGCGGCGGATGACGTCGCGGTTGAAGCCCATCAGGAAGCGGACCTCGTCGGGTGAGCGCCGCCAGTTCTCGGTGGAGAACGCGTACGCCGACAGGTAGGGGATGCCCATCTCGATCGCGCCCTCGACGGCGTCGAACAGGCTGTGCTCGCCCTGCTCGTGGCCCTTGGTGCGGGGCAGGCCGCGTTCCTTGGCCCAGCGGCCGTTGCCGTCCATCACGATGGCGACGTGCCGGGGCACCGCGGCGGGCGGCAGCGCCGGCGGTCGGGCGCCGGAGGGGTGCGGGGTCGGCGGCACCGGCTCGCGGCGGCTCGCCCTCGTCGATCGGATCACTCGGTCATCTCCCTGTTCACACCGGCGACGGGCCCGGCGCCGGAGCGCGGCGGGACCACATCCGGCCCCGAGCCGCCGGGCGGCGGGACCGCGCCGGACGCCGGGGCACCCCGGTCGACCAGCGGCAGCGAGCGTAGCGCGCGCTCCAGATGCCACTGGAGGTGCGCCGCGACCAGCCCGCTGCACTCCCGGCGTACGCCGGTCTCGGCCGCGTCGGCGTACACCCAGTCGCCGGAGGTCAGCGCGGACATCAGCTCCAGCGTGGCCGGCGCGGGGTGGGCGGCGCCGGGCGGCCGGCAGTCCGGGCAGACCGCGCCACCGGCCGGTACGGAGAACGCGCGGTGCCGGCCCGGCTCGCCGCAGACCGCGCAGGCCGCGAGCGCCGGCGCCCAGCCGGCGAACGCCATGCCGCGCAGCAGGTACGCGTCGAGCACGAGCGTGGTGGCGTGCTCGCCGCGGGCCAGCGACTTCATCGCGCCGAGGGTGAGCTGGAACAGCCGAAGCGACGGCTCGCGCTCGACCGGGGTGAGCCGCTCGGCGGTCTCGGCGATCGCGCTGGCCGCGGTGTAGCGGGGGTAGTCGCCGAGGAACCGCTTGCCGTACAGCTCGATCGCCTCGACCTGGCTGACGGTGTGCAACGAGCTGCCCTGGTTGCCCTTGGGGTCACCGGCGAGCTGGAGGTCGACGTGCCCGAACGGCTCCAGCCGCGCGCCGAACCGGCTCATGGTGCGCCGCACGCCCCGGGCCACCGCGCGCAACCGGCCGTGCCGGCGGGTGAACAGCGTGATGATCCGGTCGGACTCGCCCAGCTTCTGCACACGCAGCACCACCGCGTCGTCGCGGTAGAGCTGTCGGCGGTACCCGGCCATCAGGCCATTCTCCCTCCGGGTGCGATCTCAGGGTCGGCTCGGGGTGCACGGTCGGGCGATCCCCGATGTGCCGGGCGTCCGGCCGGACCTACTGTGCTGGCCATGGCTTCGCTCCGCACGGGTTTTCGGGCACGCACGGGTTTTCGGGCACGCACGGGTTTTCAGGCACGCGGCGTGGTGGCCGCCGCCGCGGCCGCCGCCCTCATCGTCCTCGCCGGGTGTGACACCCTCTCGTTCCGCCGCCTCGACTTCGACCAGACCGAGCAGGCGAAGATCACCAAGATCACCGTGGACGACGACGGCGCCGGCGACGTCGTGGTCCGGGCAAACGGCCCCGCGGACCAGGTACGCGTCAAGCGCGTGGTCCGCTACCAGGGCGACGAGCCGACCAGCCGGTACGAGATCAAGGGCGACGAACTGGTCCTGCCCACCGACTGCGGGCACCGGTGCAGCATCTCCTGGGAGGTGACCGCGCCGCCCGGCGTGGTGGTGCGCGGCGGCACCGGCTCGGGCAACGTCGACCTCAGCGACGTCGGCGCGGTGGAGTTCACGCTCAGCTCCGGCGACCTGACCGTCCGGGGCGCCACCGGCGAGGTCCGCGCGTCCACCACGTCCGGCAACATCCGGGTCGTCCAGGCGGCCGGCCCGGTGC
This sequence comes from Micromonospora sp. CPCC 205554, assembly GCF_036902745.1. Lineage (NCBI taxonomy): Bacteria > Bacillati > Actinomycetota > Actinomycetes > Micromonosporales > Micromonosporaceae > Micromonospora > Micromonospora sp. CPCC 205554. Next base: position 75,558 of record NZ_JBAKHP010000025.1, on the reverse strand, counting down.
GACTGCGGGCCCGCTCCGGCGACATCGAGGCCCGCCGCCTCGCCTCCGCGATCGACGCGGAGACCACCTCCGGCAACATCGTCGTCGAGCTGGACCAGCCGGCTCCGGCCCGGGTGCACGCCACGAGCGGAGACGTCGACCTGGCCGTGCCGGCCGGCCGCTACCGGGTGCGCGCCACCGCGACGTCCGGCGACACCGACGTGCGCGTCACCCACGACCCGACCGCCTCGGTGCAGCTCGAAGCGTCCGCCACCAGCGGCAACGTCACGGTCAGCACCCGCTGAGCCAGCGGCGTCCGGCCGGGCGGTCGCGGACGTCGCGGGACCGGGGCCGTACCCGGTGGTGGCTCAGCCGGACGCGTCCCGCCGGGACGCCGGAGGGCTGCCGCCCGGGCCGGGGCGCACGGGGGCCCCGGCCGGGCGGCGCGGGGCCGGCACCCGGGCGCCGACGCTGACCAGCGCGTCCTCCGCCCCGGCGGGGGCCGGGCTGGCCGGGGCGGCCGCCGCCCGGTCGGCCACTGTCCGCCGCGGCTTGCCGGGGATCAGTTCGGGGGTACGCCGGGCGGCCACGTCCTCGACCCAGCCGACCATGAGCGTCACCACGCCGACGAGCGCGAAGACCAGCCCCACCCGCAGCCACAGGCCCACCGGGTCGCGTGGCGACCAGCCGACCAGGCCGACCAGCGGGGTGAGGAGCACCACGAACGGCATGTGCCAGAGGTAGATCGTCAGCGCGCGCCGGTTCACCACCGTGACCGCCCGGCCGAGCGCCGGCACGCGGTCGACCCAGGTCACGCCGGCCGGCGCCCGGCCGATCGCCACCAGGATGAACGCGGCCGACCAGAGCGCGTTGCCGAGCGGGATGTCGTTGATGTCGTACCCACGCGGGCCCGGGTGCGTGACGATCCAGGCCAGCCCGGCGGCGCCGACCCCAGCGGCCACCGGCAGCAGCACCCGGTTGCGCATCCGGCGCAGCAGCCCGTCGTGGTGGGCGAAGCCGAGCAGCCAGGCGCCGAAGTAGAGGCCGAACTCGCGCAGCACCGTCGGCGGGTTCGCCAGGACGCCGGCCTCGATCGCGACCAGCAGCAGGTACGGGGCGGCGAGGGTGGGCAGCGGCGCCCGGCGGAACAGCCAGAGCACCAGCGGCGAGGCCAGCACGAACCACAGGTAGTCCCGCAGGTACCAGATCGGGCTCAGCGCCAGCCCACCCCAGTAGTTGGCCGGCGGGTCGCTGATCGGGAACAGCCAGAGCAGCACCTTCGGGCTGAACGGCAGCCCGGTGAGCAGCATGGCCGGTACGAAGATCGCAGCGACCACCCACAGCGACGGCAGGAGGCGGCGCAGCCGGCGGCCGGCCGCGCGCACACCGCTGCGGTCCAGTGAAGCCGCCATCAGCGACCCGGCCAGGGCGAACATCACCGACATGGCCGGGAACACCAGCGTGAGCGTGGCGTAGCCGGTGACGTGGTAGGTGACGACGCGCAGGATGGCCAGGAAGCGGAGCAGGTCCAGATAGCGGTTTCGCATCAGCTCACGGCGGGTCCGGGGGCAGAGACAATGGTCCCTACCCTGCTCCCGGAGGCTGTGAAACAGCACGAACACCTATGGAAAGTGAGATGTCCCATAGGTCTGACTGATCCTGATCACCCGCCGCCGGGCCGCCCCGGCCCTGGCGTCAGAAGCCGAGCTTGCGCAACTGCTTCGGGTCGCGCTGCCAGTCCTTCGCCACCCGTACGTGCAGGTCGAGGTAGACCCGGGTGCCGAGCAACTCCTCGATCTGCCGCCGGGCGGTGGTGCCCACGTGCTTGAGGCGGCTGCCCCGGTGGCCGATGACGATGGCCTTCTGGCTCGGGCGCTCCACGTACACGTCGGCGTAGATCTTGGTGAGGTTGCCCTCCGGGATCATCTCCTCGACGACCACCGCGATGGAGTGCGGCAGCTCGTCGCGTACGCCTTCCAGCGCCGCCTCGCGGACCAGCTCCGCCACGAGCACCTGCTCCGGGTCGTCGGTGAGCATGTCGTCCGGGTAGAGCTGCGGCGAGGACGGCAGGTAGCCGGTCATCACGTCGACGAGCGTGTCGACCTGGTGGCCGGAGACCGCGCTGACCGGTACCACGTCGGCGAACTCGCCCAGCTCGCTCACCGCGAGCAACTGCTCGGCCAGCCGCTTCTTGTCGACCAGGTCGGTCTTGGTGACCACCGCCAGCACTGTGGCCTTGAGACTGGCCAGCTCGCCGGTGATGAAGCGGTCGCCCCGGCCGATCGGCTCGTTCGCCGGAACGCACAGGCCGATCACGTCGACCTCGCTCCAGGTCTCCCGGACCAGGTCGTTGAGGCGCTCGCCGAGCAGCGTACGGGGACGGTGCAGGCCCGGGGTGTCGACCAGGACGAGCTGCGAGTCCGGCCGGTGCAGCACCGCCCGGATGATGTGCCGGGTGGTCTGCGGCTTGTTCGAGGTGATCGCGATCTTGGTGCCGACGATCGCGTTGGTGAGCGTCGACTTGCCGGCGTTCGGCCGTCCGACGAAACAGGCGAAACCGGCCCGGTAGGGACGCGCCTCGGGGGTGGTCACTCGACCACCGTGCCGAGGACGGTGCCGTCCGGCGCGGCCACGTGGACCGGCGCGTCGGCGGACAGGTCACGCACCGCGGCGTGCCCGGCCCCGTCCAGCGTCGACGCCTCGGTCACCACCACGGCGGCCTCCAGCCGGCTCGCGCCCGCCGCCACCGCCGAGGCCACCGCGAGCTGGAGCGCGGTCAGGGTCAGCGACGGCAGCGCCACGCTGGCCGCCGCGTACGTCCGGCCGTCCTGGTCGCGGACCGCGGCGCCCTCCACGGCCGCCACCCGGCTCCGCGCGCCCCGGGCCAGGACGACGAGCTTGGCGTCCTCGGCGCTCAGCTCCGCCGGATCGGCGGGGGTGGGCAGGGCAGCCGGTACGGCGGGTGACTCAGGCATCGGCGGGTTGCCTCTCCTCGGAACGGTTGTTGTCGCCACGCGAGTCGGGCGGCTCGCTTCGGTTGGTGCCCTCCGGCGCGTCACCCCGGTCGACCCGGCTCACCAGAACCGTGTCGATCCGGTTGCGCCGGCCGGTGGTGCCCTCGGCCACCAGCCGCAGCCCGGCCACCTCGGCCTCGGCGCCCGGGATGGGCACCCGGCCGAGCGCCTGGGCGAGCAGGCCGCCGACCGTCTCCACCTCGTCGGTGGGCAGCTCGGTGTCGAACAGCTCGCCCAGATTCTCCACCGGCAGCCGCGCGGTCACCCGCACGGCACCGTCCGGCAGGTGCTCGACCGGCGGGCGCTCGACATCGTACTCGTCGGTGATCTCCCCGACGATCTCCTCCAGGATGTCCTCGATGGTGACCAGCCCGCCGGTGCCGCCGTACTCGTCGACCACGATGACCAGGTGGTTGCGGGCCGCCTGCATCTCGGAGAGCAGGTCGTCCACCGGCTTGGACTCCGGCACGAACGTGGCCGGGCGCATCAGCTCGGCCACCGGCATCTGCCGGGCGCCCTGGTCGCCCTGGACCCGCCGGATCAGATCCTTGAGGTAGAGCACTCCGAGCACGTCGTCGACGTTCTCGCCGATCACCGGGATGCGGGAGAAGCCGGAGCGCAGGAACAACGCCAGCGCCTGCGCGAGCGTCTTGCGTTCCTCGATCCACACCATCTCGGTACGCGGCACCATCACCTCGCGGGCGATGGTGTCGCCGAGCGCGAAAACCGAGTGGATCATCTGGCGTTCGCCGTGCTCCACCACGCCGCGCTGCTCGGCCAGGTCGACCAGCTCCCGCAGCTCCACCTGGGTCGCGAACGGCCCCTCGCGGAAGCCCTTGCCGGGGGTGACCGCGTTGCCGATCAGGATCAGCAGCGACGCCAGCGGGTTGAGCGCGCGGCCCAGCCAGCGCACCAGCGGCGCGACCGCGCGGCCGACCGCGTACGCGTGCTGGCGGCCGAGCGTACGCGGACCGACGCCGACCACGACGAAGCTCACCACCGTCATCGCGCCGGCGGTCACCAGCGCCGCCCGCCAGCCCGCGCCGAACGTGTCGACAGCCACCAGCGCGACGAGCGTGGTGGCGGTCAGCTCGGCCAGCAGACGCAGCAGGAGCAGCAGGTTCAGATGGCGGACCACGTCACCGGCGACCGCCTGGAGGGCACGCCCGCCGCGTGCGCCGTCCCGGGTCAGCTCGGCGGCGCGGGCCGGGGAGACCGCCGCCAGCGCCGCCTCGGTCATCGCGATCAGGCCGGCGAGCACCACCAGCCCGGCGGCGAAGACCAGGAGTTGGAGATCGGGCAGACCGGCGGGGGCGCGGACCGCCGCCAAGGTGTCCATCACCGCGACCGGGTCGACCGCCAGCTGGCCAGCAGCCGGGCCTGGAGGCCGAACATCTCCCGCTCCTCCTCGGGCTCGGCGTGGTCGTAGCCCAGCAGGTGCAGCACGCCGTGCACGGTGAGCAGGTGCAGCTCGTCGGCAGCCGAGTGCCCGGCCGCGGCGGCCTGCTTGGCCGCCACCTCCGGGCAGAGCACGATGTCGCCGAGCAGGGCCGGCTCACCGCCGGCCGGAGTGCTCTCGCCGGGGCCGTGGTCGACGCTGCCCTCGTCCATGGGGAAGGCGAGCACGTCGGTCGGACCGTCGCCGCCCATCCAGCGGTGGTTCAGCTCCGACATGTATTCGATGTCGACGAGCAGCACGGACAGCTCGGCGAGGGGGTTGACCCCCATCTCGTCGAGCGCGTGCCGCGCGACGGCGAGTACGGCGTCGGTGTCGACGTCGACACCCGACTCGTTGGCGATCTCGATGGACAACTGTCTTCCTCTGATGATGTGACGGCTTCCGCCGGCAGGTCAGCGGCGCCGGCCGGCCCGGCCGCCCTGGGCGGTCCGCCCCGGTACGGCGTGCACGCTCTGCGCCTGCTGGTTCTCCCGCTCGGCGTCCCAGCGGGCGTACGCGTCGACGATCTCGCCCACCAGCTTGTGGCGCACCACGTCGGAGCTGGAGAGCTGGGCGAAGTGCACGTCCTCGACGTTGTTCAGGATCTCCCGGACCACCCGCAGGCCGCTGGTCGTCCCGCCGGGAAGGTCCACCTGGGTGACGTCACCGGTGACGACGATCTTGGAGCCGAAGCCGAGCCGGGTGAGGAACATCTTCATCTGCTCTGGCGTGGTGTTCTGCGCCTCGTCCAGGATGATGAACGCGTCGTTGAGGGTGTTGTGGGTGACCAGGAAGTCGTCGGTGACGTAGAGCGAGTCCTCCGCCGCGACCTGGATGCACATCGTCTCCCGCACCCCGGCCGGGATGATCGAGTCGATGAACCGCATCGGCCGGCCACCGCCGTGCTCGTCGTAGAGCCGGCGCTTACGCGACAGGCGGAACGGCGCGACACCGGCGGGTAGCCGGATCTCCACGACGTAGGTGTCGGACCGGTACGGAACGGGCCGACCCTTCGCCAGACCGGGCTTGCGTCCCTCGGCCTGACGAACCCGCGCCGTGGCCACCCCTCCGAGCGACTCGACCAGGTGGACCACGTCGTCGCACAACCGGGGGGAAGTGGTCGAGTACTGCACACGGCACGTGCGCCCGGCCTGGGTGACCGGCCCACCGTCGGTGTCCAGCAGCCCTTGCAGGACCGCCAGCCGGACGCCGACGCTGTTGTTCTTGTAGACCTCGGGGACGAACTTCGTGCCCGAGGTGGCCCCGGCCAGCCCCAGTTCACGGACGGCCACCGTCACCGGGTTCGCCACGATCACGCCGCCGCGGTGCCCGTTGACGTGCCGGAGGACGTAGTCGTAGTCACCCTTGCGGATTAGCTGGATGTCGACGAGCGCCTCCTCCAGCGCGGTCGCCAGCTCCGGGTCGGCGGTGCAGAAGGCCGGCGTGGTGCGGCACGAGATCGCGCCGTCGCCGAGCAGCAGCCCGAGGGCGTACGGGTCGAGCGGAACCGCCCGCGGCTCCATCTGCACCGGCGCGACGAGCGGGAGTTCGTAGCGACGGGTGTGACCTCGCCACTCCTTGCCGATCATCTCCTGCGTCTCGATCGTGCGCCACCGGCCGCGACGCTTGTCGTCCGGCGTGGCTACGGTCCACAGGTGCTCGCCGCAGCAGAGCGTGGACGCGCCGTCCTGGGTGGTGACCCGATAGACCTGCTTCTGGCCCTGGGGATAGATGCCGATCACCGGCGTGGGCGTCCCGTTCGAGCCGATGACCAGGTCACCGACCTGGAGCGAGCCGAACGGCCGGAAGCCCTCCGGAGTCAGCACCCGGGCGTCGTACGGCTGGGCCCGTCCGCGCATGTACGCCAGCGGCGCGACCTCGATCGTGCCGGCGGCCATCAGCTTCGGGATGGTCTCCGGGTCGAGCATGTCGTGCAGCGCGTCGTAGAGCGGGCGCAGGTAGGGGTCGATCTTCTCGTTCAGGGTGCCGGGCAGGAAGCCCAGCCGCTCCCCCGCCTCGACCGCCGGCCGGGTCAGGATGATCCGGTTGACCTGCTTGGCCTGGAGCGCCTGCACGGCCTTCGCCATGGCCAGATAGGTCTTGCCGGTACCGGCCGGGCCGATGCCGAAGACGATGGTGTGGGCGTCGATCGCGTCGACGTACTTCTTCTGCCCCAGCGTCTTGGGACGGATGGTGCGGCCGCGCCGGGAGAGGATGTTGAGCGTCAGGACCTCGGCGGGCCGCTCGGCGCCGCCCTGCTCGAGCATGCCGACGGTACGCCGTACCGCGTCTGTGGTCAGGGTCTCGCCTTTCTCGATCAGTTCGAGCAGCTCACTGAAGAGGCGCTCGGCGAGGGCGTTGTCGGCGGGGGCGCCGGTGATGGTGATCTCGTTGCCGCGGACGTGGACGTCGCTGTCGATCGAGCGCTCGACGAGCCGCAGGATCTCGTCGCCCGCGCCGAGCAGGTTCACCATGATCTTCTGGTCGGGGACCGTGATCCTGGTCTGCACACGCGGCGTGCCGGGAGGTGGGGTGCCGGTCATAGGTCGGGCCCGTCGGGCCCTGCGCCACCTGCTCTCCGCTTCTCGGGCGCCGGGCCCTGGTGGCGCGGCGTACGGTTACCTCCATCGTATCGGGTCGGCACCGTACGCACCGCGCCCATTTCCGGTGCCCGGCGGTCAGTCGCCGACGCGGAAGTCGTACCCGTCGAAGGTCTCCTGGGTACGGGTGAAGCGGTAGGTCGCCCAGTGCATCCGGACCACCACGCCGCGCTCGTCGCGGGTCAGCCGCAGCAGCTCCCCCGCCTCGCGGCCGGAGACGGTGCGGAACACGTCCGGCCGGTCCGGCAGCGGCGCGAACACGGCGGGCGGCTTCCCGGCCGGGTCGTCCGCGCCACGCGCCCGCAGCGTCCCGTCGTGCCAGGAGAAGACGTACTCGAAGCCCTCGCCCCACCAGCGGCCCAGCACGCCGCGCAGGTGGTCCGGGGCAGGCGGGCCGGGACGCCACGGCTCGACCTCCGCCGGGTCGTGCTCGGCGGCGGCGGCGAGCAGCCGGTGGGACAGGTCGAACACCTCCACGCCGGTGCCGGACGAGCCGAGCACCGCGCAGCCCATCGCCCCGGCGGTGCCCTGACCGCCGCGCCGCCCGTAGACGGCGGCGAGGAAACCGGGCATCGCACCGTCGTGGCCCACGTGGGTCACCCGCTCCGGCTGCGGAACCAGGATCAGCCCCAGCCCGAAGCCGGCCGCCCAGACCGACTCGTCGGTGGGGGTGAGCGGCCAGCGCATCTCCTCGACCGTCGTCGCGGCGAGCACCGCGCCGTCCGGGTCCACCGCCGCCGGGTCGGCCAGGAACGCGGCCCAGCGCGCCATGTCCGTCGCGGTGCTCCAGAGCTGCGCGGCGGGGGCCACCGCGCCGAAGTCGGCGGGCGGTTCCGGGTGGGCCTCGTCGGAGTACGCGTCGACCAGGAACCCGGTCGCGGCGCGCTCGGTCGGGTGCGGGTGGGTGGAGGTCAGTCCGAGCGGGGTGAGCACCCGGTCGGCCAGCACCTCGGCCCAGGTGCCGCCGCGCAGCCGGGCGACCGCCTCGCCGAGCAGCGCCAGGCCGAGGTTGGAATAGTGGAAGCGCCGGCCCGTGGGCAGCACCCGCTCGACCCGGGCCAGGTCGGCCAGCATCTCGTCGACGGCCGGGGCGCGCAGGCTGTCCCACACGTCGCCGTGCGGCTCGCGTTGCAGGCCGGCGGTGTGCGACAGCAGCCGGCGTACGGTCGCGTCGCCGTGCGCGGGCAGGTCGAGGTGCCGCCCGATCGGGTCGTCGAGGTCGAGCAGGCCGTCGTCGCGGCACTGCATGACGAGCGCCGCGGTGAAGGTCTTGGTGACCGAACCGATCCGGAACACCGTCTCCGGCCCCAGCGGGTTGTCGTTGCCGGTGTCGCCAACGGTGCAGGTCCAGAGCGGCCGGTCGGCCCGGTGCAGGGCGGCCGACACCGCCGGGATCCGCCCGGTGGCCTGGGCCTGGCGCACCATCCGGCCGAGCCGGTCGGAGACGTCGGTCATCGGCAGAGCATCGGGCCGAGCGGCGCGCCGCCGAGCAGGTGGGCGTGCACGTGGAAGACCTCCTGGCCGCCGTACGGGCCGGTGTTGAACATCAGCCGGAACCCGTCCACGGTCAGGCCCTCCTCCTCGGCCACCACGGCGGCGGTCTGGAGCACCTCGCCGGCCAGCTCGGGCGCGCCCTGGGCCAGCGTGGCCACGTCCGCGTAGTGCTCCTTCGGGATCACCAGCACGTGGGTGGGCGCCTTCGGGTCGATGTCCCGGAAGGCCAGGGTGGTGGCGGTCTCGCGGACGATGGTGGCCGGAATCTCCCCGGCGACGATCCGGCAGAAGAGGCAGTCCATCGCAGCAGTGTAAGGACGGCCGCCCGCAGCGCGGCGGGGGCACCGCCGGGCGGACCGGCCCGATGCGGCAGGATGGCCGCCATGTCGGGACGGGCGGTGCTGGTGACGGGGGCCTCGCGGGGCATCGGGCGGGCGGTGGCGCGGGCGTTCGCCGCCGGTGGGGACCGGGTGGCGATCCACCACCGGGACTCGGCCGGGCTGGCGGAGCGGCTGCGCGCCGAACTGCCCGGCGACGGGCATGTGGTGGTCCGCGCCGACCTGGCCGACGCCGACGCGGTACGCGTCATGGTGGACGAGGCGGCCCAGCGGCTCGGTGGTCTCGACGTGCTGGTGAACAACGCGGGCGTGTTCGGGCCGGCCGATCCCCCGCACCCGGTCTTCGAGAGCAGTTACGAGCAGTGGCGGGCGCGGTGGCGGGAGGTGCTCGACACCAACCTGGTCGGCGCCGCCAACGCGGCCTGGTGCGCCGCGCAGCACATGCGCGAACGCGGGGGCCGGATCGTGAACGTGTCGTCCCGGGGCGCGTTCCGGGGCGAGCCGGCCAACCCGGCGTACGGGGCCAGCAAGGCCGGGATGAACGCGATGGCCCAGTCGCTCGCGGTGGCGCTGGCGCCGTACGGCATCGGGGTCGCCTGCGTGGCGCCCGGCTTCGTCGAGACCGACATGACCAACGAGCACCTGAAGAGCGAGCGGGGCGAGGCGGTACGCGCCCAGTCCCCGTTCCACCGGGTGGCCCGGCCGGAGGAGATCGCGTCGGCGGTGCACTGGCTGGCCAGCCCCGAGGCCGAGTGGGCGTCCGGCACCATCGTCGACCTCAACGGCGCCTCCTACCTCCGCACCTGACCCTCCCCGCCCTCGCGATCTTGCAGTTCTGGCCCCGGCAAATCCCACTGAAGGGACATAGCGAGGGCCGTAACTGCAAGATCAGCGCGCGGGGCGGGGCGGGCGGGGTTACCAGTGGGTCAGGCGGGTGGCCAGGACCGTGAGGGCTGCCACGCCTGCTGTGGAGGTGCGCAGGACGGACGGGCCCAGGCGGACCGTACGCGCTCCCGCGTCGGCGAACGCGGCCAGCTCGTGGTCGGCGATGCCGCCCTCCGGGCCGACCACCAGGACGATCTCGCCCGCCGCCGGCAGGTCGACGGTGGTCAGCCGGTCATGTGCGCCCTCGTGCAGCACATACGCGCCGGCCGCACCGGCGATCCGGCGGGCCACCGTCGTGGTGGACTCGTCCGGGGAGCCGGCCATCACCGGCAGCCACGGGCGGCGCGCCTGCTTGGCCGCCTCCCGGGCGGTGGCCACCCACTTCTGCCGGGCCCGTTCGCCCCGCTCGCCGCGCCACTGCGCCACCGAGCGGGACGCCGCCCAGGGCACGATCTCGTTCACCCCGACCTCGGTCATCGCCTGCACGGCGAGTTCACCCCGGTCGCCCTTGGCGATGCCCTGCACCACGACCAGCCGGGGCACCGGCGCGTCCGCGTACCCCCGGCTGGTGACCCGCAGGTCGAGCCTGCCGCGGCCGACGGCGGTGACCACCGCGGCGGCGGTGCCGCCCCGACCGTCGGCGAGCACCAGCTCCTCGCCGACGCGCAGCCGCTGCACGGTGGCCGCGTGGTGACCCTCCGGGCCGTCCAGCGTCAGCATGTCACCGGTGGGCAGCGCCTCGACCAGGAACAGCGGCGCCGACACCTCAGGCGTGCCCGTTGAAGGCGTCGCGCATCCGGGAGAAGAAGCCGCCCTGCTTGGTCAGCTCGGCGACCTCCTCGCCACGGGTCTTGGCGAAGTCGCGCAGCATCCGCTCCTGGTCGGCGTCGAGCTTGGTCGGGGTACGCACGTCCAGGTGCACGTAGAGGTCACCCCGGCCGGTGCCGCGCAGGTGCGGTACGCCCCGGGCGCGCAGCCGCAGCGTGCTGCCGGGCTGGGTGCCGGGCTTGACGTCGACGGTTTCCTCGCTGTCGAGCGTCTTGATGGTCAGCCGGGTGCCGAGCGCGGCGGCGGTCATCGGCACCGTCACCCGGCAGTGCAGGTCGTCGCCCTTGCGGGAGTAGACGTCGTGCGGCCGCTCGTGGATCTCGACGTAGAGGTCACCGGCGGTGCCGCCGCCGGGACCGACCTCGCCCTGCTGGGCCAGGCGGATCCGCATGCCGTCCTCGACCCCGGCCGGGATCTTCACCGTCAGCGAGCGGCGGGTGCGCACCCGGCCGTCACCGGCGCAGGTCGGGCAGGGGTGCGGGATGGTGGTGCCGTAGCCCTGGCAGACGGTGCACGGCCGGGCGGAGACCACCTGGCCGAGGAAGGTCCGCTGCACCGACTGCACCTCGCCCCGGCCGCCGCACGCCTCACAGGTGGCCAGGTGCGTGCCGGCGGCGGTGCCGGCGCCGGAGCAGGTGGTGCAGAGCACTGCGGTGTCGACGGTGATCGGCGCCTCGACGCCGAACGCGGTCTCGTTGAGGTCCAGTTCCAGGCGAAGGATCGCGTCCGCACCGGGGCGGGTACGCGGGCGCGGTCCCCGGCTGCCGCCCGCGGCGCCGCCGAAGAACGCGTCCATGATGTCCTGGAAGCCGACGAACGGACCGGCGCCGCCGGGCCCGCCCGGGCCGCCCATGCCACCGCCGCCCGGGGCGAGCGGGTCGCCGCCCAGGTCGACGATCTGCCGCTTCCGGTCGTCCGAGAGGACCTCGTACGCGGCGTTGATGTCCTTGAACTTCTCCTGGGCCTCCGGGTCCGGATTGACGTCCGGGTGGAACTGCCGCGCCAGCTTGCGGTAGGCGCGCTTGATCTCGTCGTCGGAGGCGTCCCGGCTCACGCCGAGAATGCCGTAGTAGTCCCTGGCCACTGCGTTAGGTGTCCTCATGTTCGTCTCGCGTCGCTCCGGTCGTCGGCCGGAACCGGCCGTCGGCCCTGACTGGTCAGTTCTGGGCCAGCAGTTCGCCCACGTAGCGTGCCACGGCCCTCACCATGGCGATATTGCCGGGGTAGTCCATCCGGGTCGGCCCGAGCACGCCGAGTCCGCCGACGATCGTGCTGCCCGGTCCGTAGCCGGTGCTGACCACCGAGGCGGCCCGCAGGTTGTCGAATTCGTTCTCGTCGCCGATGAGCACCCGGGTGGTGCTCGGCTCGGTCTCGCCGATCAGCTTGAGCAGCACGACCTCTTCTTCGAGCGCCTCCAGGATGGGCCGCAGCGAACCCTGGAAGTCGAGCAGGCCACCCCGGGTGAGGTTGGCCTGGCCGGCCAGCGCGAGGCGCTCCTCGTGCCGTTCCACGAGCGTCTCCAACAGCACGGTGGAGAGCGTGGTCATGGCCGGGCGCAGATGCGGCGCCGACTCGTCGACGAGCGCCTGCACCAGCGGCGGCGTCTCGGCGAGCTGGCTGCCGACGAGCTTCTCGTTCACCAGCCGGCGCAGGTCGGTCACGTCGTCGGCGGGCACCGGGGCGGGCAGCTCGACCAGCCGCTGCTCGACCCGGCCGGTGTCGGCGATCATGACGACCATCAGCCGGGTGGTGGAGATCGGCACCAGCTCCAGGTGGCGCACCTTGGAGCGGGCCAGGCTCGGGTACTGCACCACGGCGACCTGCCGGGTGAGCTGGGCGAGCAGCCGGACGGTGCGGTGCACCACGTCGTCCAGGTCGACGGCGCCGACCAGGAAGCGCTCGATCGCCCGGCGCTCGGCCGGGCTGAGCGGCTTGACCCGGGAGAGCCGGTCCACGAAGAGGCGGTAGCCGCGGTCGGTGGGCACCCGGCCGGCGCTGGTGTGCGGCTGCCGGATGTAGCCCTCCTCCTCCAGCACCGCCATGTCGTTGCGCACGGTGGCCGGCGAGACGCCGAGCTGGTGCCGCTCGACCAGGGCCTTGCTGCCGACCGGCTCCTGCGTGGCGACGTAGTCCTCGACGATCGCGCGCAGCACGGCGAGTTTGCGGTCGTCGAGACCCATTCCCCACCTCCTGACGCACCTCGGTCGGGCCGGCGCGCGGCATCCGCCGGGCGGCTGGCACTCGACTGTAGCGAGTGCCAGTCTACGTCGGCACCCCCGCCGACGCGATGATCGCCTGACGGACCTGCGGTGCGGCCCGCCACACAACGCGGCCCACCAGGGCCGAACAGCCGGTCATCGTCGGTCTGTGTCGCTCTGGTGCGAGTTGACCGGTGGACCTACCGTGGCGACCATGACTGAACCTCCTCGCCCTCCCGGGGCAGGGGACTCCGGCCCCCAGCCCGACCCGTCGGCGCCCTACGGCTCGCCGGCCGGTGAACCGCCCACCGCTCCACTGTCCGGCGCGCCCGGCACGGGCGGCTATCCCCCGCCCGGTGACTATCCGCCCCCGGGTGGCTACCCGCCTCCGGGCGGTCAACCTCCGCCGGGCGGCTACCCGCCCCCCGGTGGTGACCCCCCGCCGGGCGGCACGCCGGGCTACGGCGCCGGCTACCCCGCCGGTGGCGGCTACGGGCCCGCCGCGTACGCCAACAACGACGAGAAGACCTGGGCGCTCGTCGCGCACTTCGGTGGCGCCGCCGGTGTCATCGTCGGCGGCGGCCTGCTCGGCTGGGTCGCCCCGCTGATCGCGCTGATGACTCGCGGCCAGCAGTCACCGACCGTCCGCGCCCACTCCGTCGCGGCGCTGAACTTCCAGATCACCTGGGCCATCGCCGGCGTGCTCGCCTGGGTGATCACGATCATCACCTGCGGGATCCTGTTCTTCGTCCCGATGCTGGTCTGGCTGGTGCCGCTGATCTTCGGGATCATCGGCGGGGTCAAGGCCAACGACGGCGTGCTCTACCGCTACCCGATGAGCTACAGCTTCACCAAGTGACGCCTCCGGCCGGCCGAGGGGGCGGCCGGCCGGGCCCGGTCACGGCAGCAGGTCGCGTACCACCGCGTCGGCCAGCAGCCGGCCGCGCAGCGTCAGCACCACCAGCCCTCGCGCGTACGCCCCGGCGTCGAGCAGCCCGGCGTCCCGGGCCCGCTCGGCGCCCGCCCGGCCGGCGGCGTCCAGCACGTCCAGCGGCAGCCCGGAGGCGAGCCGCACCCGCAGCATCACGTCCTCCATGTGCTGCTCGTCCGGCGTGAGCTGTTCCCGGGCCTGCGCGGGCGAGGCGCCCTCGGCCAGCCGCGCCGCGTACGCGCTCGGGTGCTTGACGTTCCACCAGCGCACGCCGCCGACGTGGCTGTGCGCCCCCGGGCCCAGGCCCCACCAGTCCGCGCCGGCCCAGTAGAGCAGGTTGTGCCGGCACCGGGCCGCCGCCGAGCGGGCCCAGTTCGACACCTCGTACCAGGAGAATCCGGCCTCGCCGAGCGCGGCCTCCGCGGCCAGGTAGCGGTCCGCCGCCACGTCGTCGGAGGGGTACGGCAGCTCGCCGCGGCGCATCCGCGCGGCCAGCCGGGTGCCGTCCTCCACGATCAGGGCGTACGCGCTGACGTGGTCCACGCCCGCGTCGACCACCTGGGCCAGCGAGGCGGCGAAGTCCTCGGCCGTCTCGCCCGGCGTGCCGTAGATCAGGTCCAGGTTCACGTGCTCGAACCCGGCGTCGCGCGCCTCCAGCGCGGCGGCGGTGGCCCGGCCCGCGCTGTGCCGCCGGTCGAGCACCGCGAGCACCCTCGGTGCGGCGGACTGCATGCCCAGCGAGATCCGGGTGTACCCGGCCGCCCGCAGCGTCTTGAGCGACTCCGGGCTCACCGACTCGGGGTTGGCCTCGGTGGTCACCTCGGCGTCGGCGGCCAGCCCCCAGACGCGGTCGATGCCGTCGAGGATCCGGGCCAGGTCGTCGGCGGGCAGCAGGGTGGGCGTGCCGCCGCCGACGAAGACGGTGTCGACCCGGGGCGGCGGCGAGTCGCCCAGCACCCGGGCGGCCAGCTCCAGCTCGGCCAGCACGGAGTCGGCGTACGTCTCCCGGCTCGCCCCGCCGCCCAGCTCCGACGCGGTGTACGTGTTGAAGTCGCAGTAGCCGCACCGGCTGGCGCAGAACGGCACGTGGACGTACACGCCGAAGCCGCGCGCGCCGACGGCGCGAGTGGCGGTGGCGGGCAGCGATCCGTCGCGCGGGACGGGTTCGCCTTCTGGAAGGACGCCGGGCATGGCCACTAGTGTGCCCGGCATGACCTCTCCGGACGCTCTTGTGCGAGTCGCCACGGCCCGTGGGGTGACCACCCTCACCCTGGACAGCCCGCACAATCGCAACGCGCTCTCCACGCCCCTGATGACCGAGCTGCTGGCCGGGCTGGCCGGCGCGGTCGCCGACGACGCGGTACGCGCGATCGTGCTCGACCACACCGGCCCGGTCTTCTGCTCCGGCGCCGACCTGAAGGAGACGGCCGCCGCGTACGCCAGCGGGACGGTGCCCGCCGGGATGCTCGGTGACGTGCTCGTCGCGGTGCGGGAGTGCCCGAAGCCGGTGGTGGCGAAGGTGGCCGGCCCGGCCCGGGCCGGTGGGCTGGGCCTGATCGCCGCCGCCGACCTGGCGGTCTGCGCACAGGAGGCGACGTTCGCGTTCACCGAGGTGCGGATCGGGGTGATCCCGGCGGTGATCTCGGCGACCGTGCTGCCCCGGCTGGGCCAGCGGGCCGCCGCCGAGCTGTACCTGACCGGCGACACGTTCGACGGCCGCCGCGCCGCCGAGATCGGCCTGGTCACCGCCGCGGTGCCGGCCGGCGAGCTGGACGCCGCCGTCGAGCGCTACTGCGCCTCGCTGGTCAGGGGCGCCCCGGGGGCGCTGGCCGGGGCGAAGGAGCTGCTGCGCCGGCCCGCCGGGCCGGACCTGCGGGCCGAGATCGCCGAGTTGGCCGCGCTGTCCACCGGGTACTTCCTCTCCGACGAGGGGCGCGAGGGCGTGACGGCGTTCCGGGAGAAGCGTCCCGCCGCCTGGGTGCCCGCCGGAGACTGAGGTTCGCGGCGGCCCCGCGTCGGCCACTCCGGCCGACGTGGGGCCCGCCGGTCGGCCGAGAGCCGCCGTGGCGGGCGGGACGTACGCTTGTCGGACTGTCGGGACAGGGGGTGCGGGTGCGGACGCGAGCGGCGGTCGTGGCATCTGGGGTGGCGGTGTGCGTGCTGGCACTGCTCGCGGTCTACGTCGTGACCAAGCAGTTCGGCGAGCACCTGCGGCTGCCGCTGGCCAGCCGGACCTGCACCGTGAAGGCGGACGGCGAGGTGGTGCTCGGCGCCGACCAGATGGCGAACGCGGCAACCATCGCGGCCATCGGGATGCAGCGCCGGATGCCCGAACGGGCGGTGGTGGTGGCGCTGGCGACCGCGTACCAGGAGTCGCACCTGCGCAACATCGCCCACGGCGACCGCGACTCGCTCGGCCTGTTCCAGCAGCGCCCGAGCCAGGGCTGGGGCACCCCGGAGGAGATCCAGGATCCGCGGTACGCGGCGAACAAGTTCTACGCCGCGCTGAAGAAGGTCAAGGGCTGGGAGCGGATGCGGATCACCGACGCGGCCCAGCGGGTGCAGCGGTCGGCGTTCCCCGAGGCGTACCAGAAGTGGGCGGACGAGTCGGAGGTCCTCACCCGCGCGTTGCTCGGCCACGCGACCGGCGCGGTGGCCTGCACCGTCTCCTCGCCGCCGACGATGCGCGGCCCGGCCGCCGCCAGCGCCGTGCTGGAGAGCCTGTCGCTGGACTGGGGCCTGCCCCGGCTGGCCACGGCGACCGACCTGACCGCGCTCACCGTGCCGGCCGGTGACGACCGCAACGGCTGGCGGTACGCGCACTGGCTGGTCTCGCACGCCGACGACCACGGCGTGAAGAAGGTCCGCTTCGGCAACCTGGAGTGGACCGCCGAGCAGGGCTCCTGGGCCCGGGTGAAGGGCGATCCGACCACCGAGGTGCGCGCCGAGGTGTTCGCCGCGGCCTGACCGGCCGCCTCCCTCAGCCCTTCACCGCTCCCGCCACCAGGCCGGAGACCATCCGGCGCTGCACCAGCAGGAAGAAGACGATCACCGGCAGGGTGAACAGCGTGGACGCGGCCATGACCGAGCCCCAGGCGGTGTCGTCCCGGCCGAAGAAGAACGTCATCGCGACCGGCAGCGTGTACTTCTGCTGGTCGTTGATGAAGGTCAGCGCGAAGATCAGCTCGTTCCACGCGGTGATGAACGAGAAGATGCTGGTGGCGACCAGGCCGGGCGCGACGAGCGGGAACAGCACCTTGCGGAACGTCTGGGCCCGGCTGGCGCCGTCGATGGCGGCGGCCTCCTCCAGTTCCTTGGGCACCGCGGCGACGAAGCCGCGCAGCATCCAGACCGCGAACGGCAGCGAGAAGCCGAGGTACGTGAGGATCAGGCTGGGCAGCGTGTTGTAGAGGCCGAGCCGCTGGATCATCAGGAACAGCGGGATGACCAGCGCCTCCAGCGGGATCATCTGCACCACCAGCAGCATGATCAGGAACGTGGTGCGCAGCTTGAACCGGAACCGGGCCACAGCGGTCGCGGCGAGCAGGGCGACCAGCCCGCTCAGCAGCACCGTCGCCAGTGCGACGAGCGCGCTGTTGAGGAAGAAGTCGGCGAAGGTCACGCCCGGGATCAGGTTGCCGGTGAGGATCTCCCGGTAGTGCTCCAGCGTCGGCTCCGCCGGCACCGGCCGGGGGGTGGACGAGAAGATCTCCCGATTGGGCTTCAGTGAGGTCGCCACCATCCAGTAGACCGGGAAGGCGGCGAAGAGCGCGACCAGCAGGCCCGCGCCGTTGAGGGCGATCTTCTTCGTCATTCGTCCTCCTGCTTCAGCACCATGCGGACGTACAGGGCGGTCACCACGAGCAGGATCACGGTGAGGATGACGGCGATGGCCGAGCCGAGGCCGTACTTGGGCGGCGGCGAGAACGCCTCCGCGTACGAGTAGATCGACAGCATGAACGTCGACCGGTCCTGGGTGCCGCCGGCCAGCACGAACTGCTGGGTGAAGACCTTGAAGTCCCAGATCGTGGAGAGCACCACGAGGATGCCGAAGACCGGCCGCAGCACCGGGAACGTGACCTTCCAGAACACCTTCCACGGCCCGGCGCCGTCGACCCGGGCCGCCTCCTGCAGCTCCGTCGGCACGCTCTTGAGCCCGGCCAGGACGCTCACCGCGATGAACGGGAACGAGTGCCAGACCACCACGAGCGTCAGGATGGCGAAGAACAGCAGCGGGTCGTTGAACCAGCCGTACCCGGTCCAGTCGCTGCGCCCGAACAGGGCCGTGGAGAGCCCGTCCGGGAGCTTGTTGAACAGCCAGGTGACCAGGCCGCTCGTGTCGTCGAAGATCCACTTCCAGACGATCGTGCCGGTCAGCGCCGGGGTGGCCCAGGCGAGCATCACGCAGCTCGCCACGAACGTGGCCATCTTCTTGCCCAGGCGGTTGAGCAGCAGCCCGACCAGCGTGCCGAGGATCATCGTGAGCGCCACGTTGGCGACCGCGAACAGCACTGTGTTGCGCAGCACCGTACGGAAGAACGGGTCGCCGAGGATCTGCGCGTAGTTGGCCAGGCCGACCCACGGCCACTCGCGGTCGCCGCGTAGCTGCCGGACGCTGTCCAGCTTGTGGAAGGACATCCACACGACCTGGCCGAGCGGCCAGAGCAGCAACACGGCGATGATCGCCAGGCACGGCAGGAGAAGCAGGTACGGAAGGTGGTCCACCCGGCGACGGCGCCGCCGCGCGGGGGTGTCCCGCGCGGCGGCCTTGCCGGTGGCCTCGGTCAGCGTGGTCACTTGGCGTTGAGAATGCTTTCCATCTCGGTGGCCGCGTCGGCGGTTGCCTTCTCGACCGTCTTCTGGCCCTTGATGACCGAGCTGTTCATCGCCTGGGTCACCGTCTTGGTCCGGCTGACCTCGACCCACTTCGGGGTGAGCGGGGTGAGCTTGGTGTTCTGGATGGCGGTGGCGAACGCGGCCATCACCTTGTCGTTCGCGTAGTCGCCGCTGCTGACCAGGTCCTGGTAGACCGGGAAGAAGCCGAGGCTGCTCGCGAACTCCTTGTCCTTCTGCTTGCTCAGCAGCACGGTCATGTAGTCCCAGGCCAGCGCCTGCCGCTCGCTGTCCTTCCAGATGGCGATGTCGGAGCCGCCGGCGAAGGCCGGGGCGGGCTTGCCGTCCGGGCCGGGAATCGGGAACGTGCCCCACACCTTCTCGATGTCGGGGTTGTCCTTCTTCATCGCGCCACCCTGCCAGCTACCGGCGAACGCCATCGCGGCCTTGCCGGTGGCGAACTGGGTGCGGGCGTCGACCTCGTTCCACCCGGCGGCGGCCGGCGGGGCGACCTTGTGCACCGTCACCAGGTCGGTCCAGAACTTGACCGCCTTCTGCGCCTCGGGGGTGTTGTAGCCGGACTTCCAGCTGTCGCCCTCCTTGGTGGCGATCTCCGCGCCGGCACCCCAGAGGAAGGAGTAGAACGGCAGCTCGGAGTTGCCGGGCAGGGCGATGCCGTAGGTGCCGGGCTTCTTGGCCTGCACGGCCTTCGCGGCGGCGACCATCTCGTCCCAGTTCGTCGGCGGCTTCACGCCGGCCTCGGCGAACCAGTCGGTGCGGTAGTAGACGGCACGCACGCCGGCGTACCACGGCACGCCGTACTGCTTGCCGTCGAGCTGCGCGTTCTTGACCAGGTCGGGCAGGATGTCCTTGCCCTCGGACCAGCCGTTGAACTTGTCCGAGACGTCGGCCAGGGCCTCCTGCGCGGCCCAGCCCTGGGTCTCGGTGTTGCCCAGCTCGGTCACGTCCGGGCCCTCGCCACCGGCGAGCGCGGCCTGGAACTTCTTCGGCGCCTCGAGCCAGGGGATGTACTGCACCACGACGTCGGTCTCGGGGTGCTTCTTCTTGAACTCCGCCTCGACGCTGTCGAGGAACTTGGTCTGGGCGTCGCCGCCCTCACCCATCATCCACACAGTGAGCTTGCTGTTGTCGGCGGCCTTGTCGTCGTCGCCGGAGCCACCGCACGCGGTCAGCACCAACGCGGCCGACGCCACGATGGCGGTGACCGGAGCCAGCCGCTTCCACCTGTTCACGCCATATCTCCCTCAGGGCCGTTTGGCACTAACCTTCTCCGCCGCACCTTAGTAGGAAAATTTCCTTTACAACAGGGGGTGTTCGTGACGGAGGGCACAGGCGACCGTATCGCAGCCGGAGGCCCGGCCGACATCGATGCCGTCCGGGCAGTTCAGGACCCACATACGCCGACGGGCGCCCGGCCGGTGAGGCCGGGCGCCCGTCGAGGCGCGTGGTGCGGGGTCAGTAGCGCGAGACGCCGCGGCGACGGCCGACACCGGCCACCAGGGCCACGCCGATCGCGGCGAACAGCACCTGCAGCATCAGCTCGCGCCAGTCGATGCCGGCGGTCTCGGCGAAGCCGGAGGCCCGGGCCACGATCGTGCCCAGAAGCGCGGCGCCGACGCCGATCAGCATGTGCAGCCACATCGGCATGTTCTGCCGGCCCGGCACGACCAGCCGGCCCAGCGCGCCGACGATCAGACCAACGACCAGCGCCGTGATGATGCCCCAAACGGTGAGCTCCATGGTCGCCCTCCTCCTTAAGATCGGGTCACACTTTTTCGTGTGGTTACTGTCGTGATCGCTAAGTTCCCGACCGCCCGGAAATCCAAACCGACTCCGATGACGAATTGTTCAGACGTACCCTGACCTGCTACTTCTCGCCGAAACCCGGCGCGGCGGGCGGACCCCGCGCACCGACGGGGTTCAATGCGCCGAATACGCCGACGGGCGCCCGGCCGTGTCGGCCGGGCGCCCGTCGAGGCGCGTGATGCGTCGATCAGTAACGCGAGACGCTGCGGCGGCGGCCGACGCCGGCCACCAGGGCCACACCGATGGCGGCGAGCACGACCTGCACGGCCAGCTCGGCCCAGTCGATGCCGGCGGTCTGCGTGGCGATGCCGAGCGCCCGGGCCAGGACGGTGCCCAGCAGCGCCGCGCCGACGCCGATCACCATGTGCAGCCACATCGGCATGTTCTGCCGGCCCGGCACGACCAGCCGGCCCAGCGCGCCGACGATCAGACCCACGACGAGCGCGGTGATGATGCCCCAGACGGTGAACTCCACGGTCGGTCCTCCTAAAGCGATTTCGCACGTTCTGTGTGCGTTTGCTGTCGTGCCCGCTAAGTGCCCGACGCATCGAAAACCGAAACCGGCCGCATCGACCGCCACTCCCCCGTCCGGGACGAACCCGCAGGTGGGAGCGCTGCCAGAGGCTGAAAATTTCCTGGGTACGCGAACCGGCCGGCGCCCTGGACACCAGGACGCCGGCCGGTTCGTGCAGCCTGACTGTTACTTCTTGCCGGCGGGCTTGCCGTCGCCGGAGTCGGACGACAGCGCCGCGATGAACGCCTCCTGGGGGACCTCCACCCGGCCCACCATCTTCATCCGCTTCTTGCCCTCCTTCTGCTTCTCCAGCAGCTTGCGCTTCCGGCTGATGTCACCGCCGTAGCACTTGGCGAGCACGTCCTTGCGGATCGCGCGGATGGTTTCCCGGGCGATCACCCGGCTGCCGATGGCCGCCTGGATCGGCACCTCGAACTGCTGGCGCGGGATCAGCGAGCGCAGCTTCGCCGCGATCGTCGTGCCGTACGTGTACGCCTTGTCCTTGTGCACGATCGCGCTGAACGCGTCGACCGGCTCACCGTGCAGCAGGATGTCGACCTTGACCAGGTCGGACGCCTGCTCGCCGGAGGGCTCGTAGTCCAGCGAGGCGTAACCCTTGGTGCGGCTCTTGAGCTGGTCGAAGAAGTCGAAGATGATCTCGGCCAGCGGCAGCGTGTAGCGCAGCTCCACCCGGTCGGCGGAGAGGTAGTCCATGCCGAGCAGGCTGCCCCGGCGGCCCTGGCACAGCTCCATCACCGCGCCGACGTAGTCGTTCGGGGTCAGCACAGTGGCCCGCACGGTCGGCTCGTACACCTCGGCGATCTTGCCGGTCGGGTACTCGCTCGGGTTGGTGACCACGATCTCCTCGCCGTCCTCCTGGATGGCCCGGTAGACCACGTTCGGGGCGGTGGAGATCAGGTCGAGGTTGAACTCCCGCTCCAGCCGCTCCCGGATGATCTCCAGGTGCAGCAGGCCGAGGAAGCCGCAGCGGAAGCCGAAGCCCAGCGCGCCGGAGGTCTCCGGCTCGTAGGTGAGCGCCGCGTCGTTGAGCTTGAGCTTGTCCAGCGCCTCGCGCAGGTTCGGGTAGTCCGAGCCGTCGATCGGATAGAGACCCGAGTAGACCATCGGCTTCGGGTCCTTGTAGCCGCCGAGCGCCTCCTTGGCCGGGTTGTTGTTGATGGTGACGGTGTCACCCACCCGGGACTGGCGCACGTCCTTCACGCCGGTGATCAGGTAACCCACCTCGCCGACGCCGAGCGCGTCGGCCTTCACCATCTCCGGCGAGATGACGCCGATCTCCAGCAGCTCGTGGACCGCGCCGGTGGACATCATCTTGATCCGGTCCCGGGCGGAGATCCGGCCGTCGATCACCCGGACGTACGTGACCACGCCCCGGTAGACGTCGTACACCGAGTCGAAGATCATCGCGCGGGCCGGGGCCTCGGCGTCGCCCACCGGCGGCACGAACTGGCGGACGATCTCGTCCAGGAGGTAGGGCACGCCCTCGCCGGTCTTGCCGGAGACCTTGATGCAGTCCGCCGGGTCGCCGCCGATCAGGTGGGCCAGCTCCTCGGCGTACTTCTCCGGCTGGGCGGCCGGCAGGTCGATCTTGTTGAGCACCGGGATGATGTGCAGGTCGTTCTCGAGCGCCAGGTAGAGGTTGGCGAGCGTCTGCGCCTCGATGCCCTGCGCGGCGTCGACGAGCAGGATCGCGCCCTCGCAGGCGGCCAGCGAACGGGACACCTCGTAGGTGAAGTCCACGTGGCCCGGAGTGTCGATCATGTTGAGCACGGCGGTCTCGCCGGCCCGGTCGCCCTCGCGGATCGTCCACGGCATCCGCACGGCCTGGCTCTTGATGGTGATGCCGCGCTCGCGCTCGATGTCCATCCGGTCCAGGTACTGCGCGCGCATCTGCCGCGGGTCGACCACACCGGTGAGCTGCAACATCCGGTCGGCCAGGGTCGACTTCCCGTGGTCGATGTGGGCGATGATGCAGAAGTTCCGGATGCGCGCCGGGTCGGTGGCACCAGGAGCGTTCGCGCCGGGATCGAGCGTCGGTGGCACAGCGGTCCGTTCTGGTCGGCTGACGTGAGCGGCCGGCGCGCCGCCGGCCCCCTCCATGGTCCCACGTCGCCCGGGGCGCGCCCGGACTCCCCCTTCACTCCACCGCTATTCCACGGGTGGCTCCGCTATTCCACGGGTGGCTCGACGAACAGGGCGGCCAGCCTCGGCAGGCGGCGGCGGGCCTCCTCCTCGTCGTCGAAGTCCCAGAAGTCGTTCAGGTCGGGCACCGGAACCGGGTCACGCTCGGCCGGCAGGTCGGACGCGGTGGCCTTCCGGTACGCGTCCCACGGCACCGCCAGCATCTGCTCGCACTCGAACTCCTCGCCGCTGAGCGCCGCGGCCCGGACCTGCGGCAGCTCGGCCAGCGCGTCGGGGTCGCCGACCGCCCGCGCGAACACCGCCCGGCCCTGGGTCATCAGCCAGCCCCGGAAGTATTCGAAGCCGTCGTCCGAGGCGCCCCCGTTGATCAGGTAGGCCGCGCCCCAGAGGTCGACCTTGTAGGAGGCGGCGAGTACCCGCCGCTGGTGGTGGGCGTACCCGACGATCTCCTCCGGGTCGCGCTCGGCCAGCAGCGCGACCGCCCGGGCGGCGACCGCGTCGGGCTCTCCCCCGGCACCGGCGCGGGCGTCGTCGATCAACTGCCAGAACTCGTCGGTCCTCATGACGGGCAGTCTGGCAGAGCCCACCGACGCGCCGGTTCGCCACGCGCCGCCGGTGCGGCAGCATGGTGCGGTGCGCGCGATCTCACTGCCCCCGGTCCCGTACGGGTCGACAGCCGTCCGGCCCGGCTGGGCCGACCTGCCGGCCGGGCTGCGGGACGCGCTGGCCGCCCGGATCGGCGGCGAACCGGCGGCGGTCCGGGTGGCGGCCGGCGGGTTCACCAGCGGCTTCGCCGCCGTCCTGACCGGCCCTGCCGGGGAGCGCGCGTTCGTCAAGGCGGCGGCGCTGCACGGGCAACGGCACCTGGTCGACTGGTACGCCCATGAGGCGGCGATCCTGGCCCGGCTCCCGGCCGGCCTGCCGGTGCCCCGGCCGCGCTGGGCGCTCACCGGGTCCGGCTGGTACGCGGTCGCGCTCGACGCGATCGACGGGCACACCCCCCGGCTGCCCTGGGAGCCGGCCGAGCTGGACGCCGCCCTCACCACGTACGCCGAAATCGCCGCCGCGCTCGCCGAACCGCCCGCGGAGCTGGCCGCGCTCCCGCTCCCCCGCCTCGCGGACCTGGCCCGCGACGACATCCTCTGGTGGGACGAGGTGGCCGCCGGACGTGAGCCGCTGCCCGAGCCGGCGACCGGCGCGCCGCTGGCCGAGCTGGTCGCGCTGGAGTCCCGCCTGCCCGGGTACGCCGACGCGGCCCCGGGGCTGGCCCACGGCGACCTGCGGGTGGACAACCTCCTGATCGACTCCGGCGGGCGGGCCTGGCTGTGCGACTGGCCCTGGCTCTGCCACGGGCCGGCCTGGTTCGACCTGGCCGGGCTGCTGCTCACCGCGTACGCCAGCGGCCTCGACGCGGACGCCGCGTTCGCCGCCCACCCGGCGGCGGCAGGGGCGCCCGAGGACGCGCTGGACGTGACGCTCGCGGCGCTGGCCGGGTACTTCCTGACCGACGCCGAGGCCGGGCCGTCGAACGGCTCCCCGCACCTGCGCGCCCACCAGCGGTGGAGCGGGGAGCAGGCACTCGGCTGGCTGGCCGAGCGCCGGGGCTGGTCCTGGGCACGCCGCCCGCGCCCCTCGTGATCCGGTCCGCTCGGCCCGGCCTGCCGAACGCCGCCCGGACGGTCCGGCCGGCCCGGGTCATCCGGCCCGGTCCGGCCACAGGCTTCCAGCCGGCCCCGGCCCGCGGCGGGCTCCCGGCCGGCAGCGGGCTGATGGACGGCGCCGTGCTGGGGACGGCGGCGGGCTTGGGGACGGCGGCGGGCTGGTGGAGGGGCGTCGGTCCCGCCCGGGCTGGAGGCGTTTTGGCTCGTCCGGGGCCGACCTGGTAGCCTGGCTTTTCGCGCGGCGATGACGCATGCTCGTCGTGCGCGAAAGCAGACCAACCCGAGCTATCAAGACGAGGCTGTCGCGTGGCGAACATCAAGTCCCAGATCAAGCGCAACCGGCAGAACGAGAAGCGCCGGCTGCGTAACAAGTCGGTCAAGTCGTCGCTGAAGACCGCCATCCGGAAGTTCCACGAGGCTGCCGAGGCGGGCGACACCGAGAAGGCCACCGTGCTCATGCGTGAGGCCACCCGCAAGCTGGACAAGGCTGCCAGCAAGGGTGTCATCCACGCCAACCAGGCGGCCAACCGGAAGTCGGCGATCGCCAAGCGCGTCGCCTCGTTCTCTGCCTGACCAGCGCTACAGATCCCACCGGAAGCCCCGGGGCCACCGCGCCCACGGGGCTTCCGGCTGTCCGCACTCCCCGCCGCACCGCCTGGGTACGGCACGCTCGGAAGACTTCGGCCCCTACGGAGGGCCATATCCGACCACGCGTCATGCCGCGCGGAGATCTTGGTAGGAAACGGCCCTTACCGGGGCCATTTCGTACCAAGATCTGCGGCGTGATCGGTACCACCGGTGACCGCTGTGGCAGTGGCGGCTCGGGGTGGTATGTGCAGCCGACGGGCCGATGATCGCATCGGCGGGAGGATGCGGACCTCGGGAGGCGACGCGGGTGGCTCCGGTGTGCGGCTGCCCCGGCGTCCCCGCTCAGGGCCGCAGGCCGAGGCCCGCCGCAGCCGAGGTGAGCTGCGTGTCGGCGCACACGGGGGACGCCGTGGTCACCGCTCGCCGGGGCGGTCGAACGTCGAGCGTCGCGGATGGTGGTAGCGGATGCCCCGGGGGTCGGCGACCGGCGTCGGACCGCCCGGGAACGCCCGTTCGCTCGCCGACGTCGCGCCGCCTGACCGCGCACTGACGCTTGCCGATGTCGGGGCGCCCGGCAGCGCGCGGGCGCCGGTGGGCACCCGGGCCCGCCCGATCACTGGCTCCATCTGCCGGCGGAAGCGGTCCCGTTCCTGCTCGGGCACCTGCGCGGCGGTGCGGACGACCATCTCGGCCACCACGTCGTTGAGCTTGACCATGGCCGCCACCGCGATCGGCAGCACCAGCACCGCCCACCAGCTCACCAGTTCGGCGAGCGCGAGCAGCACGGCCAGTGCCACCGCACCCTCGAAGAAGAGGAAGCAGAGCACCCCACCCGGGTTGACGAAGCGCAGTCCCAGCACCCGGGCGTAGAGCGGGCGGTACCGCTCCTCGTCCGTGGCCACCGTCGACCACGCTCGGGTCACCGGGCGCCGCCCTGCCGGGCCGCCGCCACCGAGAACACGGCCCGCTCCAGCGCGTACGCCCGGTCGTCGGCACCGCCCTTGACGGCCGCGTTGCACTCGGCGGCCACCCGCATCGCCTCGACCAGGCCCTCGGGCGTCCAGCCCCGGGCGCGTACCTGGGCCTTCTCGATCTTCCAGGCCGGCATGCCGAGCGTCTTGGCCAACTGGAACGCGCTGCCCCGGCCGGCGGCGGCGACCCGGGCCACGGTCCGTACGCCGTCGGCCAGCGCGTCGGCGATCGGCACCGGGTCGACGCCGACGTGCAGCGCCCACCGCAGCGCCTCCAGCGCGCCTGGCACGTCACCGACCATCGTCGCGTCGGCGACGGTGAAGCCGGTCACCTCGGCCCGTCCCCGGTAGTACCGGGCGACCGTGTCCGCGCCGATCCGCCCGTCGGTGTCGGCGACCAGCTGCGAGCAGGCGGCGGCCAGCTCACGCATGTCGTTCCCGACGGCCGCGACCAAAGCGTCGGCCGCGTCGGGCGTGCACTTGCCGCCGATGCGGCGGATCTCGTCCCGCACGAACGCGGCCCGCTCCCGGTCGCCCTTGAGCTTCACCGCCGGCACCACAGCGGCACCCGCCGCCCGCAGGCCGTCGGCGAACGCCTTGCCCTTTGCCCCGCCCAGGTGCAGCACCACGAGCTGCACGTCCGGGTCGGGATTCTTCGCGTACGCCAGCAGCGCGGCGGACAGGTCCTTGCGGGCGTCCTGACCGGAGCGGAGCACGAGCACCCGGCGGCCGCCGAACAGCGACGGGCTGAGCATCTCGACGATCTCGCCGACGGTGAGCGTGCCGGCCTGGTATTCCCGCACGTCCACGTCGGGGTCGACCTCGCGGGCCCGCGCGACGGCTTCGGTGACCGCTCGCGTGGCGAGCAGCTCCTCGTCGCCGAGGACGAGCACAATAGGAGGCAGGTCGGCGGGGGTCACGTCGCCCATACTCGCACGCCCTCCGACCCGGCCGGGCCTGCTCATCGGGGACTGTGACGGCGCAGCCCGCACACAGCGCAAATCCAGACATTTGCCTTGATCCCCCATCTACTGCGACAAGATCCCCCTTGTTCAACGCGGCCGCCCTGACTCGGCGCCACGCTTCACCACGGCGAGACCACCCCCCACCCGGACCGCCGCCACGTCACCGTCGGTGTCGGTACGCACCACCCGCGCACCGCCCCGGGTCAGCCGGTCCAGCAGCCCGGCGTTCGGGTGCCCGTAGTCGTTGTCGGCACCCACGCAGACGAGCGCCACTGCCGGACGCACCGCGGCCAGGAACTCCGGTGCCTGGTACCCCGACCCGTGGTGGGCCACCTTCAGCACGTCGGCCCGGATCTGAGCGGCCGGCGTCGTCTCCAGCACCGCCCGCTGTTCCTCCGTCTCGGCGTCCCCGGTGAGCAGGATCCGTACCCCGCCCACAGTGGCGGCCAGCACCAGCGAGTTGTTGTTCGGGTCGGACCGGCTGCCCCGCACCGGGTACGGCGGCCCGACAGCGACCAGGTCCACCACGCCCGCCCGCCACCGCCAGCCCGCCTGCACCGGGGCCACCGGCGTACCGGCCCGACGGGCCGCCTCGCGTACCTGGGCCGCGCCGTAGGGCGGCTCGGACCAGGACGGACCCACCACCGCACCCACCCGACGGCCCCGGAACACCCCGGCCACACCGCCGACGTGGTCGACGTGGAAGTGGCTGACCACCAGCAGCGGCACCTCGCGTACGCGCAGGCGGCGCAGGCAGGCGTCGACGCCCGACGGTTCCGGGCCGGCGTCGACCACCACGGCCCGGCCGGCGGCGACCGGCAGCACCACCGCGTCCCCCTGCCCCACCGCGCACCCCACCACCACCCAGCCACGTGGCGGCCAGCCGGAGGCGAGCAGTCGCACCGGCACCGCGCCCAGCACCACCGCCACCGCGACGACAGCGATCAGCCGCCGCGCCCGGCGTCGGCGGAAGGCGAGCAGCAGCGCCATGCTCACCGCCGCCAGCAGCAGGGCCCCTGCCACCCCGCCCGCCCACGGCAGGTTCCCGGCCGGCAGGTCCGCCCCGTACGCGGCCACCGCCACCAGCCAGCGCGCCGGCCAACTCGCCAACCAGGCCAGGAACTCCGCACCACCCGGCCACACCGGTGACAACACCGCCGCCAGCACGCCGAGCACAGTGGCCGGCGCGACGGCCGGCACCGCGAGCAGGTTCGCCGGCACCGCCACCAGGCTCACCGTCGCGGACAGCCCGGCGATCACCGGGCCACACGCCAGCTGCGCGGCCGCCGGAACCGCCAGCGCCTCGGCCAGCCCGGCCGGTACGCCGCGGCGCCGCAACGCGTCCCGCAATCCCGGCGCGAGCAGCAGCAGTCCCCCGGTCGCACAGACCGACAACGCGAAACCCGGATCGCCCGCGAGGTCCGGGTCGAACAGGACCAGTCCGGTGACCGCCGCGGCGAGGGCGGGCAGCGCCGACCGGGACCGCCCGGCGGCGAGCGCGGCGAGCCCGATCGCACCCATCGCTGCGGCACGCACCACGCTCGGCGAGGGCCGGACCAGGATGACGAACCCGACGAGCGCGAGTACGCAGAGCGTGGCGGCGGTACGCGGACCGGCGCGTGCCCAGCGGGCCAGCAGCAGCACCGCCCCGACGACGATCGCCACGTTGGAGCCGGACACCGCGTTGAGGTGCGTCATCCCGGTGGCCCGGAAGTCCTCCTCCACCTCGGGCAGCAGCCGGCTGGTGTCGCCCACCACCAGACCGGGCAGCAGCCCGCCCGGCGCGTCGGGTAGCGGCTCGCAGGCCCGTTGCAGGCCGGCCCGCAGCACGCCGGCGGCCCGTTGCGGCCACGACGCGTCGCCGCGCAGCGTGGGCGGATCGGCGGTGGAGAGCACGGCGGCGGTCAGGTCGCCGCCGCGCGGGGCGGACAGCCGTCCCCGGCTGGTGACCCGCTGCCCGGGGAGCAGTGGACGCCAGGCCGGATCGGTGGCGAGCACCAGCGCGCGCACCGGGCCGGTGACCCGGGTGCCGTCGGGTCCGGTGAGCCGGATCAGATCCACGCGGACCAGCAGCATCGGCGGACGGCCGGGCGCACCGCGTATCGGACGGGGGTCGTCTCGGAGCACCAGCTCGGCGGTGACCGGTGCACGGTCGGTGAGGAGCGCGCGGACCGGGGCGGCGTCGCGGACCGCGACGCGGGCGCCGGTGGCCGCCGCACCGCAGAGCGCGCCGAGCAGCACGGCGACCGCGATCCAGCCGTAGCGGCGCACCGTCGCACCCGGCCGGCCGAGCACGCCGCCCAGGTGCATCCCCACGAGCAGGGCGATCGCGGCGGCGACGGCGGCCACCCACACGCTCATCCGGACCGTCAGGTGCAACCCGGCCAGCGCGGCGAGCCAGGCGGCCACCGCCAGCCCGGCCAGCCGCAGGTCGGGCACGTCGCGGCCGGCCGCGTCACCGTCGACGGGCGCGGGGAGCCCCTGGCCACGCTCACCGCCCGCCGCAGCGCCGGCCGGCCCGGTCGCGCGAGCACCGGCTCGTTCGGGGGCGCTCTCGCCGGTGAGGCCGGGGCGCGGCCCGCGTCGGCCGTTCACACCGTCACCAGTTCCTTGAGCTGCTCGTACCGGGCGTCGCCGATGCCGTCGACCTGGCGCAGGTCGGACACGGACCGGAACCCGCCGTTGCGGTCCCGGTGGTCGAGGATCCGCTGGGCGAGCACCGGGCCGACGCCGGGCAGCGCGTCGAGCTGGGCCAGCGTCGCGGTGTTGAGGTTGACCGGTCCGGCGGTCGCCGCCGAGCCGCCCGGCGCACCGCCGCCCGCTGCGGCGGGTCCGGCCTGCCCCGGTGGGGCGGTGACGCCGACCAGGATCAGCTCCCCGTCGGTGACCTTGCGAGCGGGGTTGAGCAGCGCCACGTCGACGCCGGGCAGCGCGCCGCCCGCCGCCTCGATCGCGTCGGCCACCCGCGCGCCGGCCGGGAGGCGGACGAGGCCGGGGCGACGGACCTTGCCGGCCAGCGCGACCACCACCTGACCGGATGAGCCGACCGGCGCGGGCACCCCGGGAGCCGCTTCGGTCGCCACACTCACGGGCGCCTCGGAGGACGCCGCGACCGGCTGGACGGGCTCAGCGCCGGGGCGCGAGCGCCACGCCCAGACGGCCGCCACCACTACCACTACCGCCGCCACCGCCGCGAGCGCACGCACACCCCGCCGGCCGGGGTCGAACGCCCCGGGACCGGGTAGCCGGGACGGCAGGTTCCGCTCGGCTGCCGGCGTGTCGTGGATCGCGTCGACGTCCGGTTCGGCGGAGGCGGGCTCGGCCTCGAACGGATGTTCCCGTCCGCCGTAGCGCTCCGGGAAGCCGGGACGCAGCCCGAGAACCGGCTCGATCTCGGCCGGCACAGACCGGAGCCGGCCTCGGAGATCCGGATGGCCGGATTCGCGCACGTGGCCGGCGCGGATCGGCGGGACGGCGGCGGCGTCCGCGAACCCGAACAGCCGGGCGAGCCGCCGCCGTACCGTCGTCTCCTCGTCGTCTGGCACGGCTCGGGACGCTACGGCGACGGCTCGTCAACCGTCGGCCGGTGAACCAGCACCTGTGGACGACGGGAGCACTGTGGACAGGAACCCGATCAGGCCCTGACTGTGCTAGGGCGGCCGGGAGGCGAAGCTCAGCGCGCCTCCGGGTCCAGGCCGAGCGCGGCCCGTCCCCCGTCGACCGGCACCGTCGCGCCGTTGACGAACGAGGCGCGTTCGGAGAGCAGGAACGCGACCACCTCGGCCACCTCGCCGGTACGCCCGATCCGGCCGAGCGGGTGCAGCCGGGCCATCTCCGCGTCGACGTGCGCCACCCCGGCCGGGTCGAGTCCGGCCAGGTAGGCGGCGTGCCGTTCGGTGTGGACGGACCCGAGCGCGACGGCGTTGGCGCGGATGCCGCGCGGACCGTAGTCGACGGCGAGCGCCCGGGTCAGCCCCTCCAGCGCGGCCTTCGCGGTGGCGTACGGCAGGGCACCGGGCACCGCCCGGCGGGCCTGGTGGGAGGAGACGTTGACGATCGCGCCGCCGGAACCGGCGGCCAGGAACCGGCGTACGGCGGTGCCGGCCCCGGCCACCGCGGGACGCAGGTTGAGCGCGATCAGGTCGACCACCTCGCTCGCGGGCGCGCGGTGCAGATCGGCGTCGCGGAAGACGGCGGCGTTGTTGACCCAACCGGCCAGCGGCGCGTACGCCTCGGCGCGGTCGGCGGCCCGGCCGGTGACCGCCTCGTCGCCGGCGTCCCCGGTCACGGCGTGCAGCCGGTCGGCCAGTGGATGCCGGGCCAGCCAGTCCACCGCGCTGGTGTCCCGCTCGACCACGACCACAGTGCCCCCGTCGGCGGCCAGCCGCTCGACGACGGCCCGTCCGACGCCGCGCCCGCCGCCGGTCACGACGTACGACAGTGCGCTCATCCAGCCACCCTAGGGCGTGCGGCGGTGCACCACCACGCACGCCAGCCCCGGCCCGGCGTGCGCGGCGACCACCGCTCCGGCCTCGGTGACGTACGTGTCGTGCAGCCGGTCGCCCAGTCGCTCGGTCAGCGCCGTCAGCAACTGCTCGGCCCGCTGCGGCGCGGCGAGGTGGTGCACGGCGAGGTCCACAGGGGCGTCACCGGCTGCCTCGACGGCGAGGTCGACCAGGCGTGCCACGCCGCGGCTGGCGGTACGCACCTTGTCCTTGACCACGATCGCGCCGTCCGGCATGTGCATGATCGGCTTGACCGAGAGGGCGGTGCCGAGCAGCGCCTCGGCCGCGTTGATCCGGCCGCCCCGGCGCAGGAACTCCAGCGTGTCGACGTAGAAGTAGATGGTGGTCCGGGCGACCGCGTCCAGCGCCGCGTCGCGTACCCCGGTCAGGTCGGCGCCCTGCGCGGCGGCCGCGGCGGCGGCGAGCGCCGGGAAGCCGAGGCCCATGCCGGTGGATCGGCTGTCGACCACCGTGACGCGGTCGTCGCCGACCTCCGCGGCGGCCAGCCGGGCGGCCTCGACGGTGCCGGACAGTTCGGCGGACAGGTGCACCGACACCACCCCGTCGGCGCCCTCGGCGAGCAGCGCGCGGTAGACCTGCGCGAACTGTTCCGGCGCGGGCCGGGACGTGCTCACCGAGACCCGCCGGCCGCTGAGCGCGCGGGTGGCGTCGGCCGGGGAGGTCTCGACGCCCTCCAGCCCTTCCGCGCCGTTGAGGACGACTGTGAGCGGAACGACTGTGAGCCCGCGTGCGCGGACCAGGTCGGGGGGCAGGTAGGCGGTGGAGTCGGTGACGACCGCGACGGGCATGACCGGCACGCTAGCCGATGGCGCTGTGACGTGCCGGGGCCGGAGGTGTCAGACCGCGTCGGTGAGCGCCGGCTGGGTGATCAGGCCGACGTTGTGCGCCCGCAGGTGCCAGCCCCGGACGTCGTCGTGGCGCAGTTCGGTCCAGTGGCAGTTGGACAGCGCGCCGAGGCTGCGCAGCACCGTGTGGTCCCAGCCGAGCAGGTGCCCGACGCCCTGCCGGGCGCCGCCGCCGTGCGTGGTCACCACCACGGTGCCGCCGACGGCGAGGTCTGCGGCGTCCTGGAATCCGGCGCCGAGCCGGGCGCCCAGGTCGTACAGGGGCTCGATGCCGGCACCGG
The DNA here is from genome assembly GCF_036902745.1 of Micromonospora sp. CPCC 205554. Taxonomy (NCBI): domain Bacteria; kingdom Bacillati; phylum Actinomycetota; class Actinomycetes; order Micromonosporales; family Micromonosporaceae; genus Micromonospora; species Micromonospora sp. CPCC 205554. The sequence continues at coordinate 42,679 of NZ_JBAKHP010000025.1, read as the reverse complement.
GGTCGGGGTCGCCGGCCCGCCAGCGGGCGTACTCGTCGGGGAACCGCTCGGCCGCCTCGGTGAGGGTGAGGCCCTGCCACTGGCCGAAGTGCCGTTCGCGCAGGCGGGCGTCGGAGCGGACCGGCAGCCCGGTCAGCGCCGCGAGCGCGGCGGCGGTGTCGGCGGCCCGGCGCAGGTCGCTCGCGACGATGGCGTCCGGGCGCAGCGCGGCGAGCACCGGCGCGGCGGCACGGGCCTGCTCCCGGCCGAGGTCGTTGAGCGGCACGTCGGTCTGCCCCTGGACCCGGCTCGCGGCGTTCCAGTCGGTGTTGCCGTGCCGCCAGACGATCAGGCGGGTCATTCGGCGGTGGCGGTGCCGGCGGCCGAGTCGGCCAGGTCGCGATCGGTGAACGGGATCTGCGGGCAGTCCTTCCAGAGCCGGTCGAGCGCGTAGAACTCGCGCTCCTCGGTGTGCTGGACGTGGACCACGATGTCGACGTAGTCGAGCAGCACCCAGCGGCCACCCCGCTCGCCCTCGCGGCGCACCGGCTTGGCCTTCTCCGGCAGCTCCAGCAGGCGCTCCTCGATGGCGTCGACGATGGCGAGCACCTGACGCTCGTTCGGAGCGGCGGCCAGCAGGAACGCGTCGGTGATCGCGAGCTGGTCGCCCACGTCGATGATGACGATGTCCTGTGCCTTCTTGTCGGCCGCGGCCTGGGCGGCGGCCATTGCCAGCTCGTGCGCGCGTTCGGAAACTGTCACCGTTCTCCTTCGATCAACCGTGCGACCCTCCAAGCCTCTCACATCCGGCGGTGCGTCGACTTGTCAGTTCTGGTCGATTTCAGGCATGAACCGGGACTTTCGGGGGCGAATCACCGCTGGTAGAGACGCCGTTTCGCGATGTACTGCACCACACCGTCGGGCACCAGGTACCACACCGGCTCTCCCCGGGCGACCCGCGCGCGGCAGTCGGTCGAGGAGATGGCCATCGCGGGCACCTGCACCAGGCTCACCGAGTCGGCCGGGAGGTGCTGGTCGGTGAGCTCGAAGCCGGGCCGGGTCACGCCGATGAAGTGGGCCAGTTCGAGCGCGTCGTCCAGGTCCTTCCAGGAGAGGATGCGCTCCAGTGCGTCCGCGCCGGTGATGAAGAACAACTGCGCCTTCGGACCGTACTCGGCGTGCAGGTCGCGCAGCGTGTCGACGGTGTAGGTGGGACCGCCCCGGTCGATGTCGACCCGGCTCACCTGGAAACGCGGGTTGGAGGCGGTGGCGATCACCGTCATGAGGTAGCGGTCCTCGGCCGGGGTGACCGCTTCCTCCGCCTTCTGCCACGGTTGCCCGGTCGGCACGAACACGACCTCGTCCAGACCGAACCGGTCGGCCACCTCGCTCGCCGCCACCAGGTGCCCGTGGTGGATCGGGTCGAACGTGCCGCCCATGATGCCGACCCGCCGGATGTCTTCCTCCACCCAGCGATCGTAGGCCGCGCCGCGCACAGGCCCGGACGGGGTCGGCCACGCCGGGCGGATGAGCCCGCCCGGCGTGGCTCCGGTCAGGCCGACGCGGCGGCCACCGCCGTCCGGGCCACGAGCGCCCGGCGCATGTCGTCGTCCAGGTCGGTCACCCACCGCCGCAGGCCGGGCGTCAGGTCGTCGCGGGCCAGCAGCGCCGCGGCCGTCTCCCGGGTGGTCTGCGCCACGGCGTAGCGGGGGTACGCGGCGACGGTGACCGCGTCGGCCACCCACGCGGTACGCAGACGCGCCGCCGCCGGCATGTCGGCGAAGTAGCGCTCCACGTAGCCGGCGGTCAACTCGGCCTGCTCGGGCTGCCAGAAGCCCTCTGCGGTCGCCTCGACGAGCCGGTTGGACAGCTCGGTGCTGCGGGTGACGATCTCCCAGGCGGCCCGTTTCGCGTCGGCGTCGGGCAGCGCGGCCCGGCACGCGGCGGCCTGCTCGGCGCCGGTGGCGCTGCGGTCGGCGTCGGCCTCGGCGTCGATCTGCGGCGCCCCGGCGGCGCCGAGCACCACGAGCCGGCGCAGCACCGCCCAGCGCAGGTCGGCGTCGACCGCAAGCCCCGGCGGCACGCCCTCGCCGGCCAGCCAGCCGGTCAGCATCGCGGTGTCGGTGGTGGCGCCGATCAGACCGCGCGCGGCGGCGAGCTGCAACGAGCCGCCCGCGGACGCCGAGTCGAGCAGCGCCGCGCAGGCGTTCGCCACCCGCAGCAGCGCCGCGTCACGGGCGAGCGGATCGAGGTAGCGGTCGATCAGCCGGCGGCTGAGCAGCAGCACGTCCTCGACGATCGTCACCTCGGTCTCGGCCGGAAGCGCCGCCCCGATCAGCTCGGCGAGCGCGCCGGCCGGCCGTTCCCCGTCGGTGACCGCGTCCAGCGTCTCGGCCCAGAGCAGCGCCCGGGCCAGCGAATCGTCGAGCGCGGGAAGCAGCAGCGGCACCGCGTCCGCCGAGGCCGGATCGAGCCGGATCTTCGCGAACGTCAGGTCACCGGCGTTCGGCAGCACGAGCCCGGTGGCGGGCCGCCCGACCAGCTCGGGCAGGGGCGTACGGCCGCCGGCGGCGTCCGGGTCGAGGTCGACCTCGAACCGGTACGCCGGGCCGTCCGCGGCGTGGTGGGCCACCGCGATGCGGTGCGGCCGCAGCACCGGGTGGCTCGCCGGGGCGGTCTGCACGATCGCCACGTCGGTCCACCGCCCGTCGGCGTCCACGGCGGTGTCGACCCGCAGCGTGTTCACCTGGGCGCGGCGCAGCCAGCGCTCCGCCCAGCCGTCCAGGTCGCGGCCACTCGCCGTGCCGAGTGCGGCCAGCAGGTCGGCGAGCGTGGCGTTGCCGAACCGGTGCGCGGCGAAGTGCGCGTTCAGCCCGGCCAGGAACGCCTCGTCGCCGAGCCAGGCGACGAGCTGGCGCAGCACGCTGGCGCCCTTGGCGTACGAGATGCCGTCGAAGTTCAGCAGCGCCTGGGCGGCGTCGGCGACCTCCTCCGGCGCCACCGGATGGGTGGAGGGGCGCTGGTCGGCGGTGTAGCCCCACGCCTTGCGACGGCTCGCGAACGTGGTCCACGCCCGGTCGAACCGGGTCGCCTCGGCGGTGACCCGGGTGCCGAGGTATTCGGCGAACGACTCGTTGAGCCAGAGGTCGTCCCACCAGCTCATGGTGACCAGGTCGCCGAACCACATGTGCGCCATCTCGTGGGCGATGGTGGTGGCGCGCAGCTCCCGCTGGGTGTCGGTGACGGCGGAGCGGAAGACGTAGTCGTCGCGGATCGTGACCAGGCCCGGGTTCTCCATCGCGCCGGCGTTGAACTCGGGCACGAACGCCTGGTCGTACTTGCCGAACGGGTAGCGCTCGGCGAAGAGCTGGTGGAAGCGGTCGAAGCACTGCCGGGTGACGGTGAAGATCTCGTCGGCGTCGGCGTCCAGGTGGGCGGCGAGCGAACGCCGGCAGTAGAGGCCGAGCGGGATGCCGTCGTGCTCGGCGCGCAGCACGTGCCACGGCCCGGCGATCAGCGAGACGAAGTAGGTGGCCAGCGGCTCGGTGGGCGCGAACTCCCAGCGCCCCGGCGCGGGCCGGTCGGCGAGCGGCCCGTTGGCGGCGACAGTCCACTCCGGCGGCGCGGTGACGGTCAGCGTCACCGGTGCCTTCAGGTCGGGCTGGTCGAACGCGGCGAAGATGCGCGGCCCGTCGTCCAGGAAGGACATCGCGTAGAGGTACGTCTCGCCGTCGGCCGGGTCGACGAAGCGGTGCAGCCCTTCGCCGGTGTTGGAGTAGGCCATCTCGGCCTCGACGGTGAGCGTGTTGGTCGCGGCCAGCCCGGTCAGCGGCAGCCGGTCACCGGCCAGCAGGGCCGGGTCGAGGTCGCGGTCGTTGAGGCGGGCGGCGAGGAGTCGGCGCGGCTTGACGTCGACGAAGGTCTCGGCGCCGGGGGTGGCCCGGAACCGGATGGTGACGGCGGAGCGGAACCGCTCGGCGTCGCCGGTCAGGTCGAGGTCCACATCGTAGGACTCAACGGTGATCGACGCGCGGCGCGCGGTCGCCTCTGCACGGGTGAGGCTCGGCATCCGCTTATCCTGCCCGATGAGGTCCGCTCGGGCCTTCCCGTTACGCACGGCGATGGAGGAGCAGCGATGGGTCAGCACCCCAAGGGCGATTTCGACCTCTCCCGGGCGGTTTGGCAGCGGGCTGAGGGCGACACCTCCGAGGGAGCGGTCGAAGTGGCCTTCGTCGACGACCTGATCGGTATGCGCAACTCCGCCGAGCCGGACGGGCCCGTGCTGGTCTTCACCCAGGCCGAGTGGGACGCGTTCGTCGCGGGCGCCCAGGACGGCGAGTTCGACCTGGACTGAACGCACCTCAGTCACCGTCGCCCCAGCCGAGGCCGCCCGGACCGGGCGCGTGGTGGAAGCCGGGGTGACCGGCCACGTCGGCGCAGCGCTCGCCGTCGGGCCCGGCCGCGTCGCAGAACAGCCGCTCGGCGCGGTGCCAGGCGTCCGCCGGGGACAGCGCCGCCGCGCCGAGCGCCAGCTCCGGGCGGAGCAGGCCGAGCGCTTCGGCGTACGCCACGGCGTGCTCCCGCGCGACGGCGGGATCGGCGGCGGCGAAGCCCAGGTGAACGGTGAAGTGGCGCGGCGGGCGGGGTGCGGAGCGCCGGGGCGCGCCGATGAGCGGCCCGTCGCGGCCGTCGCCGCGCAGCCGGGCCGACGCCTCGCGGTGCCGTCGTGCCGCCCTGTCGTCACGCATCGGTGCCCTCCCCCGTCGCCGGTGACGCCCGCCGGACGTCGTGCCGGCGGGCGGCGGACCGGTCGCCGCCGGTCCGCGAATCCGAGGAAACCAGCTTTTCCGCGCCCGGGGAGGGGCCAGCAACCGCCCGCGTGGCCGGCCCCTCCCCCGAAGGGCCGCAGCTGCTGAAATGGAGGGTTCGGCCGCGCCGGCCCGGGTAGGTAGGCAGGGTCGCCGAACCGCGTCAGGAGCAGCCGAGATGAGCACCATGCCGAGCGACCGGAGCCCGGACAGCACGATCGCTTTCCTGCGGGAGGGCTACCGCTTCGTCGGCGACCGCTGCGACCGCCTCGGCAGCGACGTCTTCCAGACCCGGCTGCTGCTGGAGCCGACGATCTGCCTGCGCGGCCGGGAGGCCGCCGAACTGTTCTACGACGAGGAGCGGTTCGTCCGGCGCGGCGCCATGCCGATGCGCGGGCAGCGCACACTCACCGGCGTCGGCGGCGTGCAGGGCCTCGACGGACAGGCGCACCTGGTCCGCAAGGCGATGTTCATGTCGATCATGACCCCGGCCGCGATCCGCCGCCTCGGGGAGATCTTCGACGAGCAGTGGCGGGCCCGGATCCCCGACTGGGCCGGGGGCGGTCCGGTGGTGCTCTACGACGAGGTGGGAAAGATCCTGACCCGTACGGTCTGGGCCTGGGCCGGGGTGCCGCTGGCCGAGGCCGACGTGCCGCGCCGCACCGCCGAGATGCACGCGATGATCGAGGCGCCGGCCGCGCTCGGCCCCCGGCACTGGCGCGGACGGCTCGGCCGCCGGCACGCGCAACGCTGGGCCGGCGACCTGATCGAGCGGGTACGCGCGGACGCGGTGCCCGCCCCGGAGGGCAGCGCGCTGGCGGTCGTGGCCGGGCACCGGGACGAACGGGGCCTACCGCTGCCGCGCCGGATCGCCGCCGTGGAGCTGCTCAACGTGCTGCGCCCCACCGTCGCGGTGGACCGGTACGTGGTCTTCGCCGCGCTGGCGCTGCACGACCACCCGCACTGGCGGGACCGGCTACCCGGCGACGACGCCGCGACCGAGCAGTTCGTGCAGGAGGTACGCCGCTACTACCCGTTCTTCCCGGTCGCCGCGGCCCGGGTACGCCGCTCGTTCACGTGGCGGGGGTACTCCTTCCCGCAGGGCCGGCGCGTGCTGCTCGACCTGTACGGCACGAACCACCACCCCGACGTGTGGCCCGAGCCGGAACGGTTCCGGCCGGAACGCTTCGCCGGGTGGCGCGACGACCCGTTCGGCTTCGTCCCGCAGGGCGGCGGCGACCACTACACCGGGCACCGCTGCGCCGGGGAGTGGATCACGATCGAGCTGATGAAGCGGGCGGTGACCAACCTGACCGGCGCGATGACGTACCGCGTACCGCCGCAGGACCTGGCGCTCGACCTCGGCGCCATGCCGGCGTTGCCGCCCGGCGGGCTGGTGCTCGACGGGGTACGTCCGGCCGAGGGGGTACGCCCGCTGCACTGAGCGGTCGCACCCCCTTCCGCGGGACGGTCAGGCGGCCTGCGGGTGCAGCACGGTACGCAGGCAGCCGTCCTCCTTCTTCTCGAAGATCTCGTAGCCCCGGGCGCCCTGTTCCAGCGACATCGGGTGGGTGGCCAGGTAACCGGGGTCGATCTCGCCGGCCGCGACCCGGTCCAGCAGCATCGGGATGTAGCGCTGGGCGTGCATCTGCCCCATCCGCAGCACCAGGGCCTTGTTCATGGCCGCGCCGAGCGGGAACTTGTCCACCAGGCCGCCGTACACGCCGACGATGCTCACCGTGCCGCCCTTGCGCGCCGCCATGATCGCCTGCCGCACCGAGGTGGGCCGGTCGGTCTGCGCGCGTACCGTCTGCTTGGCCTTGTCGTACGCGTACGCCGGGCCGACGTCGTGCGACTCCATGCCGACGGCCTCGATGCAGGCGTCCGGGCCGCGCCCGGCGGTCATCTCCCGCAGCGCCTCCAGCACGTCGGTCTCCGCGTAGTTGATCGTCTCCACGCCGAGGCGCTGCGACGCGGTGGCGAGCCGCTCCGGCAGCCGGTCGATGACCACGACCCGCTCGGCGCCGAGGATCTGCGCGGACCGGGCCGCCATCTGGCCGACGCCGCCGGCGCCCCAGACCGCCACCACCTCGCCGCCCTTGAGGTCGCAGAAGTCGGCGGCCATCCAGCCGGTCGGCATGGCGTCGGAGGCGAACACGACCGAGTCGTCCGGCACCCCGTCCGGCACGGTGAACGCGCCGACGTCGCCGAACGGCACCCGGATGTACTCGGCGTGGCTGCCGGAGTAGCCGCCGGCCGCGTGCGAGTAGCCCAGGATGCCGGCGGGCGAGTGGCCCCACAGCTTCTCGGTGAAGACCGGCTGCGGGTTGGAGTTGTCGCACAGCGAGAACTGCTCGGTGCGGCAGTACCAGCACGAGCCGCAGGCCACCACCGAGCCGACCACCACCCGGTCACCGACGGAGATGCGCCGCACGTCGGGGCCGGTCTCGACCACCTCGCCCATGAACTCGTGGCCGAGGATGTCCCCCTCGCGCATCGCCGGCAGGTAGCCGTTGATCAGGTGCAGGTCGGAGCCGCAGACGCTGCTCGCCCGTACCTTGACGATGATGTCGCCGCCGGACCTGATCGTCGGTTCCGGCACGTCCCGCACGGCCAGCTTGCCGACGCCCTCCCAGCACAACGCCCTCACGGTCGTCCTCCCGCCATCAGCTTCTCGCGTACCTTGTCCGTCGCCCGTTCCTGCCGCGGGCTGCGCCCGGACGGGTCGTGCCGGGTGTCGAGCACCTGCCCGGTCTCGATCAGCGACTTGATCCGGCGCAACGTGGTGCGCAGACCCAGGTCCGGGTCGCTGCCGCCGACGAGGCCGACCGCCCGCCGGATCGGGCCGGACCGCCAGCGCAGCTCGGCCCGGATCTCGGTGCCCCGGTCCTGCGGGGCGGCGGCCAGCTCGACCCGGCCGCGCTGGGCCACCGGCCCGTCGGTGACCCGCCAGCTCAACCGGCCCGGACCGTCGACGGTGATCTCGGCCCGCCACTCGGTGCCGCCGCCGGCCGGGTCGGCCGCCACGCAGCGCCACCGGTTCGCGTCGAGCTGCTCCAGCGTCGCCCACTCGGCCAGGCCCCGGTCCAGCCGTTCCCGATCGGTCCAGAAACCGATCACCTCGTCGACCGGCCGGTCCACGGTGATCCCGCGGTGCACCACGTACCAGCCGTCCTCCCGGTCGGGCTGGTGCCGGTGCCGCCGCCGGGCCACCGTCCGGGTGACCCCGAGCGCGGTCACCGCGGCGGCGCCGGCCAGCGCCCATCTCGTCGCGTTGCTGGGCATCACGTCTCCTCCCGACTCGGACCGTCCGTATCCCGCTGCGCTACCCGGCGCAGCGCGCCCGAAACGGTTTCAGCAGCCGCATTCCGGGCAAGTCGCGTGACCGACACGAGGGAGGCGACGTGAACCGACCTGCCGCCGCACACCCGCACGACGCGGGCGCCGCGTCCGCGCCGGTCCGGCTCCCGATGGCGTACGTCCTGCCGCTGCGCGCCCACGACGACAGCGGCCTGGACGAGCTGACCGGATACCTGCGCGAGCTGAGCCGCTGGGTCGACGTGGTGGTGGTCGACGGATCGGCGCCGGAGCTGTTCGCGCGGCACGCCGCCGCCTGGCACGGGCTGGTGCGGCACGTACCGCCGGACCCGGCGCTGCGCGGGCGCAACGGCAAGGTGCTCGGCGTACTCACCGGCGTCGCGCTGGCCCGGCACGAGCACGTGGTGATCGCCGACGACGACGTCCGGTACGACCGGACGGCCCTGCGCGCCGTGCACCAGATGCTGGACGGGGTGGACCTGGTCCGGCCGCAGAACCACTTCGACCCGCTGCCCTGGCACGCCTGGTGGGACACCGGCCGGACGCTGCTGGCCCGCGTCTTCGGCGGCGACTGGCCGGGCACGCTCGCGGTGCGGCGGAGCACGTTCCTGGCCATGGGCGGCTACGACCCCGACGTGCTCTTCGAGAACCTGGAGCTGGTCCGGACCGTGCGCGCGTACGGCGGCAGCACCGCCACCCCGGCTTGGCTCTACGTGCGGCGGCTCCCGCCCACCGCCGCGCACTTCCTCGGGCAGCGCGTCCGCCAGGCGTACGACGAGACGGCCCGGCCGGTGTGGCTGCTGGCCGCGCTGGCGGTGCTGCCGGCGACGGTGGCCGCGCTCGCCACCCGCCGGCCCGGGCTGCTGCTGCGCGCCGGGCTGGCGACTGTCGCCGTGGCGGAGCTGGGCCGGCGGCGGGCCGGCGGCGCCCGGGTCTTCCCGGCGCACACCAGCCTGGCCGCGCCCGCGTGGGTGCTGGAACGCGGCCTGTGTGCCTGGCTGGCGGTGGGGCGGCGGCTACGCGGCGGGGTGCCCTACGCGGGTGCCCGGCTGCGGACGGCGGCCAACCCCACCCGGGTCCTGCGCCGGCGGATGACCCGGCGCCGCCCCGACGATCTGGTGCTCTGGGTGGAGACCGGCGCGGTGCCCCCACCGTTGCGCGCCGAGCGGGCGGCACCCTGAACGGTCACGGCACGGGAAGGGCCCGTCCGATCGACGATCGGACGGGCCCCGGGCCGGAAGCGGGAACGGACCGTCAGGACCGCACCTCGTCGCGCGCCTGCTCGGCGCTGTGCCGGACGTCCTGGGCGGCGGCGCGGCCGTCGTCCTTGACCGTGTACGCGGCGTCCTGCGCGGTGGCCTTCACCGACTCGGCGGCGTGCTGCGCCGGCTCGCGCAGTTCCTCCTTCAGCTCACCGGCGACCTCGCCCAGCTTCTCCTTGACGACGCCGCCGTGCTCGGCGGCCTTCTCCTTGACCTGCGCGGCGACCTGCTGCTCGCGGCGGGTGGCCGGGATCAGCGAGGAGACCAGCATGCCGACGCCGAAGGCGATCACGCCGGCGGCGATCGGGTTGCCCTCGGACTTCTGCCGTACCACCTGCGGCGCCCGGTGGGCGGCGTCGCTCACCGTGGCCGCGGCGGACTGCGCCTTGTCGCCCACCGTGGAGGCCATCGAGGAGGCGTGGTCGCCCACCGAGTGGGCGGCGTGGCCGGTGCTGTGGCCGAGGTCCGATGCGGTTCCCATCACCTTGTCCTTCACGTTCGTCAGCGCGGTGCGTACGCGCTGCTTGCGGTCGTCGACGATGCGGCTCGGGCTGACCTTGTACGCCAGGGCGTCCACGTCCGAGCTGAGGTTGTTGCGGGTGGCTTCGATCTCGCGGCGGATCTGCTCGGGATCGGTGCTCATCGGGTGACTCCCTCCGGGTGCGGCTTGAGCGCGTCGGGGATGCGCTGCACGCTGTCGTTGGTCTGCTTCAGGCCGCGGATCCGCTCGGCGTTCTTCTTGCCCATCGAGTACAGGACCGCTGCGACAGCGGCCCAGATGACGGCCACGATCAGCGCGGCCAGCCCGGAGTCCATGACGTTGTCGAGGAACTGCCAGATGGCGATCGAGACGAAGAGCGCCACCATGTAGCCGCCGAAACCGGCGCCGCCGAACAGGCCGGCGGCCTTGCCCGCCTTCTTGCCCTCCTGGCGGATCTCGGCCTTGGCCAGCTCGACCTCCTGGCGCATCAGCGTGGACAGGTCGGTGGTGACCTGACGCATCAGGTCGCCGAGCGAGCTGCCACGCACCTCGTCGGCGTGGGGCGGGGCGCCCGCCGCCTGATAGCCGGGGTCCTGCGTGGGTACGGTCATGCCGTCGCCTCCCTTCTGCCGGTGCGGCCGGTCACGGGCGGGGAGCGCCGGTCGACGGGACACCCGGCAGCGGGTCGGTGCGCTCCGGCGGCGGCAGCGGCTGACCGGTACCACCCACCGGGTCGGCCCAGGTGTTCGGGGCGCCGCCACCCGGGTAGGTCGCACCCGGCGCGGAGTAGCCCGGGTCCGGCTCGGCGTAGCTGCCCGGCGTCGGGTCGAGGTAGCCGCCCGGCGGCACCTGGTCCGGCACCTCGCGGGCGGTCGGGATGACGGCGGTGCGGTCCGGGTCGTACGCCGGCCGCGCCGTGCTGTCGTCGCCGAGCGCGGTGATGTTGCGGGTGAGCCGCCCGGCGACCACGCCGAGCAGCGCCGCGCCGACGAGGAACGTGCCCGGGTTGCGGCGGGCGTAGGTCTTCACCTCGTTGAGCAGGTCGCCCGGCTCGCGCTGCTCCAGCCAGCCGGCCACGCCGTGCACGCGCTCGGCCGCCTGGTGGGCCAGCTCGGTGACCGGCCCGGAGCCGCCGCCCTGCTGCGCCATGGTGCGCATCTCGTCGGCGAGCGACCGCAGTCCGCTGGCGGCGCGCTGCTGCTGCTGACCGGCCTGCGCGGTGACCTGACCGCGGGCCTCGCCGTAGAGGTCGCGGGCCTGCCGCTTGGCCTCGCCCACCACCTCCCGGCCCTGCTCCTTGGCGGTCTGCGCGACCGCGCCGCCCGCGCTTGCGGCGTCTGAGCCGACCTGGCGGGCCTGGTCGCGCACGCCGCCACCGTTCGTCGACTGGTACGTGGCCGAACTGGGAGAAAGATCCTGAGTCATGGTGTCCCTTCCGCTCGTGTGTTCCCAGCGGGTGTCTTCGGGGGGTACGCGGATTGTTTCCGCGTGACAATCGCCCTACCCCAGGTCGGCGGGTCCATGCCTGTTTCCTGATTTCTCTGCCGGAGCGGCCCGCCCCGGTCAGACAATGGAATGCCTGCCCGCCCGGGCGGCGGCGAGTCCCACGGGGGTGACAGGGATGGCACGTGACCTGCGCGAACACGCGTCCGCCCGGCCTGCGGTGCAGAAGGTCGCGCTCGCGGCGGCCGCCCTCTTCGCGCTGATCGGCGTGCTCGGTTTCGTGCCCGGCATCACCACCCACTACGGCGACATGACGTTCGCCGGGCACCACTCCGAGGCGAAGCTGCTCGGGGTGTTCCAGGTGTCGGTGCTGCACAACCTGCTGCACCTGTCGTTCGGGCTGGTCGGTCTGCTGATGGCCCGGCGGCTGGGCGGTGCGCGGGTGTTCCTCGCCGGCGGCGGCGCGCTCTACCTGGTGCTGTGGCTGTACGGCTTCGCCATCGACCGGGACACCGCTGTGAACTTCGTGCCGGTGAACGACGCCGACAACTGGCTGCACCTGGCCCTCGGCTTCGGCATGCTCGCCGCCGGCCTGCTGCTCAACAACAACCTCGGCACCGGCAGCCGGGTGGAGGCACCCTTCGACCGCCCCTGACCAGGCGCGACACGCCGAGCAGGCGTTTGCCCCGGCCCGGTGCCGGGCAGGAGGGCAACCGCGAACGGGTCGAGGAGGTCCGGCGATGCCACGGTGGTTGCGCGACAACATGCTCTCGATAGCCATGCTCGGCGCGTTCCTGGTCTTCCTGCTGCTGCAGAGCGTCTTCGGCTGGCAGGTGCACAACGAGGAGCTGAGCCAGTACGGCGCCGAGCCGCTGAGCTGGTGGGCCTACCTCGGCACCGGGCACTTCGCGGAGGCGGTGTTCGAGAACTGGGAGTCGGAGTTCCTCCAGATGGGCGGCTACGTGCTGCTCACCGCGTACCTGGTGCAGAAGGGCTCGGCCGAGTCGAAGCCGGAGGACCAGACGGACCGGCCGGAGGACAACCGCGACCACGCCGGCCCCGACTCGCCGTGGCCGGTACGCGTCGGCGGGCTGCCGCTCGTGGTCTACCGGAACAGCCTCGCCATCGCACTCCTGATGATCTTCGGGGGCGCGTTCCTGGGGCACCTGTTCGGCGGCGTGGCCGCCTACAACCAGGAGCAGGCGCTGGAGAGCGGCGCCGCCCCGATCAGCGCGTGGCAGTTCCTCGGCACCAGCGACTTCTGGTTCCAGTCCATGCAGAACTGGCAGAGCGAGTTCCTCGCCGTCGGGGTGCTGATCCTGCTCAGCATCGTGCTGCGCCAGCACGCCAGCCCCGAGTCCAAGCCGGTCACCGCGCCGCACGCGCAGACCAGCGCCTGAGCGTCAGGGGCCGCCGATCAGGCCGCCACCGGCAGCCGCTTGGCGAAACAGACGCTGTACGGGTTGTCCACGTACTCGCCGTAGACCGGGATCGGCTCGTACCCGCTGGACCGGTAGAGCCCGATCGCGGCCGGCAGGTAGGTGCCCGTCTCCAGGCACACCGTGCGGTGCCCCTGCTGGAACGCCAGCTCCTCCAGCGCCACGAGCAGCTGCCGGGCGATGCCCCGGCCCCGGTACGCCGGCCGCACGTACATCCGCTTCAGCTCGCCGGTGTCCGCGTCGAGCGCCTGGAGCCCGCCGCAGCCGACCGCCCGGCCGCCGATCACGACGGCCAGGTAGTGGATGTCGGTGTGCACGACTGTGACCTGCCCGTCCAGCCCGCCGTCCGCGTCACGCAGCTCACGCTGCTGGGCGACGACGAGCGCGGCGATCTCCGGATCGGTGGCGGGACGGGACTCGATCAACATGCCCGTACGTTAGATCGGCCGGATTTCGCGCAGGTTTCCCGCCACCGACCCGGAAACGGCTACTCGGCGTCCGCTTCCGCCGCCGGCGTGGCCTCGACCTCGTCCTCCGGCCGCACCCGGCGGGCCTTGCGGGCCGCGAGCCGGTCCGACGCCGACGGACGGTTCGACTTCTCCTCCAGCCGCACGTCGGTGCCCCGGTTACCGGGCACGAAGTCGACACCGGCGTAGAGCGTCGGCTGCCAGTCGAACTCCCGGTCACCGATGCGCACCAGGTCACCGGCCTGCGCGCCGGCCTTGGCGAGCTTCTCCTCGACGCCCAGGCGGGCCAGCCGGTCGGCCAGGTAGCCCACTGCCTCGTCGTTGTCAAAGTTGGTCTGCTTGACCCAGCGCTCCGGCCGGCTGCCGCGCACGGTGTACGAGCCGTCCGGCTCGGCCTCGATGGTGAAGCCGGCGTCGTCGACCGCCTTCGGGCGGATCACGATCCGGGTCGGCTCGGCCGGCGGGGCGGCGCGGCGGCCCTGGTCGACCAGCTCCGCCATCGCGTACGTCAGCTCGCGCAGGCCCTCGCGGGTCGCGGTCGAGATGTCGAACACGCGCAGGCCGCGCGCCTCCAGGTCCGGACGGACGATGTCGGCCAGGTCCTTGCCGTCGGGCACGTCGACCTTGTTGAGCGCGACCAGCCGGGGCCGGTCGGCGAGCCCGCCGTACTGGGACAGCTCCGACTCGATGGCGTCGATGTCGGCGAGCGGGTCGCGGCCGGGCTCCAGCGTCGCGGTGTCGATCACGTGCACCAGCACGGCGCAGCGCTCGACGTGGCGGAGGAACTCCAGGCCCAGACCCTTGCCGCTGGCCGCACCCGGGATCAGGCCCGGCACGTCGGCGACGGTGAAGGTGTGGTTGTCCACCCGGACCACGCCCAGGTTCGGCACCAGCGTGGTGAACGGGTAGTCGGCGATCTTCGGCTTGGCCGCGGAGATCACCGAGATCAGCGACGACTTGCCGGCCGACGGGAAGCCGACCAGGCCCACGTCGGCGACGCTCTTGAGCTCCAGCACCACGTCGAGCCGGTCGCCGGGCTCACCCAGCTCCGCGAAGCCGGGCGCCTTGCGGCGGGCGTTCGCCAGCGAGGCGTTGCCGCGCCCGCCCCGGCCGCCCCGGGCCGCCTCGAACGTGGTGCCGACGCCGACCAGGTCGGCCAGCACCTCACCGTCGAGACTCTGCACGACGGTGCCGTTCGGCACCTTGATGACCAGGTCACGGCCGTTGGCGCCGTCCCGGTTCGAGCCGGCGCCGCCCTTGCCGTTCTCGGCCTTGAGGTGCGGCCGGAAGTGGAAGTCGAGCAGCGTGGTGACCTGCGCGTCGACCACCAGCGACACGCTGCCGCCGTGGCCGCCGTTGCCGCCGTCCGGCCCGCCGAACGGCTTGAACTTCTCCCGGTGGATCGAGACACAGCCGTGCCCGCCGTCGCCGGCCTGCATGTGCAGGACGACCCGGTCAACGAACGTCGTCACGACGCCAATCCTTCCAGCGGGGTCCGCCCCGCACGTGAAAAAGCGAAGCGGGCCGGGACTCGAGGTCCGCGGCCCGCAACGCTTTCAGAACTACTGCTGCGGCACGATGCTGACGGTCTTGCGACCGCGCTTGGTGCCGAACTGCACCGAACCGGCGGCCAGCGCGAACAGCGTGTCGTCGCCGCCACGGCCGACCAGGTCACCGGGGTGGAACTTGGTGCCACGCTGACGGATGAGGATCTCACCCGCGCTGACGACCTGACCACCGAAGCGCTTCACGCCGAGTCGCTGGGCCGCGGAGTCACGGCCGTTACGCGAGCTGGACGCACCCTTTTTGTGAGCCATTGGAGGACGACCTACTTCCCGCTGGAGATGCCGGTCACCTTGACCTGGGTCAGCGGCTGGCGGTGACCCTGGCGCTTGTGGTAGCCGGTCTTGTTCTTGAACTTGTGGATCCGGATCTTCGGGCCCTTGGTGTGCGCGGCGATCTCGCCGGACACCGCGACCTTGGCGAGCTTCGCCGCGTCGGTCACCAGGTCGTCACCGTCGACGAGGAGCACCGCGGTGAGCTTCACCGCGTCGCCGGGGGCACCGGCGAGCTTCTCGACCTCGATCACGTCGCCCTCGGCGACCTTGTACTGCTTGCCGCCGGTCTTGACGATCGCGTACATCGGAGGCGGACTCCCTGTCGTTGAGGCTGCTGGCGTCTATTGCACCGTTGCCGGCTGTCACACCGTCGACGGTCGTTCCCACGGCGTCTCGCCGGGAGCCGTGACACCGGCGGCGCGGGCACGCGGGAACTCGGCACACCAAAGTGCGCCGCAGGCAAGCGTACGCCATACCCGGCCCGCCCCCCAAACCGGGCTGCCGGTCGGTGCCTCTCCGCCCGGCCCGGCGGGCACGACAGGGCCCCCGCTCCGCCTTCTGCCGGCGGATCGGGGGCCCTGTTCGCGCAGGTCAGCGCGTTAGCACCTCACGGCCGGGTACGCCGCCGGGCGCCACCACGGCGCGCCCGCCGACGCGGGGCGCCGCTGTCGTCGTCGTTGTCTCCGTCACCGAGCGCGTCCGGGTCGTCGGCGGCGGCCAGCCGGGCCGAGTCGCCCTCCTGGCTGTCCGCGACCGCCGGGGCGGCGGGCGTGTCCGTCTCGAACCGGGACAGGTCGTAGCCCTGGGTGTCGTAGTAGTCGTCGTCGTTCTCGGCCACCTCGGCGACGGTCCGCTCCGGCGCGGCCGGCGGCTCGGCGGCGGCCTGCGCGGCCGGCTGCTCCGGCGCGGCCTCCACCGCGGGCTTCTCCGCGGGCTTCTCCGCGGCGGCCTTACGGCCCCGGCGGCGGCCCTTCTCCTCGGCCGGCGCGGCGACCGCCGAGGCGACCGCCTTGACCTTCTCCCCCGCCCCGCCGCGCGGCTTCTCCGGCACCGGCTCGGTGTGGATGATCACGCCCCGGCCCTTGCAGCACTCGCAGGTCTCGCTGAACGCCTCCAGCAGGCCCGCGCCGATGCGCTTACGGGTCATCTGCACCAGGCCGAGCGACGTGATCTCGGTGACCTGGTGCTTCGTACGGTCCCGGCCGAGGCACTCGGTGAGCCGGCGCAGCACCAGCTCCCGGTTCGACTCCAGCACCATGTCGATGAAGTCGATCACCACGATGCCGCCGAGGTCGCGCAGCCGGAGCTGGCGCACGATCTCCTCGGCCGCCTCCAGGTTGTTGCGGGTGACCGTCTCCTCCAGGTTGCCCCCGGAGCCGGTGTACTTGCCGGTGTTGACGTCGATGACCGTCATCGCCTCGGTGCGGTCGATCACCAGCGAGCCGCCCGAGGGGAGGAAGACCTTCCGGTCCAGCCCCTTGAGGATCTGCTCGTCGATCCGGTACTCGGCGAACACGTCCGCCACCCCGGCGTGCCGGCGCAGCCGCGCCACCAGGTCCGGGGACACGTGCGACAGGTACGACTCGACCTCGCCGTACGCGGACTCGCCCTCGATGACCAGCTCGCGGAAGTCCTCGTTGAAGAGGTCCCGGACCACGCGGATGACCAGGTCCGGCTCCTCGTAGAGCAGCACCGGGGCGCCGCCCTCGGTCGACTTGGCCTGGATGTCCTCCCACTGCGCCTGGAGCCGCTTGACGTCGCGCGCCAGCTCGTCCTCGCTGGCGCCCTCGGCCGCGGTCCGGACGATCACCCCGGCGCCGTCCGGCACCAGCTTCTTCAGCACGTCGCGCAGCCGCTTGCGCTCGGTGTCGGGCAGCTTGCGGCTGATCCCGGAGGCGTTGCCGTTCGGCACGTAGACCAGGTGTCGGCCGGAGAGCGCGATGTGGCTGGTCAGCCGCGCGCCCTTGTGCCCGATCGGGTCCTTGGTCACCTGCACCAGCACCGAGTCGCCGGAACGCAGCGCCTGCTCGATCGAGCGGGCCCGGCCCTCCAGGCCGGTGGCGTCCCAGTTGACCTCACCGGCGTACAGGACCGCGTTGCGCCCGCGCCCGATGTCGACGAAGGCCGCCTCCATGCTCGGCAGGACGTTCTGGACCTTGCCCAGGTAGACGTTGCCGGCCATGGTGCCGGACGAGTTCCGCGTGACGTAGTGCTCCACGAGCACGCCGTCCTCGAGCACGGCGATCTGGGTGCGGTCGCCGCGCTGGCGGACCACCATCACCCGGTCCACCGCCTCGCGGCGGGCCAGGAACTCCGACTCGCTCAGGATCGGCGGCCGCGTACGTCGCTGCTCGCGACCGTCCCGGCGGCGCTGCCGCTTGGCCTCCAACCGGGTCGAGCCGGAGACACCCTGCACCTCGTCGACCGGCTTGCGCGGCTCGCGGATCTTGACGACGGTCGGCACGCCGTCCTCGGCCGCGGTGTCCGCCTCCCCGGCGCCCCGGCGGCGACGACGGCGACGGCGACGGGTCAGCCCCTCGCCCTCGGCCTCCTCGTCCTCGGCGGACTCCTCGGCCTCGGCCTCGGCGGTCTCGGCCGCGCCGGACTCGTCGACGTCCTCGTCGTCGGCGTCGTCCGCGCCGCCCTTGCCCCGGCCACGACCCCGGCGGCCCCGGCGGCGACGACGCCGGCCCGCGGCCGTCTCGTCGTCCTCGTCCGCCTCGGCTGCCTCCTCGGCCTCGGCGGCCGGCTCCTCCTCGGCGGCCTCGGGCTCGACCTCGGCCTCGACCGGCTCGACCTCACGGCGGGCCCGACGGCGACGCCGGCCGGTCTCGACCGCTTCCTCGATCGGCTCCTCCGCCGCCGGGTACGTCACCTGGACGGCCGGCGCCTCGTCCGGCTGCGGCGCCATGAACAGGACGGTCGGCGCGGAGAGCGCGGCACGACGCCGGCGGCTCGTGGCCGGCGGCGCCTCGGCCGGCTCCTCGGCCGCGCGCGGCACGGCGGCGCCCGTCGACACCACGCCCGTCGCGTCCGCCGGGCCGCCGCCGCGGGCCAGGTCGACCTCTGCGGTACGCGCGGACGCGGCGCTCGCGTCCTCAACACTCTCGGCCTCGACGTCCTCGCCGGTGGTCTCACCGATGCCGGCCGTGCCGCCGGCGCTCACCCTGCCGCCGCGCGCGGCCTTGTTCTCGCTGGTGGTGGCCTTGTCCGTGGTGGTCTCGGCGCCGTCGATGTCGGCGCGTCCCTCGGCGATCAGCTCGCCCCCGGGCGCGGAGACCGGCCCGTCGATCACCCCGTCCGCGGGCGCCTGCCCCGCGACGGCGGTCTCGTCCGGCGCGACCGTCTCGGCAGCCGGCGGCGTGGCCTTGCGACGACGGGTCCGGGTCACCTTGACCGGAGGCACGACCTCCTCCGAGGCGGCCTCCACGCCGGCCGCGGCCACCGGCTCCTCGACCGCCTTCGCCGGCGTCGCCTTACGACGTCGCCGGGTGGTCTTCGGCGCGGTGTCCAACTCGCCGGCCACCGGCGCGAACACCTCGGCCTGCGGCGACTCGCCGCTGCCGGTCACCGTCGTGGACGCCTCGACCGGCGCGTCGGTCTGCTCCGGCTGGTTCAGCGGAGCGGCCTTGCGGCGGCTGGCCCGCTTACGGGCGGGCGGCTTGGTCTCGGCGACACCTTCCACGGTGGCGCCGCCTTCCACGGTGGCGGCGCCTTCCACGGTGGCGCCGTCGGCGCTGCCGGAGGGGGCGCCCTCCGTGCGGGCAGAGGCGGTGGTGTCAGCGCTGCCGGAGGCGGTGGTGGCGCTGTCGGCGGTCGTCCCGGCCGGCTCTGCGCCGGTCCGTTCGCCGCCCTCGGGCTCGTTCTCGAGCATGGACGTTCTCCAGTTCTGGCCGCCCCGGGCGCGGGTGAGCGCTGCCACGCAGGGTTGCCGCAAAGGTGTTTCCGCCGGGCGCGCAAACGCGCGACCGCCGAAGTCTGCCTGCCAGAGCGTTGACCGACGGTCAGCGCTCTCCGATGGTTGCCCCGTCGCGATCCGCGTCCAACGGATCGACGATCTCGCCCTGCGCGGTCAGCGTGCCCTGCGCCAGCCGGATCACCTTCGGGGTGACCGGCGGCTCCAGGGCGGCCACCGCACGGAGGCCGGACAGGACGTCATCGGGCCGAACGGACGGGGTGACCTGCCGCACGACCAGTTCGAGTATCGCACACGGTACGGCCGCCGCCCCGGAAGGCGTCTCAGCCGGAGCCACGACATCGATCGACACCACTGCCGCTCGGGCGTCGAACGTACGCCGCCCCTGCTTGGTCATCCGCTCGACCTGGATCTCCTCGGCGGCGGTGAAGGCCGCCACCGCCTCCGCGAGCACCTTCGGGTCGACCTCGGGCAGCTCGATCCGCCAGTACGACGCCTCGATCCGGTCCGCCAGGCTGCCGCCGGTGGCCTCCACCGCGTCGAGCACGTCGAGGCCGGGCGAGAGCGCGGAGTCGAGCGCCTCACGCAGCCGCGCCGGGTCGACCGGTTCCCGGAGCCCGATCTCCAGGTACTCGGCCTCGCTCGCCACACCGGTCGGCGCGGCCGAGGCGTACGAGATCTTCGGGTGCGGGGTGAACCCCTGAGAGAAGGCGATCGGTACGCCGGCCCGGCGCAACGCGCGCTCGAAGGCCCGGGCGAAGTCGCGGTGCGAGGTGAACCGCAGCGGCCCACGCTTGGCGTACCGGATACGGACCCGCTGGACGACGGGGGCCTGGCCGCCCTCGGGTTGAGGCTTTCTGGCGATCGTGAGCTCCTCGGCTGTGCCTGCGTATCGGTCTCATCCTGACGCAGCGTCCACCGCGCCCCACACCCGGGGCCACCCCACCCACCCCAAACCCACCCAAACCCCAGCCCTTCCCGGCACTCAGGTGGGGCCCTGACACGATGATCAAGGACTTGACGTCCAGATCCGCCCCACTCCGGCCCCACAAACCCCTTGATCACCGGGCACAGCGAGGCGGGGCCAGGCAGCCGGTCGATCATGAGGTTGACGGGCCGATTGGAGATCGACATCGCCGTCAACTTCATGATCGACGGGGTAGGGGTTGGGTGGGTGGGTCAGGTGCGGGTGTCGTGGGGTGGGGTGGGCTGCTGGGGTGGGGATGGGTACGCGCCCGGGTGGGGCGGGGTGACCGGGTGGGCGTAGGCGCCGGGTGACGGGTGGCTGCCGGGAGGGCCGCACCCGGAAGGCGGGGCGGCGGGATAGCCGGCCGGGACCGGCGGGCCCTGCCCACCGCCGTCCATCCGGTCCAGCGCCTCGTCCGGGATCGAGCCGGCCCGGGCCAGTTCGCGCCGGTGACGGCGGCGGTTCCAGATCAGGAACACCACGAGTGCCAGCAGCACCACAACCGCCACAGCGATGCCGATGCCGATCACCATGACCTGCTGGTCGGTGGGGCCGCCCCGGTCGCCGTAGTCGGTCACGTCGAAGTCTTCGTCCTCGGCGGCGGCCGGCGGCGCGGACGCGCTGGGCGGGGCGGCGCCGAGCAGCGGGTTCGCCGACACCGACGGCACGTCGGCGGTCAGCGCCGCCACCGGGTCGATCCGGCCGAAGCCGAACCGCGGGTCGCGGCCGGGCGGGCCGGAGTCCCGGGCGGTACGGATGATCCGGTTGATCACGTCGGGCGCGGAGAGCCGCGGGAACTTCGACCGGATCAGCGCCGCCACACCGGCGACGATGGCGCTGGAGTCGGAGGTGCCGTCGCCCCAGCCGTACCCCCGGTCGGGGCCGATGTTGTAGACCTCGTCCCCGGGCGCGGCGATCACCGCCTCCGGGCCCTGGGCCGACCCGGACCAGAAGCCGCCACCCCGCGTCGTGCCGGTCACCGCGATCACGCCGGGGATCTTGGCGGGCGCGGCGACGTCGGGGCCGAGTTTGCGGACGTTGCCGGCGGCGGCCACCACGACCACGTCGCGCTCCAGCGCGTACCGGATCGCGGCCTCCTCGCCCTCGTCGATGGCTCCGGCGTGCCCGTAGGACAGGTTGAGCACCTTCGCGCCGCCGTCGACAGCCATCCGGATTCCGGTCGCGGAGTGGCCCGGATCGCCGATCTCGGCCGCCGGCTTGCGGATCGGCAGGATCCGGGCGTCCGGCGCGACGCCTGTCACACCGGCTCCGTTCGCAGCGATGATCCCGGCCATGTGGGTGCCGTGACCGTCCGGGTCGCGCCGGCCGTCGCCGGAGCCGGAGGTGCTCCGGCCGGCCAGGAGCTGACCGCGCAGGTCCGGGTGGTCGGCGTCGGCGCCGGTGTCGACGACTCCGACCACGACACCGCGCCCCGTGGAGATCTGGTGCGCCCGGTCGATCCGCAGCTCGTCGAGATACCACTGCTCGGACCGGCGCGGCGCGCCGACCGCGGGCTGCGCGGCCCCCAGCACCATCAGCCCGGCCGCCAGCGCGGCCACCACCGGCCGGAGCGCGCCGACGTGCACCCTCATCCGTCCGTCCTCATCGCAGGATGCCCGGGGACGCACCGTCACCGGCGCCCCACGGATCGTCGTCCTCAGTCAACCACGACGAGTGGTCGCCACCACCGCCGCCATGCCCGGCGCCGCCGTGGCCACCCATCATCCCGCCGCCCATCATGCCCGCGCCGGCCAGGCCGCCACGCGCACCGCCCGCGCCGCCCGTGCCGCCCGGCCCCGCGCCCGCCGCCGCGCGCAGCGCACCTGCCGCGCTGGTCAGCGGCGGCACCTTGCCGTTACCGCCGCCGACCATGCCGGGCAGCGCGCCCACGCCCATGCCACCCGCGGCGCCGAGGCCACCGCCACCGATGCCGCCCGCGGAACCCAGTCCGGCGCCACCGCCACCGCCGCCGAAGCCGGCGCCGCCGGTGCTCAGTCCGGCACCACCGCCGAGGGTGCTGCCCGGGCCGCCCGGGGTGATCGTGCCCGGCCCGCCCGCGCCGGCCAGGCCGCTGCCGTACTCGGGGCTGACGGAACCCGGGGCGCCGGCGCCGGGCACGCCGGTGCCCGGCGGAGTGTACGAGCCGCCGCCGGGACCGCCGCCACCCAGCTCGGGCACGCCCGTGGTCGGCGGGGGCGTGAACGAGCCGCCGCCGGGCACGCCGGCACCACCGCCGCCGATACCGGTGCTGCCCAGCGAGGGCATCCCGCCGCCGCCACCGCCACCGCCGATGCCGCCGCCACCGCCGCCCGGCAGCCCGCCGCCGGGCACTCCGGACGGGGGTACGCGGGTGTCCGGGCGGTAGCCGTCGTCCAGACCCCCCTCAGGCATCGGTACGGCCAGCTTGGGGCGCTCGGCCTCGACCGCGGCCGGCAGCGGCGACATCGCCTTGTTGGCCGCCTGCTGGTTGTCGCGGTACCAGTTGTCGAGGTGCGACTTGGTGTCCCACCAGCCGCCCCGCTTCTGGTCGCTGGCGTTGCCGTCGATCTTCATGGTGGCTTCGAGGTCGTCGGCCTTGTCGCGGAACGCGCCGTCGGCGTAGAGCGCCTGGTTGGCCTGGTAGTCACTGCGCAGGGCGGCGAGGAAGCCGGACTGGCTCTCGCCGTCGCGGGCGTCGTCCAGCTCGGTGCCGCCGGGCAGGCTCCACTCGTTCCAGCCGAAGTTGTCCATCAGCGGGATCGGGATGCTCGCCACCGCCGTACGGATGTCACCCTCGATCCGCGTCAGCGCGCCACTGACGTTGCTGGCGTGCGTGATGAGTTCCTCGATCTCCTTGCCGATGTTCCCGAGGTGCTCGCGGTACGCGTCGCCGCCGCTGCCCTTCCAGCCGGCGAGCATCCCGGGGAGGCCGCCGGTGTGCGGGCGCTCCTGCCCGGCCGCGATCGGGCCGACGAACGAGCGACCGACGAGCGAGTCGCGCAGGTGGCCGAGCGCGGTGGAGAGGTTCTTCCAGCCCGCGCCGACCGATCCGACGGTTTCCGGGTCCGCCGAGAGCGTCACCTCACGGACGCAGCGCTCCCAGGTGCCTCCTGCCATGACCGTCTCCCCCTCAGGCCGTGTACGGGTAGGTGGGCTGCTGCCCGGCGTCCGGCGGCGGGGCCGCGGACTCCAGGAGCCGCTCGATGTCCTTGCCGTTGGCCGCGTTGCGGGCCTCGGCGTCGCGGAACGCCTTGGCGATGTCCTGTGTGCCCTGCTTCAGGCCGGCCAGCTTCGAGGAGATGGCCTTGAGGTGGGCCTCCATGCTGGCCGTGGACGTGGTCAGCGCCTGCCACTGCATCCGGGCGTCCTCGTACGCGCCGAACGGGGTGCCGTTGGGCACCGTCTGGGCGTTGCCGCTGTCGCCCTTCATCCGCTCCTTGATGCGTTCCATCTCGTAGCCGATGGTGTCGTCGACGTACTGCTTGAGACGCTCGACGTACTCCGCGGCGGCGTCCAGGTCCTCGACGCTGACGTGCAGATCGCCGGTGTCCGGCGGATTGATGCCCATCCTGACTGTCCTCCCCGCTGCCGGCCCCGGCCGGTCCATTACGGACGCAGCGTATCGAGGAAGGACCAGTCGGGGCACCCCCGCCCCAGGTATGGCGCCGGTCACCGGGAAAGACGACGGAGCGCGGGAACCCGGTCGGGTTCCCGCGCTCCGGTGCGTGCCGGTGGCCTCAGCCCTGCGCGGCGGCGGGCAGCTTCAGGCCGTTGACCGGGGTGAGCGGCAGCAGCTTGCGGCCGGTCGGGCCGATCTGGATCTCAGTGTCCATGGACGGGCAGACGCCGCAGTCGAAGCAGGGCGTCCAGCGGCAGTCGTCCTGCTCGTACTCCGACAGGGAGTCCTGCCAGTCCTGCCAGAGCCAGTCCTTGTCCAGGCCGGAGTCGAGGTGGTCCCAGGGCAGGACCTCCAGCTCCTCGCGCTCGCGGGTGGTGTACCAGTCGAGGTCCACGCCGTACGCCGGCAACACCTCGGCGGCGGCGTCCACCCACCGCTGGTACGAGAAGTGCTCGCTCCAGCCGTCGAACCGGCCGCCGTTCTCCCAGACCCTGCGGATCACCGCGCCGACCCGGCGGTCGCCCCGGGACAGCAGGCCCTCGATCAGCGACGGCTCGCCGTCGTGGTAGCGGAAGCCGATCGCCCGGCCCAGCGAGCGGTCGCTGTTGATCGCCTGCTTGAGCAGCTTGAGCCGGCCGTCGATGACCTCCGGCCGCTCCATCGAGGCCCACTGGAACGGGGTGTGCGGCTTCGGCACGAACCCGCCGATGGAGACCGTGCAGCGGATGTCCTTGGATCCGGTCGCGGCGCGGCCGGCCCGGATCACCTCGTGCGCCATGTCGGCGATCTCGAGGACGTCCTCGTCGGTCTCGGTGGGCAGGCCGCACATGAAGTAGAGCTTCACCTGCCGCCAGCCGTTGGAGTAGGCGGTGACCACGGTGCGGATGAGGTCTTCCTTCGACACCATCTTGTTGATCACCTTGCGGATCCGCTCCGACCCGCCCTCGGGGGCGAAGGTCAGACCGGTCCGCCGCCCGTTGCGCGACAACTCCTGGGCCAGGTCGATGTTGAACGCGTCCACCCGGGTCGACGGCAGCGACAGCGAGACGTTGGTGCCCGCGTACTGCTCGGCCAGGCCGGAGCACATGTCGCCGATCTCGGAGTGGTCGGCCGACGACAGCGACAGCAGGCCGACCTCGTGGAAGCCGGAGAACTCGAGCCCCTGCTGCACCATCTGGCCGACGGTGGTGATCGAACGCTCCCGCACCGGGCGGGTGATCATGCCGGCCTGGCAGAACCGGCAGCCACGGGTGCAGCCCCGGAAGATCTCCACCGCGTACCGCTCGTGGACCGTCTCGGCGAGCGGGACCAGGGGCTTCTTCGGGTACGGCCAGGCGTCCAGGTCCATCGTCGTGCGCTTGTGCACCCGGAACGGCACGTCCGGGCGGTTCGGCACGACCCGCTGGATCCGGCCGTCGGGCAGATAGTCGACGTCGTAGAAGCGCGGCACGTAGACGCTCTCGGTCCGGGCCAGCCGCAGCAGCAGCTCGTCCCGGCCGCCCGGGGAGCCCTCCGCCTTCCACTCCCGGACGATGGCGGTGATCTCCAGCACCGCCTCCTCGCCGTCGCCGAGCACCGCGGCGTCGACGAAGTCGGCGATCGGCTCCGGGTTGAACGCGGCGTGCCCGCCGGCCACGATCACCGGGTCGGCGTCGGTGCGGTCGGCGGCGAGCAGCGGGACGCCGGCCAGGTCGATCGCGGTGAGCAGGTTGGTGTAGCCCAGCTCGGTGGAGAACGAGACGCCGAACACGTCGAAGTCGCGCACCGGGCGGTGGGCGTCGACGGTGAACTGCGGCACGCCGTGGGCGCGCATCAGCTTCTCCAGGTCGGGCCAGACCGCGTACGTCCGCTCGGCCAGCACGTCGGGCAGCTCGTTGAGCACCTCGTACAGGATCTGCACGCCCTGGTTGGGCAGGCCCACCTCGTAGGCGTCCGGATACATCAACGCCCAGCGGACGGTCGCGGCGTCCCAGTCCTTGACCACGGCGCCGAGTTCGCCACCCACGTACTGGATGGGCTTGGTCACCTGCGGCAGCAACGGCTCCAGCCGGGGCCAGACCGAGTTGGCGGCGGCGGGACGCGGGGTCGTGGACGGGGCACTCATGATGCCCAAGCGTACGCGGTGCCCCCGCCTTCTCCCGCGCCCGCGCCCGTGTCCGCCGCGTTGATCAAGGAGTTTGTGTGCTGCCCCGCGCTCCCACCGGACACGAACTCCTTGATCACCGGGGCGGGGGCCGGGGACCGGGGCGGAATTCGTCCCGGGTGGCGGCGCGGTACTAACCTCGCAACGGGCGCGAGAGGAGATAGCCGCGATGCCGCAGCCGCAGCCGGGGGCGGACCGGCCGGCCGACGGGGCCGAGATGCCGTCCGTCACCGAGCCGGCGACCGCCGCCGACACCGAGGACGCCACCGGCGCCTCGGCTCCGGCGTTCCCGTCCGGCACGCCGCAGGCCGCCGACGACGACCGGACCCCGGACGGGGTGCCGGCCGACCAGCCGTCCGACGCCGCCGACGGCAGACCGCACGACGGTACGCCCCACCGCCGGCCGTCCGCCGTCGCGTCCGACGAGCAGCCGCACCCCACCGAGCCCGGTGACCGGCCGTCCGACGACGGGGTACAGGACTCCTCGCCCGACGCCCCGGCCGCGCCGAGCCCGGTGGCCTCGACCCCCGACGCGCAGCCGACGCCCGCACCGGCCGACCCGTCGGAGCAGGCCGCCCCGGCCGACCAGGCCGACCTGTCGGAGCAGGCCGACCCGGCCGACCAGGCCACCCCCGCCGACCAGGCCGCCCCGGCCGACCCGTCGGAGCAGGCCGGCCCGGCCGACCAGGGCGAACCGACGGAGCCTGCCGAGCCGGTGGGCGCAGCGGCCGGCGACGCCGAATCGCCCAGCCGGGCCGGAACGACGAACGACGACGCGGACGCCGCCGTCGGCGACGCCGGAACGACAGTCGACGGCGCCGACGCCCCTACCGACGACGCCGAGGCGCCGGCCGCCGACGCGGGGACGCCGGCCGGCACCGACGCCACCCCGCCCGTACCGGTCACCCGGGCCCGGGGTTCGGCAGCGGTTCCCGGCCGCACCACGCCCGTCCCCACCGCGCGGACCGGGCGCCGGCCGGATCCGACCCGCATCGACCTCGCGCCGCAGCCGCAGCAGGCCACGCCCACGCCCGGGCCCACCCGGGTCGAGAACACCCCGGATCCCACCCGCGTGGAGAGCACACCCGACCGGACCCGGGTCGAGGCGCCCGCGCCGCGCTGGAGCGGTTCCGCAGCCGTTCCGCCACCGCCGCCGCGCCGGCCCGCCTGGGGTGAGTCCGCCGAGCCCACGCCGGTGCCGCCGCTCGCGTCACCGGAACACGCCACGCCGGTCGACCCGTGGGCGGGGGTGGACACCACCGGCTGGGAGCTGCACGCCCCCGAGCTGCCGCCGCCGACGCCGACGCTGCCGTACACCGCGCCCTGGGCCGTGCCGGACAACCCCCACCCGGCCCACCCGGCGCCACCGGCTCACCCCGCCCCGCAACCGGCGCCACCGGCCCATCCCGCGCCGCCCGCCGCCCGGCCGGTCTCGCCGCCGCCGCACAGCCCGCCGTACCCCGGACCGGCCCGGCCGGTCCCACCGCCGCACCACCCCGCTCCGCCCGCAGCCCGGCTCCTGCCACCGGCGGCGCCCGTCGCGCCGCCGGCGAAGCCCGGCCGGCCGCCGAAGCAGCGCCGGGGCAAGGCCGGACCGCCTGTCGCGCCGCCCCCGGGCTGGCAGCAGCCGCCCAAGCGGACCCGGCGCCGGCGCCGCTGGCCCTGGCTGCTGCTGCTCTCCGTCGCCTGCTGCTGCGGCCTCCCGCTCTGGTGGTTCCAGCCGATCTCCAGCCAGTACCCGGCCAGCGTCACCCTCCCGGACCAGATCGACTCGATGCGGCTGCGCCAGGACGAGAGCAGCAAGGCCGCTGCCGAGGAGCTGAAATCCCAGGTACGCGAGTCGAACCTGCTCGCCGAGGACACGTTCGCGGGCATCTACAGCACGAGTGACGGCAAGCGGGTGACGTTGTTCGGCAGCACCGGCCTGCGGTTCAGCCCGGAGTCGGACGCCAAGTCGGAGATCGAGCGCCTCGCCGGGGACTACGCCCTGCAGGAGTCGGTGGTGGTGGACACCGGCGTACGGGGGCGCCACGAGCGCTGCGCCGTCGGCCGGGCGGACGGCGACTCGGTGGTGGTCTGCGTCTCGGCCGACCACGGCAGTCTCACCACCGGCGTGTTCACCCGGCTCTCCGTGGACGACAGCGGGCGGCTGCTGAACGACCTGCGCCAGCGCGTGGTGGTGCCCAAGTCGTGACCGCTCAGGCGGTCGGCTCGCCGCCGGCCTGGTCGCCGGCGGTCTGGTCGGCGCGCTTCGGGGCGTAGCGCGGGACGTACTCCTGGCCGCTGAGCTTCTGGATCTCGGCCATCATGTCGTCGGTCATCGCGCGCAGCGAGGTGCGGTCGTCGGGACGGCCGGTGAAGTCCAGCGGCTTGCCGAACTTGATGGTGATCTTGGCGCGGCCCGGTCGCGGGATCCGCGTACCGATCGGCTGGGCCTTGTCGGTGCCGGTCACGCCGACCGGGATGATCGGCACGCCGGCGGCGATCGCCAGCCGGACGGTGCCGGTACGCCCGCGGTAGAGCCGCCCGTCCGGGGAGCGGGTGCCCTCCGGGTAGACGGCGACCAGGTCACCTGCCTTGAGCACCGGGATCGCCGCGTCGAACGCGGTGAGCGCGGCCCGCCCACCGGCCCGCTCGACCGGGATCGCGCCCAGGCCGGTGAGCACGAACTTGGAGAAGCCGCCCTTGAGCCCGGTGCCCTTGAAGTACTCCGACTTGGCCCAGAACGCCAGGTGACGGGGCACCACGGTGCCGAGGAGCAGTTCGTCGGCGACGGAGAGGTGGTTGCTGGCGAAGATCGCGCCGCCGGTCGCCGGGATGTGCTCCAAACCCTCCACGTGCGGACGGAAGGCCAACCGGAGCGCGGGCGCCACGGTGAGCTTGCCGATGGTGTAGAGCAGGGGCACGGGTCCTCCGGCGGTCGTACGTGAAACAGGCGCTGTCACGGTAGCCGACGCGGCCGTCCGCCACCGAGCGGGTGGCCCGCAGTCCACTCGCCGGGGCCGGGCCCTCCTCCACCCGAGGGGGGTGCAGGAGGGCCCGGTCCGCTCACACCTTGCGGACCGTCACGGTCACGCGCTCGCCCTCGCCGGCCTCACCGGTGAAGCCGTCGAGGCCCTCGGCGAAGTCGATGCTGTCGGCCAGCACCTCCCGGGCCACGAACTCGGTGTACGCGGCGACCGCCGCGCGTACCTCCTCGGAGGCGGAGACGGCCACCGCGATCCGGTCGGAGACGTCCAGGTCGGCCTCGCGGCGGGCCTGCTGCACGACCCGGACCACGTCCCGGGCCAGCCCTTCGGCTGCGAGTTCCGGCGTGACCTCGGTGTCCAGCACGACCACGCCCTCACCGCCGGGCAGCGGCGCGGAGTGCTCGGCGTCGGCGGCGACCAGGCGCAGCTCGTACTCGCCCTCGGCGAGCGTGACCCCGGCGGCGACCGGGGCTCCGTCGCGCAGCTCCCACTCCCCCGCCTTGACCGCCTTGATCACCTGCTGGACGGCCTTGCCGACGCGCGGGCCGAGCGCCCGCGGCACCACGGTGAGCACCTGCCGGCAGTACGCGGACACCTCGTCGGTGAGCACGACCTCCTTCACGTTCACCTCGTCGGCGACCAGGTCGGCGAAGGGCCGCAGCTGGGCGGCGACGGGCGACGCCACGGTGAGCTTCGCCAGCGGTAGCCGTACCCGCAGGCCCTTGGCCTTGCGCAGCGACAGCGCCGCCGACGCGACCGCCCGGACGTTGTCCATCGCGGAGACCAGCTCGTGGTCGGCCGGGAACTCCTCCGCCTGCGGCCAGTCGGTCAGGTGCACCGACCGCTCGCCGGTCAGCCCGCGCCAGATCTCCTCGGCGGTCAGCGGCGCCAGCGGCGCCACCACCCGGCACAGCGTCTCCAGCACGGTCCACAGCGTGTCGAACGCGTCCGCGTCGCCGGCCCAGAACCGGTCCCGGGACCGGCGCACGTACCAGTTGGTGAGCGCGTCCAGGTAGGACCGCACCGTCGCGCACGCGCCGGAGATGTCGTACGCGTCCATCTGCGCGCCGACGGTCGCCACCAGCTCGTTCGTCTTCGCCAGCACGTACCGGTCGAGCACGTTCGCCGAGTCGGTACGGCGACGCGCGGTGTGGCCGTCGGCGTTGGCGTACAGCGAGAAGAAGTACCAGACGTTCCACAGCGGCAGCAGCACCTGGCGCACCGTGTCGCGGATGCCCGACTCGGTGACGGCCATGTCGCCGCCGCGCATCACCGGCGAGGACATCAGCATCCACCGCATCGCGTCCGACCCGTACGAGTCGAACACGTGGTAGACGTCCGGGTAGTTGCGCAGGCTCTTGGACATCTTGCGCCCGTCCGAGCCGAGCAGGACGCCGTGGCTCAGGCAGTTGCGGAACGCCGGCCGGTCGAACAGCGCGGTGGCCAGCACGTGCATGGTGTAGAACCAGCCGCGGGTCTGCCCGATGTACTCGACGATGAAGTCACCCGGGTAGTGGTGCTCGAACCACTCGCGGTTCTCGAACGGGTAGTGCACCTGGGCGAACGGCATCGAGCCGGACTCGAACCAGCAGTCCAGCACCTCCGGCACCCGGCGCATCATCGACTTGCCCGTCGGGTCGTCCGGGTTGGGGCGGACCAGGTCGTCCACCGCCGGCCGGTGCAGGTCGGTCAGGCGTACGCCGAAGTCCCGCTCGATGTCGGCGAGCGAGCCGTACACGTCCACGCGCGGGTGGTTCGGGTCGTCGGAGCGCCAGACCGGGATCGGCGAGCCCCAGAACCGGTTCCGGCTGATCGACCAGTCCCGGGCGTTGGCCAGCCACTTGCCGAACGAGCCGTCCTTGATGTGCCCGGGGGTCCAGTTGATCTGCTGGTTCAGCTCGACCATCCGGTCCTTGAACTTCGTCACCGCGACGAACCACGACGACACCGCCTTGTAGACCAGCGGGGTGTCGCAGCGCCAGCAGTGCGGGTACGAGTGGGTGTAGGTGTCCTGCCGCAGCACCACCCCCCGCTCCTTCAGCTCCCGGATCACCGGCTTGTTCACGTCGAAGACCTGCTCGCCCTGGTACGGCGGCACCAGCGCGGTGAACCGGGTGTGGTCGTCCACGGTCACGACGGTCGGGATGCCGGCGGCGTTGCAGGTGTTCTGGTCGTCCTCACCGAAGGCGGGGGCCAGGTGGACGATCCCGGTGCCGTCCTCGGTGGTGACGAAGTCCGCGCCGAGCACCTGGTAGGCGTTCGGGCCGGCCGGCTCGACCAGGAAGTCGTAGAGCGGCCTGTAGCGGCGTCCGACCAGGTCGCGGCCGTACACGGTGCCGACCTGCTCGTACCCGTCCAGTTCCTTGGCGTACGCGCCGAGGCGCGCGGCGCCGACGAGGTAGCGCTCGCCGTCGCGCTCCAGCAGCGCGTACTCGATGCCGGGGCCGACGGCGAGCGCCAGGTTCGACGGCAGCGTCCACGGCGTGGTGGTCCAGACGGCCAGCTTGACCGGCCCGCGCAGCGGCTCCGGCGCGTTCTCGTCGGCGGTCAGCTCGAACCAGACGGTGAGCGTCGGGTCGTGCCGGTCCCGGTAGACGTCGTCCATCCGGGTCTCGGTGTTCGACAGCGGCGTCTCGCACCGCCAGCAGTACGCGAGCACCCGGAAGCCCTCGTAGACCAGGCCCTTGTCGTGCAGGGTCTTGAAGGCCCACATGACGCTTTCCATGTAGTCCAGGTCGAGCGTCTTGTAGTCGTTGGCGAAGTCGACCCAACGGGCCTGGCGGGTGACGTACCGCTCCCAGTCGTGGGTGAACTCCAGGACCGACGTGCGGCAGGCGTCGTTGAACCGGGCCACGCCGAGTTCGAGGATCTCCGCCTTGGTGGTGATGCCGAGCTGCTTCTCGGCCACCACCTCGGCGGGCAGGCCGTGGCAGTCCCACCCGAACCGGCGCTCGACGTGCCGCCCGCGCATGGTCTGGTAGCGCGGCACCACGTCCTTGACGTAGCCGGTGAACAGGTGGCCGTAGTGCGGCAGGCCGTTGGCGAACGGCGGGCCGTCGTAGAAGACATACTCGTTTCCGGCGACGCCTGCGACGCCGCCATCGGCGGAGTCCGTCCGGTCCGGTTGCCGAACGGAGGTCGGCCTCGCCTCGACTGACGCCTCGAAGGTCCTGTCGGCCGTCCAGTGCTCCAGCACCCGGCGCTCGACCGCGGGCAGATCCGGGCTCGCCGGGACACCGGCGCCGGTCGGGTCGTGCAACGGATAGGCCATCGCCTGTCGCTCTCCCTCAGCAGCTCACTCGTCTGTGTTCTGCGAGGACGAGCCGGATCCGGTACGCCGTGACCGGCGTCCCGGGTGTGGCCCGCGGTACCACCCCGCTTGGCGGCCGAGGTGCGACCGCCCGCTCGTTGGCCGGCTGTGACGGGCCGGTCCCGTCCGGTTCTACTGAGCCGGTCACCCGGCCGTTCCTCCGGAGGCTCGCCGGTGATGGCCGGGTCGTCGCCTGTGCCAGTCAAGCGTACTCGACCCCCACCCCCACCCACCCCCCGGCTCACCCTGTCGATCATGAGGTTGACGGCGAAATCCGAGATCGACATCGCCGCCAACCTCATGATCGACGCAGCCTGGGCGGGGGTCAGGCGGGGGTCAGGCGGGGCGCGACGGGGCCGGGAGGGTGGTGGTCCAGAGGGAGGCGCCGGAGCGGTCGCGGAGGTGGACCGTGAGGGCCCGCGACGGGCCGTCGATGGTCACCTCGCCGAAGTGCTGGAAGCCCTCGGCCGGGGAGGTGTTGGCGCGCGGCGGGGCGTGCACGAAGACCGCTTCCGGGCCGAACGTGCCGTCCAGCGCGTTCGGCCCGAACGCGCCCGCGTGCGCCGGGCCGGAGACGAACTCCCAGAACGGGCTGAAGTCCCGCACCGCGGCGCGCGCCGGGTCGTAGTGGTGGGCCGCGGTGTAGTGCACGTCGGCGGTGAGGAACACCAGCCCGGTCACCCCCGCCCGGTGCGAGGCGCGCAGCACCTCGGCGAACTCCAGCTCCCGGCCGGCCGGCGCGCCGGGGTCGCCCTGTGCCACGCCCTCCTGGGCGTCTGCCCCGTCCGGCACCACCACGCCGATCGGCAGGTCGTTGGCGATCACCTTCCAGGTGGCCCGGGACGCGCGCAGCTCCCGGATCAGCCACTCCCGCTGCGCCCGGCCGAGCAGCCCGCGGTCGCGGTCGGCGTACGTGTTGCCGTCGTTCGGGTCCTTGTAGGTGCGCATGTCCAGCACGAACACGTCCAGCAGCGGCCCGTACGACAGCCTGCGGTACATCGGCCCGCCGACCGGCACCGGCAGCCACTCGTGGAACGCCTGGCGGGCCCGGGCGGCGAGCACGTCCACCCGCTTCTCGCCGTACCTGTCGTCGGCCAGGATCTCCCCCGGGTACCAGTTGTTCACCACCTCGTGGTCGTCCCACTGGTTGATCTGCGGCACCTCGGCGGCGAACGCCCGCAGGTGCTCGTCGAGCAGGTTGTACGCGAACTGCCCCCGGTACTCGGCGAGCGTCTCGGCCACCTTGCTCTTCTCCGGCGTCACCAGGTTGCGCCAGGTCCGGCCGTCCGGCAGCACGACGCTCTCAGCCAGCGGGCCGTCGGCGTACACGGTGTCGCCGCTGCACAGGAAGAAGTCCGGGCGGCGCTCCCGCATCGCCCGGAAGATCGCCAGGCCGTCGAAGTCGGGGCTGATCCCCCAGCCCTGCCCGACGATGTCTCCGGTCCACACGAACCGCACGTCACGCCGCTGGTGCCGCCCGGGTGCGGTGGCGAACGAGCCGGTCAGCGGCTCGCTGCACAGGCCGTGCCGGTCCAGGCTCTCCACCCGTACCCGGTAGTGCAGCCGCTCCCCCGCGGGCAGGCCGCGCAGCCGGACCCGGCCGGTGAAGTCGCCGGTGGGGTCGACCACCGGGCCGCGCACCAGGCGGGCGCCGCGCAGGTCCGGCCGGCGGCTCACCTCGACCAGCATCCGGCCGGGCCGGTCCGCGCGGGTCCAGACCAGCGCCGAGTCGGCGGTCACGTCGCCGCTCTGCACGCCGTGGGTGAGCAACGGCCGGCCGCCGCGCCGCAGGCCGGGCGCGGCGGGCGCGCCGGGCGCGCCGAGCAGCGCGCCGCCGGCGACTCCGGCACCGGCGCCCAGGCCGGCGCGGAGCAGGGTACGTCGATCGAAGTGCGTCATGGTCTCTCCCGGTCTCGGCAGTGTCGCCAGCCCGGTCTACCGGCCGCAGGTGGCCGGGAACTCCGGTCGAGGTGACCGGCACCTCAACGTCGGCTGTCCAGCCGCGCCATGACCACCGTCACACCGCCGTGCCGTCACATCGCACCCGCCGCGCCCCGTCCTGTCCGCGTACCCCAACCTCAAGGAGGCGGCGATGAGCCGGATGGACATGGCGGCGGTGGCACCCGAGGCGTACCAGGCCGTGCTGGGCCTGGAGAAGTACGTCCGGGCGAACGTGGACCACACCGTGCTGGAACTGGTGAAGCTGCGGGCGTCGATGCGCAACGGCTGCGCGTTCTGCGTGGACATGCACAGCCGCGAGGCGCTGGCGGCCGGTGAGGACAGCCGCCGGCTGTTCGCTGTCGCGGCGTGGCGCGAGGCGCCGTTCTTCGACGAGCGGGAGCGGGCCGCGCTGGCCCTCACCGACGCGGTGACCCGGCTCGGCGAGCACGGCGTGCCGGACGACGTCTGGGACGCCGCGGCGAAGGTGTGGTCGGAGAAGGAACTGGCGGACCTGGTGATGGCGATCGCCACCATCAACGTGTGGAACCGGGTCGCGGTGACCTGCCGGACCGAGCCGCCGACCGAGTAACGCACCCCCCGGACGGCGGGCGGTTCCTCTACAGTCGCCGGTGACACGCCGACGGGGGAGGAAACGTGCGTGCCCGACTGATCCCTGCCGCCCTGGTGGCGGCGACCCTGCTCGCCGGCTGCGGCGCCGGGACGCCGGTCGCGCCCGCGACGGGGTCGCCGCCACCGGCGCCCAGCGCGTCGCCCGCGCCGGAACACGAAGGGCCGGCGGTCCTGGCCGCGGTACGCCGCGCCGCCGGGCGTCTCGGCCCGGTCGAACGCGCCGAGTCGACAGCGAACGCGAGCGCGCAGCTCGGCCTCTGCGACATGCCGAGGCCACTGGTCGGCAACTACCGTGACCCGGTCACCGTCAGATCCTTCTTCACCGTCCGCGCCGAGACGAAGCCCGCCGCCTACTCCGGCGGCGGGCAGCGCGGGGAGGCGATCGGCCGGGTCCAGGTGGTCGCGGCCGTGCGGCCCGACGCGACGCCGCCGCTGGTCGAGCAGGCGTTCGAGACGGTACGCCGGACGACGTGCACCGGCGGCGCCACGCACCTGCTCGGCGAACCGCACAGCGGCGTGATCGGCTACCGGGGCGCCAGCGCTCCGGTGCGGGTGGCCGGCACGACGGGTGTGCTCGCCACCGTCACCGCCGACAGCGACCGCCTGGACTCCGGCGGCCACTATCCGCTGCTCGGTCACGCCCGGGTGGTCGTCCGGCACCGGGGCTACCTCGTCGAGGCGAGTGTGCTCTGCGCCCGCCCGGCCCGTCCCGGTGACCGGAAGGCGGTCACCGCGGAGGCGCGTACCCGGGCGGTGGCCCTGGCGGAGCGGATCGTGCGCGAACTCGGCACGCTGCCACCCGCGCCGACTCCCTGACGGGCCGGCGGCGGCCCGGAGCCGCCGCCGGAACCGCTCAAGCCAGCTCGGGGAACCAGAGCGCGATCTCGCGCTTGGCGCTGTCCGCCGAGTCGGAGGCGTGCACCAGGTTCTCCCGGTTCGACAGCGACAGGTCACCGCGGATGGTGCCGGCGGCGGCCTTGCGCCCGTCGGTGCTGCCGATCATCGCGCGCACCACCTCGATCACCTGGTCGCCGGAGAGCACGAGCGCCACGAGCGGGCCGCTGGTCATGAACGTCTTCAGCGGCGGGTAGAACGGCTTGTCGACGTGCTCGGCGTAGTGCTGGTCGGCGAAGCCGCCGTCCATGCTCCGGCTCACCATCGCGTCGATCCGCAGGCCCTTGCGCTCGAAACGGGACAGGATCTCGCCCACCAGACCGCGGCGTACCGCGTCGGGCTTGATCAGTACGAGCGTCCGCTCGTCCGGGCTGCTGCTGGACACGCTGGGTTCCTCCTGCGCACTCAAACGGGGTTCGGCTGGGTACGGTCAGCGTAGCGACCCGGTCCCGGCGCCGGCGCGGCGGCTGCGTCTTCCCTGGCCCGCCGCGGCGGCCTAGCCTGGCCCTGGAACCCCTGGGAGGTCCACTGTGGCGAATGGCGGGAACCGCACGATCGCGCCGGTACGCAAACTGATCGGGGCGGTGCTGGGCACCGTCGCCACCTTCGTGACCGTGTTCGGGCTCGGCATGACCAGCTGGGCCATCGTGGCGCTCGGCGTCGCGCTGCTGGTGCTGGCGATCGCCCTGGCCACGGTGCGCGGGGGCGGCCGCACCTGGGTGATCGGCCTGGGGCACGTGCACAGCGCCTCCGAACCACCCACCCAGTACGCGTTCGGCCGGTGCGAGCTGCAACTGGTCATCGACGCGCCGGGGCTGCCGCCCCGCTCCAAGAAGATCATCGAGCCTCGGGTGCCGGTCGCCAAGTGGCCCTCGCTGGGCCAGGCGCTGCCGGTCCGGGTGGCGCTCGACGACCAGCGGCACGTACGCGTGCTCTGGGACGAGGTGCCCACGCACGCGGAGAGCGCCGCCGCGGTCGCCGACCTGCCGCCCGAGTACGCCGCCGAGCCGGACCCGCTGGACGAGCCGCTGATCGCGCAGGAGGCGCCGCCGTGGGCCGGGCGTGCGCCGGAGGACGACTTCCGCGACGACTACCCGCCCGCGCCGGACCCGTACCTGGACGACGTCCCGCCCCGGGCCGAGGAACGCGAACCGGTGGTGCTGCACCAGAGCCCCGGCGGCCCGGTGGTGCTGGAGGGGCAGCTCGTCGAGCGGGCCGACCGCACGGCCGGCCCCGGCCCGCTCCCCCGCCGCGCCCCGGCACCCCGCTCGCCGGCCGAGGAGCCGCCCGACACGGTGCCGGTCGAGACCGTGCTCGTCGACAGCGGACCGGCTGACACCCGGCCGGCCGGCACCGGGCCGGCCGACACCGGGCCCGACCCGATCGACGTGCCGCTGGACGACCCCGCGGACGCGCCTCGGCGCTCCGACGCGCCGCCGACGCCCGAGGAGCTGGACGAGGCGATCTTCGGCCCGGCCGGCGCGGCCGAGCCGGACGAGCTGGCCAGCCCGATCAGCGGCGTCGGCATCACGCTGCTCGTCACCGACCTGGACCGGTCCCTCGACTTCTACCGCGAACTCGGCTTCGACGAGCTGGACCGGGGCGAGGGCAACGCCGTGCTCTCCTCCGGGCCGACCCGGCTGGTGCTGCGCCGGGTGACCGGCGCCGCCCCGATCAGCCGCCGCCTGGTGCACGTCAACCTGGAGGTGGACGACATCCAGGGGGCGTACGAGCGGCTGCGCGACTCCGGCGTCCGGTTCACGTACGCCCCGCGCGTGGTCAACCGGGGCACCAAGCTGGAGGTGTGGGCGGCGGCCTTCCGCGACCCCGACGGCCACGGCGTCGC
Source organism: Micromonospora sp. CPCC 205554 (assembly GCF_036902745.1). Classification (NCBI taxonomy): domain Bacteria; kingdom Bacillati; phylum Actinomycetota; class Actinomycetes; order Micromonosporales; family Micromonosporaceae; genus Micromonospora; species Micromonospora sp. CPCC 205554. The sequence continues at coordinate 5,430 of NZ_JBAKHP010000025.1, read as the reverse complement.
GTTGACGCAGTGGCGCACGCTCGCCGACGCCTGAGCCGTACGCGGCGGGCCGTCCTCAGCCGAGGATGACCCGCCGCACGTGCAGCGCGTACGCCCACACCAGCGCAAACATCACCCCGAGCGCGAACAGCGACCAGTGCAGCAGCCCGGAGAGCAGCAGCAGTCCCTGGATCACGGTGCCGGCGTGCCACGCCCAGGGGCGGCGCATCATGCCGGCGAGCACCACGCAGGCGACCGCCAGCGCCACGATCACGCCGATCGCCGCGCCGCTCAGGTCACCGCCGACCACCCGGATCGGCTGGATGGCCAGCAGCAGCACCAGCGCCTCCAGCGACATGGTGCCGGCGCCCAGCCCGCGTACCGCCTTGTCCGGGTTCCGCAGCCCGGACCGGCGGCCGCCGTCGGGCTGGTCCAGACCGGTCGCCTGCGGCCCGACGTCCGGGCGCGGCTCCGGGCCGGCCTGCTGCTCCGCGCCGGTCGGCTGCTGCGGACCGGTCGGGCGCTGCGGGCCGGTCATCGCTTGAGCAGCCGGCGGGCGTCGGCCACTGTCACCACCGATCCGGTGACCAGCACGCCCACCCCGGCCAGCTCGCCCGGCACGTCCGACTCGGCCTCCGCCACCGCCGCCTCGATGGCGTCGGGCATCTCCCGGGCCACCTGCACCCGCTCCGGCCCGAAGATCTCCCGCGCCAGCGCGGCCAGCTCGTCCACCGGCATCGCCCGGGCCGAGCTGTTCTCCGCGACCACGATCGAGTCGAGCACCGGTTCGAGCAGTTCGAGCAGGCTCGCCGCGTCCTTGTCGCCGAGCACCGCCAGCACGCCGACGAGCTTGCTGAACGCGAACTCCTCCTGCACCGCGGCGACGGTGGCGGCCATCCCGTGCGGGTTGTGCGCGCCGTCGAGCAGCACCGTCGGGGCGGAACGCACCCGCTCCAGCCGGCCCGGCGAGCTGGTCGCGGCGAAGCCCTCACGGACCGCCTCGATGTCGAGCTGCCGCCGCGCCCCGGCACCGAGGAACGCCTCCACGGCGGCCAGCGCCACAGCGGCGTTCTGCGCCTGGTGCGCGCCGTGCAGCGGGATGAAGATCTCCTCGTAGACCCCGCCCAGGCCCTGGATGGTCAGCACCTGGCCGCCGACCGCCACCGCGCGGCGCAGCACGCCGAACTCGGCGCCCTCGCGCGCGACGGTGGCGTTGACCTCGGCGCAGCGTTCCAGGATCGGGCGGGCCGCCTCCTCCTCCTGCGCCGCCGCGATCACGGTGGCGCCGGGGTGGATGATGCCCGCCTTGTGCAGCGCGATGTCCTCGATCGTGTCGCCGAGCCACTCGGTGTGGTCCAGCCCGATCGGGGTGATCACGGCGACGCCGGCCTGGATCACGTTCGTCGCGTCCTCCGCGCCGCCGAGCCCGACCTCCACCACCGCCACGTCGACGGGCGCGTCGGCGAACGTGGCGAACGCCAGCGCCGTGGTCATGTCGAAGTACGTCAGCGGCTCGGCGAACCGCTGGTCGACGAGTTCGGCCAGCGGCGCGATCTCGCGGTACGTGGACACGAACCGGTCCTCGCTCACCGGCTCGCCGTCCAGGCTGATCCGTTCCCGGACGGTCTCCAGGTGCGGGCTGGTGTAGCGGCCGGTGTGCAGCCCGAACGCCCGCAGCAGCGAGTCGATCATCCGCGCCGTCGAGGTCTTGCCGTTGGTGCCGGTCAGGTGGATGGACGGGTACGCCCGCTGCGGGCTGCCCAGCAGGTCGAGCAGGGTCTCGATCTTCTCCAGCTCGAAGTGCATCCGGGTGAAGCCGCGCGCGTTGAGCGCGGCGTCCACCTCGGCGAACGCGCTGGGGTCGGTGCGTTCGCTCATGCGGAGCCATCTTTCGTTCGCGACTGCGGGGCTCGCAACCCCGGCTCACTCCTCGCGCTCATGCGGGAAGCGCCTCCAGGGCGGCGTCGATCCGGACCAGGTCCGCCTCGGCCACCGCCAGCCGTTCGCGGATCTTCGCCACCACCGGCTCGGGCGCCTTGCCGACGAACGCCGGATTGTCCAGCTTCGCCCGCGCCTGGGTGGCCTCCTTCTCGGCCGCCGCCCGGTCCTTGGTGAGCCGGGCGCGCTCGGCGGCCACGTCGATCGAGCCGCGGGTGTCGAGCGCGACGCTCACCTCGCCGGGCATCGCCAGCGTGGCGCTGGCCTGGAAGTCGTCGGCGGGCACGTCGAGCCGGGCCAGCGAGCGGACCAGCGGCTCGTGCGCCGCGATGCCCGCGCCGGTCAGGCCGTCGAGCCGGGCGGCGACCCGCTGGGTCGGCCGCAGCCCCTGGTCCGAGCGGAACCGCCGGACCTCGGTCACCACCCGCTGCAGGGTGCCGACCTCGCCCTCCGCGGCGTCGTCGATCAGGGCACGGTCGGCGACCGGCCAGGACGCCGCCAGCACGGTCTCGCCGCCGCTGAGCGCGGCCCACAGCTCGTCGGTGACGAACGGGATGACCGGGTGCAGGAGCCGCAGGAGCTGGTCCAGCACGTGCCCGAGCACCCGCCGGGTGGCGTCGGCGGCCGGGCCGCCCTCGGCCAGCACCGGCTTGCTCAGCTCCACGTACCAGTCGCAGACGTCGTCCCACGCGAAGTGGTAGAGCAGGTCGCAGACCTTCGCGAACTCGTACGCCTCGAACTGCTCGTCGACCTCGGCGGTGACGTGCGCCAGCCGGGACAGGATCCACCTGTCGACGGTGGAGAGGTCACCGGCGTCCGGCAGCGGGCCGTCGGTGTGCGCGCCGTTGAGCAGCGCGAACCGGGTGGCGTTCCAGAGCTTGTTGCAGAAGTTGCGGGAGCCCTGGCACCACTCCTCGCTGACCGGCACGTCCTGGCCGGGGTTGGCGCCCCGGGCGAGCGTGAACCGGGTGGCGTCGGCGCCGAACCGGTCGATCCAGTCCAGCGGGTCCACCACGTTGCCGAACGACTTCGACATCTTCTTGCCGTGCTCGTCACGGACCATGCCGTGCAGCGCCACCACGTCGAACGGCTGCACGCCGTCCATCGCGTACAGGCCGAACATCATCATCCGGGCGACCCAGAAGAACAGGATGTCGTAGCCGGTGACCAGCACGCTGGTCGGGTAGAACTTCGCCAGGTCCGGAGTCTGCTCCGGCCAGCCGAGCGTGGAGAACGGCCAGAGGCCGCTGGAGAACCAGGTGTCCAGCACGTCCTCGTCCTGCCGCCAGCCCTCGCCGGTCGGCGGCTCCTCGTCCGGGCCGACGCAGACGATCTCGCCGTCCGGGCCGTACCAGACGGGGATGCGGTGGCCCCACCAGAGCTGGCGGGAGATGCACCAGTCGTGCATGTTGTCGACCCAGGCGAAGTAGCGCTTGGCCAGCTCGGCCGGCTCGATCTTCACCCGGCCGTCGCGCACCGCGTCACCGGCGGCCTTGGCCAGCGGTGCGGTGTTGACGAACCACTGCAACGACAGTCGCGGCTCGACTGTCGTCTTGCACCGCGAGCAGTGCCCGACCGCGTGCAGGTACGGCCGCTTCTCGGCCACGATCCGGCCCTGCTCGCGCAGCGCCGCGACGATCGCCGGGCGGGCCTCGTACCGGTCCAGGCCCTCGAACGGGCCGGGCGCGGTGATGACGCCGCGCTCGTCCATGATCGTCAGCGAGGGCAGATCGTGCCGCTGGCCGATCTCGAAGTCGTTCGGGTCGTGCGCCGGGGTCACCTTGACCATGCCGGTGCCGAAGCTCGGGTCGACGTGCTCGTCGGCGACGATCGGGATCCGCCGGTCGGTGAGCGGCAGCTCCACCTCGGTGCCGATCAGGTGCCGGTAGCGCTCGTCGTCCGGGTGCACCGCCACCGCGGTGTCGCCGAGCATGGTTTCCGCCCGGGTGGTCGCCACCACGACCTCGTCGCCGTAGCGGATCGAGACCAGCTCGCCCTCGTCGTCGGTGTGCTCGACCTCGATGTCGGACAGCGCGGTGAGGCAGCGCGGGCACCAGTTGATGATCCGGTTGGCCCGGTAGATGAGACCGTCGTCGAAGAGCTTCTTGAACATGGTCTGCACGGCCCGGGACAGACCCTCGTCCATGGTGAACCGCTCGCGGTCCCAGTCGACGGCGTCGCCGAGCCGGCGCATCTGGCCGAGGATCGCGCCGCCGGACTCGGCCTTCCACTGCCAGACCCGCTCGACGAACTTCTCCCGCCCGAGGTCGTGGCGGGACAGCCCCTCACCGGCGAGCTGCCGCTCGACCAGGTTCTGGGTGGCGATGCCGGCGTGGTCCATGCCCGGCAGCCAGAGCGCCTCGTACCCCTGCATCTTCTTGCGCCGGGTGAGCGCGTCCATGAGGGTGTGCTCGAAGGCGTGGCCCATGTGCAGCGAGCCGGTGACGTTCGGCGGCGGGATGACGATGGTGAACGGCGGCTTCTCGCTGTCCGCCGACGCCCGGAAGTGCCCGCCGGCTACCCACTGCTCGTACCGTCGCTGCTCTACCTCGCCGGGCTGGTACTGGCCGGCGAGGGTCGGGGCGTCGGGGCGTCGGGCATCCAGTCTCTCGGTCACCCTGAAAGTCTACGGAGCGCTTTCGGGGACCCGACGTGCACCACCTGTGATTCGCGTACGGTGGCGGTCATGTCCGACGCGCATCTCACCGAGCGCCCGGTCGACGGGGGTTCCGATCCGGTCGAGCTGACCGAAGAGCCGATCGAGCTGAGCCGCCGCGACCCCGCGCAGGAGCCCGAACGCCGCCCTGTCTCGCGGCGCCGCAAGGTCGTCCTGGCCGCACTGCTCGCGGCCGGCCTGGCCGGCGCCGGAGCGCTCGGGCTGGGCGGCTGGCGGGTGTTCCAGCAGAAGGACACCACGCTCGACCAGCCGGCCGAGGTGGCCGGGCTGGTGCGGGACGACAGCGAGCGGGCCCGCAGCACCGCCGACTACCTGCGTGACGGGCTGGCCGCCGACATCGAGCTGGACCGCGGCTTCGGCGCCGTCTACTCCGACCGCGGGGACGCCAAGCGTTCGGTGCTCCTGTTCGGCGGCACCACGCTGCTCTGGCAGCCCGAACGCGACCTGGACACGCTGTTCCGCCTGATGGCTGACGAGACCGGCCGCGTCGCCGGGCTCCGCGAGGTGGACGCGGGCCGCCTGGGTGGCGTGATGAAGTGCGGTACGACGAGCGGCGACGGCGGCGACTTCGCCGTGTGCGGATGGGCCGACCACGGCAGCGTGGTGATGGGCATGTTCCCGGGCCGCCGGGTCGACGACGCGGCGGCCCTGTTCCGCGACATCCGTGAGTCCGTCCAGAGCCGCTGAGTCCGCTCGTCCGGGAGCCGGCTCCGGCCGGCTTCTCCGGGGGAGAACGCAATTCAGGGCCGCCCCGTGCGGGGGTGGCCCTGAATTGGAAGATTGTCCGGCGGTGTCCTACTCTCCCACACCCTCCCGAGTGCAGTACCATCGGCGCT
>NZ_JBAKHP010000024.1:0-100375 GCF_036902745.1 Micromonospora sp. CPCC 205554 | reverse complement strand
CCTCCGCCCGGCGGCCCGGGCGCCACGGGCGCGCAGCCGCGGCCGCGCGGCCGCCAGCGCCGGCGCCGGGCCGTCGCCCGCCGCGTCGAGCAGTGCCCGGGCGCCGTCGACGTCACCGACGACGGCGCGTAGCTGCGCCTCCTCGGCGGCGAGCCACTCGGCCAGCTCCGGGCCGGGCGCGGCGGTCCGCGCCTCGGCGAGCATGCGCAGCGCACCGCCCGGGTCGCCGCCGTCGGCGAGCAGCCCGGCCCGGCACAGCGCGGTGAGCGCGGCGCCGCCCGGCTCCGCGGCGGCCGGCCCGGCGAGCGCCAGGTGGGCCGCGGCCTCCGCCGGCCGGTCCCGCTGCCAGTCCACGAACGCCAGCGCCAGGTACGCGTAGCCGCAGTCGGACCGGGACGACCAGCCCTGGCAGGGCGGCATCGCCAGCGCCTCCCGGGCCAGCTCCTCGGCGGCCCGCAGCGCGCCCCGGGCCGCCTCCAGCAGGGCCGAGCGGCTGACGCAGAGCAGCTCGGTACGCGGCCGCCCGGCCCGCCGCGCCGCCTCCCGCGCGGCGGCGAAGTGGTCCCGGGCGGTGGACAGCTCCCCCTCGGCGAGCGCGGCCAGCCCGTGCGCGGCACCGGCCACCGCGCGCACGTCGTCCCGCTCGGCCGTCCCGGCGCGCGGATCACCGGCGACGGCACTGCCGGCGTCCGGGCCGCTCGGGGACTCCTCCGCCGTGATCGTGGCCAGCAGGCGGTCGGCGGTCCGGCGTACCTCCTCGTGGTCGCCGCCGAGCCGGGCGAGGCTCAGTTCCACGGCGACGGCCAGCCGGCCGAACCGGTCACGGCGCGGCGCGGGCAGGTCCGCGGCGTCGGCCGGCGCGCGCCGCAGCTGCGCGTCGGCGGCGGCCCGATCCCCGGCGTACGCCCGCTCGGCGGCCGCGGCCAGCGCCAGCTCCGGATCCCGGCGGACCGCCTCGGCGGGCGGCTCGGGTGGGGCCGGAACGGCGGCCGGTTCGTCCGGCGCCAGCTCGGGCCAGCGGGTGACGAGCAGCTCGGTGGCGCCGGCCCACTCACCGGCGAGAAGCGCGTGCCGCAGCGCGTCGGCCGGACGGTCGTGGCCGGCGTACCAGCCGGCGGCCCGCCGGTGCAGCTCGCGCACCTCGTCGGCGGGCAGCCGGTCCAGTTCGTCGCGCAGCACGTCGGCCAGGAGCGGGTGCGGCCGGTACCACTGCGGGCTGCCGCCGTCCTGGTGGAGGAAACCGCCCTCCCGGGCCGCCTCGGCGAGCAGGTGCCCGGCGTCGGGCCGCCCGGTCAGCGCGGCCGCCAGGTCGGCGTGGACCGCGACGGCCACCGCCACCCGGCGCAGGACGTCGCGGGTCGCCGGTTCCAGCGGGGCGAGCACCTCGTCCCGCAGGTACGCGGCGACGTCCGGCTGGTCACCGGCGAACCGTTCCACGGCGCGCGCCGGGTCGGCGCCGTCGCCGAGCGCGAGCGCGGCGAAGCGCAGCCCGGCGGGCCAGCCGGTGGTGCGCTCGGCCAGCCGGGCCACCGCCGGGGCGGGCACCGACACGCCGTGCGCGACGAGCAGGTCGGCCACCTCGTCGGCGGTGAACGCCAGGTCGTCGGCGCCGATCACAGTCAGCTCGCCGGCCAGCCGCCAGCGGTGCAGCGCCAGCGGTGGTTCGCTGCGCGCGCCGGCCACCAGCCGCAGCCGGCCGTCGGAGTGCCGGAGCAGGAACTCCAGCCCGGTCAGGGCGGCCGGGTCGGTGACCCGGTGCAGGTCGTCCAGGACCAGCAGCACGTGCCGTTCCCGTGCGGCGAGCGCGGCGGCGAGCGTTTCGAGCTGCTCGGGCCGGGGCGGTCCGTCCGGCACCGGTGGCGGGCCGTCGTCCGGGTCGTCGGCGGCGGCGGTACGCAGGGCCGCCGCGAGGTAGCCCCAGAACCGCCGGGTGGTCTCCCCCTCGGCCACCGTCAGCCAGGCCGGCGCCGGCCCGTCCCGCTCCCCCCGCGCCCAGGTCGACAGCAGCGTCGTCTTGCCCCAGCCGGCCGGTGCGCAGACGAGCGTCACCGGCCCCGACGCGCCCTGATCGAGCCGGTCCAGCAGGCGGGGACGCAGCAGGACCGGCTCGGGCGGCACGGGCGGCGTCAACCGGGACGCCAGCAACGGCGGGCCGCCCGGCAGGGCACCACCGGCGACATCGGGTGAATCGAGGCCAGTGGTGAGCAGATCGGGCGTACCGGTGATGTCGCGTGTGCCGCTCGGCGCGGTGACGACCTGGTCGGCCTCCTCCGGCATGCGTCCCTCCCCCCGTCGGTGCGGGCAGCGGTTACCCGGACCGCGCCGGTTCACCCCTTCCGGGCGAACCCCGCTCACCCGGGCGTCGCGCACCCTGTAGGCACGCGGGGCGGCCGGCCGGAGCGCCGGCCGCCCGGGGAACGGCGGGAGGTCGGGTGGCGCGGAGCAGACGGCTGGCGGCCGGCGCGCTGGCGCTGGCGGGGGCACGGGTGCTCGCTCCGGCGGGCGCACGGGTGCTGGCCCGCCGCCGCGCGCGGCGAACCGGCGCCGATCCGCGGCCGGGCCGGTGGCAGGTGGTGACGGTGGCCGCGGCGCCCGAACAGGTGCTCCCGGCGGGGCGGTGGCCCGAGCCGCTGCGGCGCCTCGACGGCGCGGTCGAGGTGTGGGCCCGTCCGGCCCCCGGCGGGCGCGGCACCGAGCTGGCGGTCCGCCCGCTGGGCGGGGAGTGCACGCTCCCGGGGTTCGCCGCGCACCTGGTCGGCGACGACCCGGGCCGGTTCCTGCGCCAGGTGCTACGGCAGACCAAACAACTCCTGGAGACCGGCGAGGTGCTGCGGGCGGACCGTTCACCGCTGGACCGGCCGGGGACGCCGACGTGAGGGCGCTGTGCTGGGCCGGGGCCGGTTTCGTGGAGGTGCGCCGTGTCCCGGACCCCGAGCTGCGCAACGCCCAGGACATGATCGTCCGGGTCCGGCGCAGCACGACCTGCGGCGCGGACCTGCCGCTGCTGGCCGGGCAGGTGCCCGAGGCGTCCGCCGGGGAGGTGCTCGGACGCGAGTTCCTCGGCGACGTGGTCGAGGTCGGTCCGGAGGTACGCCGGCACCGGGTCGCGGACCGGGTGGTGGTGGGCGCGACGGTCGCGTGCGGGGCGTGCTGGTTCTGCCGGCAAGGGCTGCCGGCCTGCTGCGACAACGGCACGAGCGGCGTGGCGGCCGAGCCGGAGTGGGGGCAGCCGCCCGCCGGTGGTTACGGCCGTCCGGCCCGGCTGGGCGGCTTCGCCGGTGGTCACGCCGAGTACGTGCGGGTGCCGTACGCCGACGTGGGCGCGTTCGCCGTACCGGAGTCGGTGAGCGACGAGCGGGCGGTGTTCGCGGCCGACGCCGCGCCGGTCGGCTGGTACGGCGCCGAGCTGGGCGAGGTCGCCCCCGGGGACGTGGTGGCGGTGTGGGGCGCGGGCGCGGTCGGTCAGCTCACCGCCGGCGCGGCGGTGGCCCGGGGCGCGGACCGGGTGGTGGTGGTCGACGACCGGGACGACCGGCTGCGGATGGTCACCGGACACGACGGCGTGGAGGCGCTCAACCACAGGTACGTCGACGTGCTCGCCGAACTGCGCGAACGCAGCGGCGGCCGGGGGCCGGACGTGTGCGTCGACGCCTCCGGGGTGCCGGCCGCGCCGGTGCGGTGGCCGGCGGCCGAGCCGGACGGCGGGGCGGCGCTGCGCGAGGCGGTGCACGCCTGCCGCAAGGGCGGCGTGGTGGTGGTGCTCGACGCCCGGCCCGGATTCGTGGACCGGTTCCCGCTCGGCGCGCTCGCGGACAAGGGGCTCGCGGTCCGCGCCGCCCGGCGCCGGGGCGGTGCCGCGATCCCGGCGCTGCTGGAGCGGATGGCCCGCGACGAGCTGGTCACCGAGCATCTGGCCACGCACCGGATGCCGCTGGAGCACGGCGCCGAGGGGTACGCGTTGTTCCGGGACCGGGCCGACGGCTGCGTCCGGGTGGTCTTCACACCGTGAAGGTGAGCGCCGTGGATGGCACACTCGGCGGATGCGCGCAGACCGTCCGTACGACCTCGTCCTGTTCGGCGCCACCGGCTTCACCGGCGGGCTGACCGCCGAGTACCTGGCCCGGCACGCGCCGGACCGGCTGCGCTGGGCACTCGCCGGGCGCAACCCGGACAAGCTGGCCGCGGTGCGGGACCGGCTGGCCGCGATCGACCCGGCCCTGGCCGACCTCCCGCTGCTCACCGCCGACGTGACCGACCCGGCGTCGCTGCGCGCGGTGGCGGAGTGCGCCCGGGTGGTGGCGACCACGGTCGGCCCGTACGTGCACCACGGCGAGCCGCTGGTGGCCGCCTGCGCCGCGGCCGGCACCGACTACCTCGACATCACCGGCGAGCCGGAGTTCGTCGACCGGATGTACGTGCGGCACCACGCCGAGGCGGTGCGCACCGGGGCACGCCTGGTGCACGCCTGCGGCTTCGACTCGATCCCGCACGACCTGGGCGTCTGGTACACGGTCAAGCAACTGCCGGCCGACGGGCCGATCGCCGTGGACGGGTACGTCCGGGCCGGTGGCCGGTTCTCCGCCGGGACGTACCACTCGGCGCTCACCGCGTTCTCCCGTACCGGTGAGACGAGCCGCGCGGCGCGGGCCCGCCGGGCGATGGAGCCCGGCCCGGACGGACGCCGGGTCCGCGCGGTGCCGGGCAAGGTCGGCCGGGTACGCGAGTTCGGCCAGTGGGCGGTGCCGCTGCCCACCATCGACCCGCAGGTGGTCCGCCGGTCCGCGGCGGCCCGCCCGGAGTACGGCCCGGACTTCCGCTACCGGCACTTCGCGGCGATGAAGCGGCTGCCCACGGTGCTCGTCGCCGGGGTGGGGCTGGCCGGTGTGGTGGGGCTGGTGAAGGTGGCGCCGACGCGGCGCTGGCTGCTCGGGCGGCTCGCCTCCGGCCAGGGCCCGACGGCCGAGCAGCGGGCCAGGTCGTGGTTCCGGGTGCGGTTCGTGGGCACCGGCGGCGGGCGGCGGGTGGTGACCGAGGTGGCCGGTGGCGACCCGGGCTACGACGAGACGGCCAAGATGCTCGCCGAGTCGGCGCTCTGCCTGGCCTTCGACGACCTGCCGGAGACCGCCGGGCAGGTCACGCCCGTCGCGGCGATGGGTGACGCGCTGCTGGACCGGCTGGTACGCGCCGGCATCACGTTCCGCACCCTGCCGGCGTGAGGTTGACCCTCGACCCGCTTGAGGTCACAGGATGACGGCCGTGGAGAGCGAGCTTCGCAGCATCGGCGAACTGGCCCGGGCCAGCGGGTTGACGGTCAGCGCACTGCGGTTCTACGACCGTTCCGGGGTGCTGGCCCCGGCCCGGGTGGACCCGGTGACCGGCTACCGCTGGTACACCGAGGAGCAGGTGGACCCGGCCCGGCTGGTGGCCGGGCTGCGCCGGGTGGGGATGCCGCTGGCCGGCATCGCCGAGGCGCTGCGGCACCGGCACCGGCCGGCCGAGGTGCACCGGCTGCTGGACGCGCACCTGCGCCGCCTGGAGGACGGCCTGGCCGACGCCCGTCGCGAACTTTCCCGGATCCGCAGCCTGATCGACCCGGAGGAGACCGTCGTGACCACCCGCCTCGTGCTGTCCCGCACCGACCTCGCCGCCGCCGTGGACGCCGTACGCTTCGCCGTCGGCGCCGACCCCGACCTGCCGGTCCTGTCCGGCGTGCTGGTGGAGGTCGAGCCGGACGGTGTCCGGCTGGTCGCCACCGACCGGCACCGGCTGGCGGTGGCCCGGGTCGCCGGGACCGTCGGCGGCCCGCCGGTGAGCGCGCTGCTGCCGGTGGCATCGGTGGACGAACTCCGCGCGCTGCTGGGCGCCGAAAGTGCGGGGACCGCCGAGGTGGTCGTCGCCGCCGACCGGGTGACGGTCACGGTGGCGGGCCGCCCGGTGACCGCCGACCCGCTGCCGTACGACTTCCCTGACTACCGGCGGCTGCTGCGGGCGCAACTCGGCGACGTGCCCGCGTACCGGATCCCGTTCGACGGCGCGGCGCTGCGCGCGGCGCTCACCGCCGACGGCGTCCCGGTCTGCCACCGCGCGCACGAGGGCGTCGAGCACGAGGTGGTGGCGCTCGGCCTGGACGGCCGGGGCGAGCTGCGCCTGGTCGACCCGAACGCTGTGACCGACGGCGACGGCGTGGGCGGCGCGGCGGGCGTGGGCGGCGGGGCGGGCGTGGGCGGCGGGGCGGGCGTGGGCGGCCCGGGTGGCCCGGATGCGCTTCGGGTGGCGGTGAACCGGGAGTACCTGCTGGACGCGCTGGGGACCGGCGACGGCCAGCTCGTGCTGGAACTGGACGGCCCGATCGCCCCGCTGGCCGTGCGACGGGCCGACGACGCGCACGCCTTCTCGGTCCTGATGCCGGTACGCCTCTGACGCTCCGGTCTTGGGCCCGCGTTCGCAGGTCCCGGCCCCGCACCACACGCGACAGGAATCAGTGACCGTGCGTGACCACGCCGCCGCCCCCACCCTTCACCCCTCGCGCACTTTGCTCTGCAGCCATCCGCGCAACGCTGACGCTCCGTCGAACGCCGCGTCGGTGGCTGCAGAGCAAAGTCGCCGAAGGGCCATGTCGGCCGGAGAGCGGATCCGCGAGATTGACCAGGTCAACGGGCCGGCAAGCGGAAGGGGGCCAGCGCGGGCATCAGCGCACCATCACAGAGTGTGAGCACACCCTGTCAACGGCTCAACCACCACGCACCGTCATCGGGAAGGGCACCGCGGCGGCGGGCTGCGCGGGCCGGGCCGGGGCGGCGGGGGCGCGACGGTAGCATCTGGAGGTCCCACCTGACTGCCTGGACGGAGGCGTACGAGCAGCATGCTCGACATGGAGTTGATCCGGAAGGATCGCGAGGCGGTGGCGACCGCGCTGGCGAAGCGACTGGATCCCGCCGAGGTCACCCGGGCGCTGGACGACATCCAGCGGCTCGACCAGGAGCGGCGCGCCCTGATCACGGAGATCGACGCCGAGCGGCAGCGCCGCAAGGCCGAGGCGCGCGCGTACGCGGAGGCGAAACGGTCCGGCGGCACGCCGCAGCCGGTCGCCCCGGAGGCCGAGCGCAAGCAGCTCGCGGAGCTGGAGTCCCAGCTCGACGAGGTGCAGTCCCGGCTGCGCTCGGCGATGAGCGAGCTGCCGAACCTGCCCGCCGACGACGTGGTCGCCGGGGGCAAGGAGGCCAACCGGGTGGTGCGCACGTTCGGCGAGGCGCCGGCCATCGAGAAGGTACGCGACCACGTGGAGCTGAGCCGTGCGCTCGGCCTGGTCGACCACGAGCGGGGCGTCAAGCTCGGCGGCTCGGGCTTCTGGATGTACACCGGTCTCGGCGCCCGGCTGGAGTGGGCGCTGGTGAACTGGCTGATCGAGCAGAACATCCAGGCCGGCTACGAGTTCCTGCTCCCGCCGCACCTGCTGCTGGAGAGCGCCGGTTTCGCCGCCGGGCAGTTCCCGAAGTTCCACGACGACGTCTACCACATCGACAAGCAGTCGTCCTCACGCGGCCAGTTCCTGCTGCCCACCGCGGAGACGGCGATTCTCGGCGCGTACCAGGACGAGATCCTGGAGACGCCGAAGCTGCCGTTGAAGGCGTTCGCGTACACGCCGTGCTACCGGCGCGAGGCGGCCGGTTCGCACTCCGACGAGCGCGGCACCGTGCGCGGCCACCAGTTCAACAAGGTGGAGATCTTCCAGTTCACGCTGCCGGAGCAGGCGGGCGAGGCGCTGGAGGCGATGGTCGGGCACGTCGAGGGTCTGGTCGGCAAGCTCGGTCTGCACTTCCAGACCAGCCTGCTCGCCGCCGGCGACGCGAGCGCCTCGATGAAGAAGACGCTCGACGTCGAGGTGTGGATGCCGAGCACCGGCAAGTACAAGGAGGTGTCGTCGGTCTCCTGGGCCGGTGACTACCAGGCCCGCCGGGCGGCGATCCGCTACCGCGAGCCGGGCGCGAAGCAGACCCGTTTCGTGCACACGCTCAACGGCTCGGCGCTCGCCACCAGCCGCCTGTTCCCGGCCATCCTGGAGCAGCACCAGCAGCCCGACGGCTCGGTGGTGGTCCCGGAGGTCCTCCGCGACAAGCTGGGCACCGACCGCCTCACCCCGCGCTGACCCACTCCTCCGCCTCCGTCCCCGCCGCACCCGCCACACCCGCCACTCCCCCGCGATCTTGCACTTCCGGCCCGCGAGAAGTCCGCTTCACCCCTTCCGCCCGGGCACCAACTGCAAGATGGCGGGAGAGGGAGCGGGGGCGGGGGCGGGTGCGGGGGCGGGGGCGGGTGAGGGTGAGGGCGGCTAGGAGGAGCGCGGCCAGGAGGGCCGCCAGGGCGGCGGGGCCCACCGTGTCGACGGCGTTCACCACGGTCTGCTGGACGGCGGTGGCGGTGCGGACGACCGGGTCGGTGAAGGCGTCGTAGCGGCCCTGGGCGAGGCGTACCTCGTACCAGCCGTACCAGGCGACGTAGCCGCCCGCGACCAGCAGCACCAGGCCGCTCAGTCGCGGCACCCACGCGCCGGCACCGCGCAACCGGGCCACGACCCGCCCGCGCAGCAGCGCCACGGCGAGCGCGGCCACCCCGACCACGAGCGCCATCCCGAGCGCGTACGCCCCGAACAGCGCCAGCCCGCGCAGCGGCGACCCGGCCCGCAGGCTGGTCACCACGATCGCCAGGAACGGCGCGATCGCGCAGGTCAGCGACGTGAGCGCGTACGCCGCGCCGAACAGCGCCATGGACGGCCAGGTGCGGGTGAGCCGGGGCGCGACGCGCAACGGGCGCGGCGCGGGCAGCCGCTTGCCGGCGAGCAGCCAGCACCCGGCCAGCGCCAGCAGCACGCCGAGCGTCACTGTGAGCCACGGCAGCCGGGGCCGCAGCCAGTCCGCCGCCGGTGCCAGGGCCAGCCCGAACGCGCCGAACACCAGCACGTACCCGAGGGTCAGCCCGGCCGTCGCGGTGAGCGCGCGGCCGACCGCGCCGCGCCCGCCGTCGGGGCCGGCGACGAGCAACGAGAGGTACGCGGGCAGCATCGCGAAGCCGCACGGGTTGACCGCGCCGAGCATGCCGGCGGTCAGGGCGAGCAGCAGCGCGCCGGTCATCCCCGGGCCAGCGTCTCGACCTGCCGGGTCAGCGCCTCGCCGTCCAGGAATCCCTGGTGGACGACCCGGCCGGTGCGGTCCAGGACGACGAACGTGCTCTGTTCGGCCACCTTGAACCGGCGCCACAGCGCGCCCGCCCGGTCGTCGATCTGTGTCGTGCCGCCCAGGTCGAACTCGGTGACGAACGACTTCATCGCCTTCTGCTCGCCGAGCCCGGCGACGCCGACGATCGGGACCGTGTCGCGGTAGGCGGGGGCGATCTCGGCCACCGTCCACGCCTGGCTGGCGCAGGTGGCGCACCAGGGCGCCCAGAACCACAGCACGACCGGCCGCCCGGCCAGGGCGGCGGCGTCGAACGCCGTACCGTCGAGGGTCTTGCCGGTGAACGACAGCGTGGCCGGCACCGGGGCGGGTGACGCGGACGCCGGCGCGGCGGCCGGAGACACGGCGGCCGGAGACGCAGGAGCCGGGGACGCGGTGGCCACCGCGCCCGCCGGTGCACCGCCCTCGGGCCCGGCCGCGCAGGCGGTCGCGGCGAAGAGGGCCAGCAGGGCGGCGACGGTGACACGAACGGCGGTACGCATCGGCGGCTCCTGGGATCTACTCGGCCCGGACCAGGCGGAGCGCGAGTTCGGGACAGACCTTGACCGCCTTGAGCGCGCCCTCGCGCAGCCACGTCGGCACCGGTGTGGGCGGGAACGCCGGGTAGCCGTTGCCGTCGAGCCGGATGAAGTCGGGCACCACGTGCGCGCACAGCCCGTGCCCGTCGCAGCGCGACCAGTCCAGAGTGAGCTTCTGCGGGTTGGCGTCCGGCGCGCCGGGCAGGCCCATCATGCCCTTGACCCGCTTGCCGCAGCCCTCGCCGGTGGCGTGCAGCCGCAGGTCGTCGGCGAACACCTCCATGGCGGACAGTGCGAACCGGGCGGTGCCGTCCGGGTGGCTGCACGCGCCGCGTCCCTTGACGTCGCCGGCCGCGGCCCGGACCAGCTCGACCGGTGCGCTGCCGGAGACCGCGAGGTCGACCGAGCGGGCCAGGTCGGGCAGGCCCATCTTGCACGGGCCGCACTGCCCGGCGGACTCGCCCGCCAGGTACCGCACCACCTGCGCGGCCTCTCCGAGCGGGCAGGTGTCGGCGCCGAGCGGCACGATGATGCCGGCGCCGAGCGTGCCGCCCACGGCGGTGAGCCCCTTGCGGGACACCTCGGCCCGCTCGGCGGCAGCCGCGGTGATCCACTTGCCGTGGTAGCCGCCCATCAGGATGCCCGGCCCGGGCGGCACCTCGCACAGGTCGAGGATCTCGCGCAGCGGGGTGCCGGCGGCGCACTCCACCACGGCGGGGCGCTTGGCGGACCCGGTGACGGTGAGCAGCACGGTGCCCGGCTCGTCGTCGGTGCCGAGCGCGGCGTACTCGTACGGGCCGATCCGGGCGGCGACGGCGAGCTGGGCGTACGTCTCGGCGTTGGACAGCAGCGTGGGCAGCCCGCCCACGCCGGAGTCGCTGGAGCGCTTCTTCGTGCCGGGCGGGATGTGCGGCAGGCCGTTGATGCCGTTGACGAGCGCGCCGCCCTCACCGGAGATGAACCGGTGCGGCACCGTGACGATGGTGGTGGGCACCGGCATCCGCCGTTCCTGCAACGCCTCGGTCAGCGAGGGCCGGCCCACGTCGTCGTCGGCCACCCCGATCACGATCTCCTCGGCGTCGAGCGCGAACGCGGCGAGCGCGGCACCGTCCAGGATGAGGTGCGGGGCGCGGGTGAGCAGCACCTTGTCCTTCCAGCTCGCCGGCTCCCCCTCGGTGGCGTTGACCACCACCACGGCGGCCAGGTCCTGCCGCTCGCAGGACTCCAGCACCGCACGCAGCTTGCGGGCGAACGGGAAACCCGCGCCGCCCTTGCCCTTGAGGTCGATCGCCTCGGCGAGCCGCAGCAGCGCCGCCGGTTCCATCGGGCCGATCGGGCCGTGCACCTCCTCGTGGGCCAGCAGGTCGAGCCGGCCGAACTCGGCGAACCCGGCGGTCAGGCGGGGCTCGCCGACGCAGGCGACCGGCGGGACCGTCGTGCGTTTCACCGGGCCTCACCCCGCAGACCGGCCCAGTACGCGCCGTCGACCGCGTCCGCGTCGGCCCGCTTGCGACGGCCGGACCGGCTCTCCTTGCCCGCGCGCATCGCCCGGCGGGAGGCGAGGTCGACGAGCGTCGGGGTGTCGTCGACGAACGCCTCGTCGGCGGCGTAGCGGGCCGGCGGGCGCCAGTAGTCCGGCTCCTCCGGCACGTCCTCCTCGTCCCGGTAGCGGCGGCCGGATCCGCTGAGCGGTTCAGCCGAGAGGGGGGTGCCGGAGATCGGGCCGGCCGAGATCGGCTCACCGGAGATCGGGTTGGTCTCCCAGCGGCGCGGGCTGTCCCACGGCTCCTCCGGCTCGTCGGTCGCGCGCGGCGGCGCGGAGTAGCGGGCCACCTCGGCCGCGGTGGCGTACCGGCCGCTGTCCGGGGGTGCGGAGTGCCGACCACCGGTGTCCGGGGGCGCGGAGTGCCGGCCGCCGCTCTCCGGCGGCGCTGAGTACCGGGCGACCAGGTCCTCGTCGTCGCGGGCCCGGCGGCTCACTCGCTCCTCGGTCCGGGACCGGCGGGTCACGCGATCCTCGTCGTCGCGGCGACGGCGGCGGGACCGCTCGCCGTCGGTCCGGCGTGCGGGCGCCGCCTCCTCGTCCCGGGCGCGGACGACGGGCTCGCGCTCCTCGTCGCGCCGCCGGGCGGGCGCCTCCTGGGTCCGGGCACGCCGGGCGGGCGCGTCCGGCTCGGCGTCGCGCCGCCGGGCGGCGGCGGCGCGGACCGGCTCGCGCAACGATCCGGGTTCCGGCACCACGGGTACGGCGAACCGCTCCGGATCGCGTCGCCGGGCGGTGCCGGCCGGGGCGGTCCAGGTGGCGGTCGCCTCGGCCCAGCGGCCCCGGCCGGCGCCGCTGTCCTCCTTGTCGCCGGCCTTCTTGCGGGTGAGCGCGGCGAACACGCCGGTACGCTCCTCGGCCTTGCCGGCCATCGCCTTGTTGAGCGCGACCGCCTGGTGCTGCTCGCGGCTGCGCTTGCCGAGGTGGACCGAGACGCGCACCATCAGCGCCATCACCACGAGCACCACGCAGGCGAGGTAGCTCAGCACCACCCAGCCGGCCGCCGGGCGGCCGGCGTTGAGGCCGTGCACCAGCGCGAACGGCCAGGACACGTACGCCATCGAGTGCAGTGCGCGCCAGAACCACTTCGGGCCGACGCCGGCGAACCGGACCCGGACGATGCCGGTCCAGAGCACGCCCACCATCAGCAGCGCGGCGACGGTGCCCAGCCCGACGTAGAGGCCGCTGCCGCTGAGGAACGGCACCACCGCGTCGGTCGGCCCGGCCCGGCCGATCGCGACCTTGGTGATGACGTGGAAGACCAGCCCGGCCACGCCGAGCACGCCGGTGGCGCGGTGCGCCGACTGGAGCAGCACGCGGTGCCGGATGAGCAGCACCAGGCGGTCGGTGGCGAGCAGGCCCAGCATCACTGTGATGCTGAGCGAGACCAGGGCGACCACCCCGGCGAAGAACTCGGTGAAGAAGAATCCGTACGAGTACATGACGCCGCCGGCGCCGGCCAGCTCCACACCCGCCCACGCGAGGCCGAGTGCGGAGGCGGTCAGCGCCACCATCGCGGACTTCGA
Organism: Micromonospora sp. CPCC 205554; assembly: GCF_036902745.1. NCBI lineage: Bacteria > Bacillati > Actinomycetota > Actinomycetes > Micromonosporales > Micromonosporaceae > Micromonospora > Micromonospora sp. CPCC 205554. The sequence goes on along the minus strand of NZ_JBAKHP010000024.1, from coordinate 87,558 downwards.
CATCGTCCGGGCACCACGGCTGGTGGTGGTGGTCCGGACGGTCGTCGCCTTCTCGTTCTGCTGTGCCCGGGCCATCTGCTCCTCGATCGTCTCGCGGCGGCGCCCCCACCGGCCGACCCTGCTCCCCACTCAGGTACGGAGGGACGGCGCGGACGGATCACCTTCGGTGGCGAATTTCTCGGCCGGATTCTCGAACCGTCCGGACCGGACGCGCGTGTAGCGCCTGACGCAACGACGGATGCCCATACGTTGACAGACTTTGCAACAGGCTCGTAACCTTGCCGCAAAATTTCAGTCTGGCTTGCAAGAAGCCAGCACTGATCCAGGCTCCACTCCCCCGCATCCCCGCACCCCGCAGGAGTCCTGATGCATCGACGCCGATGCCGCGCCGCCGCGCTCGCCCTGAGTCTGGCCGCGAGCCTGCTCGTCCCCGTCACCGCGGCGGCACCCCCGGCCGCCGCCGCCCCCGGCACCAAGAAGGTGATCGTCCAGCTCTTCGAGTGGAACTGGACCTCGGTGGCCGCCGAGTGCACCAGCACGCTGGGCCCGAAGGGCTACGGCTACGTGCAGGTGTCCCCGCCGCAGGAGCACGTCAACAGCAGCCCATGGTGGGTGTCGTACCAGCCGGTCAGCTACCGGATCGAGTCCCGCAAGGGCACCCGCGCGCAGTTCCAGTCCATGGTGAACACGTGCCACGCCGCGGGCGTCAAGGTGATCGTCGACGCCGTGGTCAACCACATGTCCGGCCAGGACAACGGCGGCACCGGCTGGGCCGGGTCGTCGTACGGCCACTACAACTACCCGGGCGTCTACTCCGCACAGGACTTCCACTACTGCGGCCGCAACGGCAACAACGACATCGCCAACTACAACGACCGGTACGAGGTGCAGAACTGCGAGCTGGTCAACCTCGCCGACCTCAAGACCGAGTCGGAGTACGTGCGCGGCCGGCTGGCCGCCTACCTCAACGACCTGCTCTCGCTCGGCGTCGACGGTTTCCGGCTGGACGGCAGCAAGCACATGCCGGCCGCCGACATCGCCGCGATCAAGGCGAAACTGTCCCGCAGCGCGTACCTGGTGCAGGAGGTCATCTACGGCGCGGGCGAGCCGGTCCAGCCGACCGAGTACACCGGCAACGGTGACGTGCACGAGTTCCGGTACGGCAAGGACCTGGCCCGGATGTTCAACAACGAGCGGCTCGCGTACCTGAAGAACTTCGGCGAGTCCTGGGGCTACCTGTCGAGCGCGAAGGCGGTGGTCTTCACCGACAACCACGACACGCAGCGCGAGGGCGGAGTGCTGACCTACCGCAACCGGGGCACGTACGCGCTCGCCAACGCGTTCATGCTCGCCTGGCCGTACGGCACCCCGGCGGTCATGTCGAGCTTCACGTACAGCGGCCGGGACCAGGGCCCGCCCGCCGACGGCAGCAACCGGATCACCAACGTCACCTGCTACTCGGGCTGGGAGTGCGAGCACCGCTGGCCGGTCATCGCCAACATGGTCGGCTTCCGCAACGCCACCGAGGGCGCCGGGGTCTCCAACTGGTACGACAACGGCTACCAGCACATCGCGTTCAGCCGTACCGGCAAGGGCTACCTGACGCTCAACGACGAGGACACCGCCGTGAACGGCCGGTCGTACTACACCGGGCTGCCGGCGGGCCGCTACTGCGACGTCGTCCACGGCACGTTCAGCAACGGCTCGTGCAGTGGCCCGGTGATCACGGTGGACTCGTCCGGCTGGTTCGCCGCGAACGTCCCCGCGCACGACGCGATCGCCATCCACATCGGCGCGAAGCTGAGCTGATCCATCCGGGCCGCGAAGCCCTCGTACCCGCAGTATCGGGTACGGGGGCTTCCGGTCGGTTACAGTCGGTTTCGTGCTGTTCGACCGGTTCGTTACACGTCGGCCTCCCGGCTGGCTGATCGCCGCGCTCGCCGTACCGCTGCTGCTCGTCACCGCGCTGCTGGTCGGCCGCGCGCTCACCGTCACGCCCGCGCGCCCGTCCGCGCCGCCCGCCGCCGCTCCACCGGCCACGACCGCCGCGCCGAGCCCGTCCCCGCAGGAGTCGGTGCCGCCCGCCGCGCCGCCGCCGGACGACCTGCCGGTGGTCACCTACGACCCTGCGCCGCGCGGCTTCCCGCCCGACCCGGACCCGGCCGACACCCGCCCGCTGAGCGAGGGGCTGCGCCCGAACCGGAACGTGGCCGCGTACGACGCGCCGGGCGGCCGTCCGCTGGCGTTCCTCGCGCCGACCATCAGCGGCGTACGGCTCACCGTGCCGATCGTCGACCGCCGCTCCGGCTGGACGGCGGTGCTGCTGCCGTCGGCCAACCGCACCATCGCCTGGCTGCCGTCCGGTGGCTGGACCACGGTGGTGCTGCGCGACCAGATCGTGGTGGAACGGCGCACCCACCGCCTCACCTGGAGCCGGGACGGGCGCGCGATGCGCACCTGGCCGGTCAGCCTCGGCATGTCCGGGCAGCTCACCCCGCTGGGCCGCACGTTCGTGCTGGGCCGCACCCCGCCGCCGGAGGCCGTCTACGGCGGCGTCGACATCTTCGCCCTCGGCGCGATCCCCGACGACCCGGACGCGGTGCCGACCGGGCTGCGTGGCGCCCACATCGGACTGCACAGCTGGTACAACGACGACACGCTCGGCAAGAACGTCACCAACGGCTGCATCCGGCTGACCCGCAGCGCCCAGCGCCTGCTCCTGACCGAGGTGGAGCCGGGCACCGCCTTCGTGGTGGTCGACCGCCTGCCCTGACGGGTCTCAGCCCAGCCGCCCGGCCGTCGGCCTGGATCGGCTCAGGCCGTCGCGCCACCGTCGACCGCGATCGACGCGCCGGTGATGTGCCGTCCGCCGACGCCCACCAGGTGACTGACAGTCGCCGCCACGTCTTCCGGAGCCGCGTACCGGCCGAGGGCGATGTGCGACCGCTGCCCGTCCGCGCCCGCGCTGTCCGCCGGGTTCATGTCGGTGTCGGTCGAGCCGGGCAGGATCAGGTTGACGGTGATCCCACGCGGACCGAGCTCGCGGGCGAGCGCCCGGGTCAGCCCGTTCACGGCGCTCTTGGTCATCGCGTACGCGCTCACCCCCGGAGCCGGGACACGGCTGGCGAAGCTGCTACCGATGTTGACGATCCGCCCGCCGGCACCCATGTGGCGCACCGCCGCCTGGGTGGCGAGGTAGACCCCGCGCACGTTCACCGCGATCGCCCGGTCCAGGGCGTCGAGGCTGACCGACTCGATCGGCCCACCCGCGAACACCCCGGCGTTGTTGACCAGGATGTCCAACCGCCCCAACTCGGCGACGGTCCGCTCCACGGCGCCGACCACGGCCGTCGCGTCGGTGCTGTCCGCATTGATGGCCAGGCCGGTCCGGCCGTACGCCTCGATCTCGGCCACCACGGACTTCGCGCTGTCCTCCGCGGTGCGGTAGGTGAACGCGACGTGGATGCCGTCCTCGGCCAGTCGGCGCGCGACGGCGGCACCGATGCCCCGGCTCCCGCCCGTCACCAGGGCAACCCTGTCGGCAAGTCTGACCGCCATGCCGCCATCCTGACAGTCGACTCAGGACGCTGATCATCCGGGTCACCCGCCCATTTCCTGTCCGGCCGATCAGACAGGATTGCCGGCACCCAGTCCGGGTACGCGCGGGCCGTCCAGCGGCGAAACGGGGAGACCAGACATGAGCGCACCGACCGGACGGGTCGACACGATCGTTCTCATCCACGGCCTCTGGATGACCTCACGAAGCTGGGAGCACTGGGCGCAGCGGTACGCCGCGCGCGGCTTCCAGGTGCTCACGCCCGCCTGGCCCGGCATGGACCGGGAGGTCGAGGAGCTGCGGGCCGACCCGGCGCCGATCGCCGCGCAGCGCATCGCCGACATCGCGGACCACTACGAGGCGATCATCAGGGACCTGCCGCGCCCGCCGATCATCATGGGCCACTCGTTCGGCGGCCTGATCGCCCAGTTGCTGCTGGACCGGCGCCTCGGCGCCGCGGTGGTCGCCGTGCACCCCGCGCCGGTACGGGGCGTGCTCAAGCTGCCGCCCAGCACGCTGCGCTCCGGGTACTCGATCCTGCACAACCCGGCCAACCGGCACCGGGCCGTGCCGTTCACCCCGGAGGACTTCCGGTACGCCTTCGGCAACACGATCAGCCAGGAGCAGTCCGACGCCGCCTGGGAGCGGTACGCCGTACCGGGCGCCGGGCACGTGCTGTTCGAGGCCGCGTTCGCCAACCTGGACCCGAACTCGGCCACCGAGATCGACAAGAAGCGCAGCGACCGCGCCCCGCTGCTGATCACCGCGGGCGGCGAGGACCACGTGGTGCCCGCGTCACTCGCGAGCAGCATCGCGAACCTCTACCGGAGTTCCACGGCGCTCACCGGCTACCGGGAGTTCCCCGGCCGGTCGCACTTCGTCGGCGGCGAACCGGGCTGGGAGGAGGAGGCGGACTACGCGCTGGAGTGGGCGGTCGAGGCGGCGAACGAGTTCTCCCCGACGGTGGTCGCCGAGGCCCCTCGACGGCGCTGACCACGGCGGGCGCTCATCGCGGCCGGAACCGCCGGGAGCACTCACCGTCGTGTCCGGGCCGGAGCAGACACCGCTGCCCACCGGGCAGCAACCGGTCGCAGAACACCCAGTGCCGGACGTTCTGGTCGTCCTCCGCCGAGACCGTGGTGCCGCCGGGCTCGGTCTGTGGCAGGACGTGGGTCCAGTGCGCCACCACCCGGGCCAGCCGCTGAGCAGAGAGCAGGTCGTTGACGACGACCGGCAGGTGGATCACCCAGCGCTCGGTCACCTGTCGTATCCCCGTTCGTTTCGGGCCTGGGCCTGCTCCGACTGCCAGCGACGCAGCGCGTTCTTGATCCGGTCGGTCTCCCGGCGGCTCTGGGCCAGCGCGTCGTAGACCGCGGCCAGGTCACCGGCGACCCGGTCGAGGAACTCCCGCACCTCCTGCGGGTCGAGCCCGCGCCGGCCCAGCGGGGTCGTCCGGAAGTTCCGCTCGCGGACCTGCCAGGGACGCAGCGGGTGGTAGGCCGACGAGCGGTAGCAGGTCGATCCGAGGACCGACCGACCGCGACGCCGGACACGCCGAAGGAAGACGCGCATGAGACCTGCCCCTCACCGTCGAGATCGAACCGTGGAAGGGGTGGGCCCGTCGGCCCGCCCCGCACCGGCGGACCCACCCCGGCACCTGCCACCGCAGCCTTCGACCAGCAGTACGTCAGCAGGGCACAGCGCGTGGCCCAGGTCGACAAGCTCGCTAACCGAACCGATCCGGCCACTCACTCATCGTGCAGTGAACCGCACCCTTTGCGCAACTCCCGATTCGGGAGTGTGTCATTGCGAAGCTCGTCCGGTTCCGCCACACTGACGGGCATGACTGGAAGCCCGACCGTCCGACGTCGACGCCTGGCCGCTGCCCTCCGTCGCCTCCGCGAGCAGACCGGCATGACCGCCGACCAGGCCGCCAAGGAGGTGGGGATCTCGAAGTCGGCGATCAGCCGCATCGAGAACGCGCAGGTGTCCGTCATGCCGCCGGTCGCACGTGGACTTCTTGAGCTGTACGGCGTGGAAGGCGACGAGGTGGACGCACTCGTCCAGGTCGCCCGCGACGCCCGCAAGCGGGGCTGGTGGCAGGCGTACGACGACGTGCTGCCGGACTGGTTCGAGGTCTACGTCGGGCTGGAAGCCGAGGCGTCCGAGATCCGCGCCTTCGAGCCGCAACTGGTTCCGGGTCTACTCCAGACCGCCGACTACGCCCGCGCGGTCATCCGCGCCGAGCACCCGGACGCCCCGAACGACGAGGTGGACCGGCGGGTGGAGTTGCGCATGCGCCGACAGGACACCGAGACTCCGCCGAAGCTCTGGGTGGTGCTGGACGAAGCCGCACTACGGCGGCCGGTCGGCGGCACGGAGCTGTTCGCAGCGCAGTTGCGGCGACTGGCCGAGGAGGCCGACCGGCCCGGCCGCACCATTCAGATCCTGACCTTCGGCGCGGGCGAGTACGGGTCGATGGGCAGCGCCTTCAGCGTGCTGGCCTTCCCCGAGCCGGCCGATCCGGGGGTCGTCTACGTCGAGACCCGCGCGGGTAGCCTCTATCTCGAAGGCCAACAGGTCAGGGAGTACAGCCGCGTCTTCGAGCACCTGGTCGCCACGGCGGCCGGCGCCCGGGAGTCGCGCGACCTGATCCTGGGGGCGATCGACGAGCTGTGAGAGGACGGCGCGGGTGGAAGAGGTCAACCAGGCGACAGTGACCTGGCGCAAGAGCACCCGCAGCAACGGCTCTGGAAACTGCGTCGAGGTCGCCGACAACCTGCCCGGCGTGGTCGGGCTACGCGACAGCAAGGACCCCGCCGGTCCGGCCCTCGCCTTCGACCAGGCAGCCTGGTCGACCTTCGTCGCGAGCGTGAAACAGCGGTCGTTCCGCCGCTGACGCCCTGATGGCTCTGCCCTGGTGCCCTGTGAGATGCCACCCGGCCCTGGTGTGCGGGTGGGTGCGCCGGGTATGACGGGAACATGAGGGCGAGTTTCCGTCTGGGTCGAATCGCCGGCGTACCGGTCGGCGTCAACTGGAGTGTCCTGGTCATCTTCGTGCTGATCGCGTGGGCGCTGTCGGCGAGCCTGTTCCCCGCCTCGTACCCCGGTCACTCTCCCGTCGCCTACGTCGCGGCCGGCCTGGCCGCCGCTGTGGTCTTCTTCCTCGGCCTGCTCGCCCACGAGGTGGCGCACGCGGTGGTCGCCAAGCGCAACGGCATCGAGGTCGAGGGGATCACGCTCTGGCTGTTCGGCGGCGTCGCCGAGCTGAAGGGCGAGGCGAAGAACCCGGGCGCCGAGCTGCGGATTGCCGGGGTCGGGCCGCTGGTCAGTCTGATCATCGGCGTGTTCTTCGCCGCGATCGCGGTGGCGGTCGCCGTGACGGCCGGGGACGGCCTGCTGCTCGGCGCGCTGTCCTGGTTGGCAGGCATCAACGTGCTGCTGGCGGTCTTCAACGTGCTGCCCGCCGCCCCGCTGGACGGCGGACGGCTGCTGCGCGCGGCGGTCTGGAAGTTCACCGGCGACCGGACCAAGGCGTCGGTGGTGGCGGCGCGCGCGGGCTGGGTGCTCGGCGTGGTGCTGATCGGGCTGGGACTGTGGCGGTTCCTCACCGGTGCCGGGTTCGGCGGACTGTGGCTGGCGCTGATCGGCTGGTTCCTGCTGGGCGCAGCCGCCCAGGAGGAACGCGCCGCCCGGATGGGTGACGCGCTGCGCGGCATCCGGGTGGGCGACGTGATGACGCCGCAGCCGCAGACCGCGTCCGGCGACCTCACGGTGGCCGACTTCGTCGACCACTACCTCTTCGCGTACCGGCACTCCGCGCTGCCACTGACCGACGCCGGCAGGCCGGTCGGTCTGGTCACGCTCGATCGGGTACGCGGCATCGCGGCGGACCGCCGCGCGTCGACCACGCTGGCCGAGGTGTCCTGCCGGGCCGACGAACTGGTGCTCGCCCGCCCGGAGGAGCAGCTCACCGACCTGCTGCCCCGGCTCAACGAGTGCACCGACGGCCGGGCGCTCGTGGTGGTCGGCGACCAGTTGGTCGGCATCGTCTCGCCCAGCGACATCAGCCGTGCGGTGCAGCGTGGCAGCCTGCGCCAGCAGGTGCCGGCCGGACGTTGACTCAATCTCGGGGGAAGTAGCGGTCCATCTCGGCGGTGCGGAACTTCCCCTTCGGGTCGAACTCGCGCAGCAGCGCGGCGAAGTCGCCGTGCCGGGGGTACGCGGCGGCGGGATCACGGTCGAACAGCTTGCCCCAGTGCGGGCGCGGCGCGAACGGGGCGAGCCGCTCCTCCACCTCGGCCAGCACCGGCGCCACCGCCACCGGGTCGCCGATCCAGGTGAAGTGCAGCGCCAGCGAGTCGCGCCGGTGGTTCGGGCTCAGCCACAGCTCGTCGGCGGCGACCGTACGCAGCTCGCAGATCTGGAGCACGGCGGCGATCCGGTCGGCGACCGGGTCGAGCGCGGCGAGCGCCGCCGACGCGTCGCTGCGGGCCACGTGCCACTCCGACTGCAACTCGTCGCCGCTGCTGGGGGTGAAGCCGAGCCGGAAGTGCGGGAGCCGCTCGTGCCACGGCCCCGGCTCGCCGAGCTGGGCGGTGCAGTGCTCCGGCGACATGCCGGGCACCGGATGCCGGGGCGAGTCGGCGGCCACCGTGTCCAGCCAGTCGGCGGGCGGCGGGGCCTCGTCCGCGTACTGCTTCACCCACACCTGGTCGAAGCGCTCCGAGCGCCACGAGGTGAAGACGCTGACGCTGTACGCGGCGTCGAGCGCCTCGTCCAGCGCCGGGCGGGGCAGGCCGAGACGGACGTACTGCCGGATCTCGTACGTGGGCACCACGTCGAGCGTGAGCCGGGTGACCACGCCCAGCGCGCCCAGGTTCACCACCAGCCCGGCGAACCGCGGGTCACTGCGGTCGACGGTGATCAGGTCGCCGTCGGCGGTGACCAGTTCCAGCGCGGCGACGGCGGCGGCGAGGTTGCGGTTCCGCGCGCCGGAGCCGTGGGTGGCGGTGGCGACCGAGCCGGCCACCGAGATGTGCGGCAGCGAGGCGAGGTTCGCCAGCGCGTACCCCTGAGCTTGGAGCGCGGTGGCCAGGTCGCCGTAGCGGACGCCGGCCGCGACGGTGACGGTGCCGCGGTCGGGGTCGAGCGCGACGGCAGGTGGCAGGCCGTCGAGCGCGATCTGGGTGCCTGTGGTGTCGCCGAGCCGGTTGAACGAGTGGCCGGTGCCGACGGCCCGGACCAGGTCGGCCTCCGCGACCAGCCGGCGCAGCTCGTCGGTCGAGGTCGGCCGCGATCGGGTACGCGCCGACCAGCTGACGTTTCCGGCCCAGTTGGTGTCCGTCATGCGCTGCATCATGCGCCATCATGCGCCGGCAGGGTTGCCCCGGCCACTCGGCGGGAATCCTGGCGGGATGAGCAGCTACCGCGACCCGAGCCTCCGCGGCGACGTGTACCCGTCGGAGGAGGAGATCGACCCGACCGGCGTGGACCCTGACGCTGCGGAGATGCCGCCCGCCGCTGCGGAGATGTCGCCCGCCGCTGTGGGGGTGGCGCCCGCCGCTGTGGGGGTGGCGCCCGCCGCGACCGCGCCGGTGCCGGGGCCCACGCCGGAGCCCGAGCCGGACCCGGTGCCCCATCCGGGGCCGCCGCCGCGCCAGGTGTCGGGCCGGTCGATCGTGACCCGGCACCTGGACGGTTCCGTCGAGGTGGTGACGGACCTGGACGGCGACGGCGTGGCCGACGTAGTGCAGGTCGACCTGGACGGCGACGGTGTGCCCGACGTGACGTACCTGGACAGCGACCGCGACGGCCGCCTCGACACCGTCCGCCGCGCAACCCCCCGCTGACCCACCGGGCGCCTCACGCGACCCGCCGACGATCTTGAAGTTCTGCCCCCGAATTGTCGCGTGCGCGAGGCTTGGCTCCACGATCTCCGGGCGCCCACACCGTTGATCATGCAGTTACTGCCCCGACAAGAGCCGTAAATCCGGCACCGGAAGGGCCGCAACTGCAAGATCGCGGGGTTGGTGGGGGTGGTGCGGGAGGGCACCTTCCGTAACGCGAGATTGTTGTTCCGCGAGGTGGGCGGCGGGACGGGAGGCGGGTCAGATCTGGGGCATCACCTCGGCGGCTACCAGCTCCAGGTGGTCCAGGTCGGCCAGGTCGAGCACCTGGAGGTAGACGCGCGAGCTGCCCGCCTCGGCGTACCGGCCGAGCGTCTCGACCACCTCGGCGGGCGTGCCGGCCGCGCCGTTCGCGCGCAGCTCGTCGGGGTCACGGCCGATCGCCTCGGCGCGGCGCTTCACCTCGGCCTCGTTCCGGCCGCAGCAGAGCACGAGCGCGTTGGACCAGGTCATCGTGGACGGGTCGCGGTCGATCTCGGCGCAGGCGTCGCGTACCCGCCCGAACTGCGCGACGGTGTCCTCGACCGAGGCGAACGGCAGGTTGAACTCGTCGGCGTACCGGGCGGCCAGGCGGGGCGTGCGCTTCGGCCCCATGCCGCCGAGCAGGATCGGCGGGCGGGGGCGCTGCACCGGCTTGGGCAGCGCGGGCGAGTCGCTGACCGGGTAGTACGTGCCGGGGAAGTCGAACGTGGAGCCGGCCGGGGTGGACCAGAGCCCGGTGATGACGGCGAGTTGCTCCTCCAGCCGGTCGAACCGCTCCCCCAGCGCCGGGAACGGGATGCCGTACGCGGTGTGCTCCTCGGCGTACCAGCCGGTGCCGATGCCCAGCTCGACCCGGCCGCCGCTCATCTGGTCGACCTGCGCCACGGTGATCGCCAGCGGGCCCGGCAGCCGGAACGTGGCGGCGGTCATCAGCGTGCCGAGCCGGATCCGGGTGGTGTCGCGGGCCAGGCCGGCGAGCGTGGTCCACGCGTCGGTCGGGCCGGGATCGCCGCTCACCGAACCCATCTTCAGGTAGTGGTCGGAGCGGAAGAACGCGGCGAAGCCGGTCTCCTCCGCGCGGCGGGCCACGGCGAGGAGCTGGTCGTACGTGGCGCCCTGCTGGGGCTCGGTGAAGATCCGCAGTTCCATCCCCCGAGCATATGGAGCCCGCCGGGCCGGGGCAGCGCGACCTGTCATTCCTTGCCAGGCATATAACCGATGAGGCATATTGTCTGGGTGACCGTCGACGCCTTCACCGTGCTGGCCGAGCCCTCCCGGCGCCGCATCCTCGACCGGCTCCGCCGGTCAGAGAGCAGCGTCGGTGAGCTGGTGGACGCGCTGGGCATGAGCCAGCCGGCGGTCTCCAAGCACCTGCGGGTGCTCCGCGACGCCGGCCTGGTCACCTGCCGCACGGCCGCGCAGCGGCGGATCTACCGGGTCGACGTGGCACCGCTACGGGCAGTGGACGACTGGCTCGGGCCGTACCGGTCGATGTGGACCGCGCATCTCGACGCCCTGGAACGCCATCTCGACAGTCAGGAGTGACCGATGGACCGCGACACGTTCCGCCCCGGCCCGCTCGCCCGGGTAGAGCTGACACCCGAGAACGAACTGGTGTTCGTCCGCGAGCTGCGGCACCCGCCGGAGACCGTATGGGCCGCGCTCACCGAACCGGATCGGCTCGCCGCGTGGGCGCCGTTCCTGGCCGACCGCGACCTGGGCCGTCCCGGTGACGCCGTGCTCAGCGCCGTCGACGGCGACCAGAGCTACCCGGCGCCGGCCCGGGTGCTGCGCGCGGACCGGCCGCACCTGCTGGAGTACACCTGGGGCGACGACCTGCTCCGCTGGGAGCTGACCGCGAACGGCGACGGGACCACGCTCACGCTGCGGCACCGGGTCGACCGGCCCGGCCTCGCCCCGATGACGGCCGCCGGCTGGCACATCTGCCTCGACGTCGCCGCGCACCTGCTCGACGACGACCCGGTCGGCCCGATCCGGGGCGCGCAGGCGAAGGACTTCGGCTGGGCGGAGCTGCGCGACGCGTACGCCGAACGCCTGAACCGCGACTGACACCGGCCGTCACGCGGTCCGGCGGCGCAGCCAGCCGGCGGCGCCGCCGACCAGCGTCGTCCCGATGGTCGTGCCGATCGCCACCAGCGCCGCACCGACCGCCCACAGGCCGGTGTCGTCGGTCGAGGCGGCGTGAACCGCCCACGGGACGGTGAACGCCACAGTCATCACGGGCGCCACCAGCCAGATGTTCAGCCACCAGCCGCCGACGGCGGCGAGCGCGGCCAGGCTCAGCACCGCGGCGGCGACCTGCCAGACCGCGTACGGCCCGCTCATGTCGCCGGTCTCCGGGTCCACGGTCCAGCCGGACTCCCAGCTCAGCCAGGCCACCCAGGCGCCGGCCGTGGCCAGCGCCAGGAGCAGACCGCCGAGCAGCGTACGTCTCGTCGTCACACCGGAAATCCTTCCCGGCCGCGGCCGGTGGATGCCTGAGCATCCGTACTCGATTTCCGGCCCGGGGTGGCAAGATCGCGGGCGTGACGAGTGTGTCCCGCCCGCTGCCACGGCTCGTACCGGCGGAGGCGTTCGCGGACGTCCCCCCGGACCGGCTCCTGGGGGTGCTGGAGGCGGTCACTATGGTCCTCACGCTCCCCCACCGCGCCGCCGAGCGGGTGGACGCGCTCGTGGTGCCCACCGGCCAGGGTGAGGACTGGCGTCTCACCGAGGCGATCCGCGCCTGGGAGACCGGCCCGGCACTGCGGCACCTGCTGGTGGCGAACACCGACCCGGCCGAGCGGACGTACCGCCCGCTCACGCTCGACCGGCTGCGCGGGCTCGGTCTGCGCCGGACCGACGGGGTCGTGCTCCAGGCCGAGCCGGTCACCGGCACCGGCCGGCAGGCCGCGTGGATCGTGGAGCAGGTGCGGGCGCTGGACGTCGGCAGCGTCGCGCTCGTCGTCTCGCCGTACCACCTGGTCCGGGTCTACCTCACCGTGCTGCGGGCCTGCGACGACGCCGGTCTGCGGATCCCGATGGTCCCGCTACCCGTGGCGGTCGCACCGGACGCCCCGGTGCCGGAGACCGGCGTGGCCGGGTACGACCTGGTGGCCGGTGAGGTCAGCCGGTTGCTCCGCTATCCCGGCCAGGGTTGGATCGCCACCCCGGAACGGCTGCGCGACTACCTGCGCTGGCTCTGGTCCGAGCACCGCCCCCTGCTCACCGGCGCCTGACGGTTCGCCGCCCGGTCCCGGGCTACGCGTCCGGGATGCGGACCGTGAGCACCCGGGTGAGGACGCGGAAGCCTGCCGCGTCGTACATCCGGCGGGCCGGGTTGCCGTCGACCACCGACAGGCCGACGGACGGCAGGCCCGCCTCACGCGCGCCGCGCAGTGCGTGGACGAGCAGCGCCCGGCCGAACCCGCGGCGCTGCGCGCGGGGCGCCACACCCAGATTGAGGATCCAGACGCAGTCGTCGTCGGTCCACGGCACCGGTCCGGCGCACAGCACGTGCCCGGCGCTGCGGCCGTCCGGGTCGATCAGCCGGGCCGAGGCGGGCACCAGGGGCGGCACCGGTTCGCCGGTGTCGAACATCGCCCGCACCTCGTCGGTGTCGCTGCGCTGCCAGCGGCCGTCCGGGTGGTCCGGGCCGTACGCCGCGTCCAGCCCTGCGGCGAGGTCGTCGTCCCAGCCGGGGGCGCCGAGCGACCAGCCGTCCGGCAGAGCCACCGGTTCCGGTACGCCGGTCAGGTCGTGCCGCATGTCGGTGGCGGCCCGGCTCAGCTCCAGCCCGTCGGCCACCAGTGCCGCCGCCAGCGCCTCGTCCGGCGTCTCCAGCCGGTGCCCGGCGAGATCCCGCCGTACCTGCGCGACGAGCCGCGTGAGCGCCACCCCGGGCAGTGGCCGCACGTCGGCCGCGACCGCCGTCCCGTCGTCGTCCCGCAGCCGCATCCGGGCCAGCGGAGTGTCGTCGTCACCGAGCAGCAGCGAGTCGTGGAGGTGCAGTCGTACCGGCATTCGCGGCAGCGTACCGGCCACGCTTCCCTCCCGCTCCCCGTCGATCTTGGAGTTGTGGCGCCTGAATCGCCCAACTCGGTGGCATTTGTCAACCGCCACAACTCCAAGATCGACGAGTGCGCCCACGGGCGGGGTGGGCGCGGGCCTAGGGTTGGGGGGTGAGCAGGGTCGATCGGGGCAGCAGGACGATCGGTGCCACTCCGGCGGCCGTCTATGACGCGCTCGTCGACCGGGGCGCCCTGGAGTCTTGGTTGCCGCCGGACGGGATGCGGGGGCGGATCGAGCGGTGGGATCCCCGGCCCGGGGGCGGGTTCCGGATGGTGCTCACCTATCTCGACCCGGCGGGCAGCCCGGGCAAGACGTCGGACGCCACCGACGTGGTCGACGTCGGGTTCGCCGAACTCGTACCGGCGCTCCGGGTCGTGCAGACCCCCGTGTTCCAGGCCGACGACCCGGCGTACGCGGGCACCATGACCATGATCTGGCACCTCGCGGCGGCCGGCGACGGCACCGAGGTGACAGTCAGCGCCACCGGCGTGCCGCCGGGCATCGACCAGGCGGTGCACGAGGAGGGCATCGCGTCCTCGCTGGCGCACCTGGCCGCGTACCTCGAATCGGACGGCTGACCACGACGGGCGCCGGGATTGGCGGCGGGTTTTGCGGGTAGCCGCCGGCGGTGACCGGGCAGCGGGAGGGTCGCGGCGGCCGGCGGGGGCCGTCGCGGCGCGCCGGCCTGGACGCGGAACGGTTCGACGAGGCGTGGGAACGCGTGAACGAGCGCGGCCGCGCCGCCGGGCGGGACCGGATGCAACAGCTGCGGATCAAGTCCGTACTCGCCGTGCAGGCCGGACTGGCGGCGGCGCTGGCCTGGGCCGTCGCGCGCTGGCTCACCGGCATGCCGAGCCCGATCTTCGCCCCCGCCGCCGCCGTCGCGGTGATCACCTCGTCGTTCGGACGGCGTCTCTCCAACACCGTCGAACTGCTCGCCGGGGTGACACTCGGCATCATCGTGTCGGACCTGCTGATCGGCGCCGTCGGCGCCGGGGTGTGGCAGACCGGCGTCATCGTCGCGGCGTCCGTCCTGGTCGCACTGGCACTGAGTACGCGGGGCGGGATCGTGGGCAACGCCAGCGGTACGGCAGTGCTGCTCGGCGCGCTCTCGTCCTCCCGGCACACGCTGGAGTTCCCCCGCTTCGTCGACGCGCTGATCGGCGGCGGCGTGGGACTGGTGGTGACACTGCTGCTGGTGCCGATCAACCCGCTGCGGGTCGTGCGGCGGGTGGCCGCGCCGACGCTGCGGCAGCTCGCCGGCCAGCTCGCGGCGACCGCCGCCGCGCTGCGGCGACGCGACCACGACCTGGCCGGCCGGGCGTTGAGCCGGTCGCAGGCGATCGGCACGGACCTGGGCCGGTTCTGGGACGTCTTCGGCGGCGCGAAGGAGACCGTCGACCTCGCCCCGGCGCGCTGGCCGAGGCGGCGTTCGGTCCGGCACTACCAGCTCGGCGCGCCGGACGTGGACCAGGCGGTCTGGAACACGCGCGTGCTGGCCCGGCGGGCCGTCGTGCTGATCGAGGACGGGGAGCCGATCCCGGAGAGCCTGCCGGACGCCGTGGAGGCGCTCAGTGCGGCAGTGAACGCCGTACAGGAGGAGGTTCTCGCGGACCAGGGCCCGGAGGACGCCCGCCGTCACGCGCTGCGTGCCGTGGCGGCGGCGACGCGGGCTGAGCTGGCCGGGACCGGGCTGTCCGGAACGGTGATCGTGGGGCAGGTCCGGACCGCCGCGAGCGACATCCTCCAGGCGACCGGGATGGACCGGGATGAGGCGCTGCGGCGCATCCGGGAGGTGGCCGCCGCGCAGTCGTGACCCGGTTCAGTCGTCCCCGCGGACGCGGGCGTGCAGGTGCATGTCGTGCCGCCCGTCGTCGTGCACGGCCGCGCTGCGTTTGGTGCCCTCCAGCCGGAACCCGGCCTTGACCGCCACCCGGCACGACGCGACGTTGCCGGTCGAGTGGTCCAGCCAGAGCCGGTGCAGCCGGCCCTCGCCGAGCGCCCACGCGCTCACCGCCCGCAACGCCCCGGAGGCCACACCCGCGCCGCGGGCGGCCGGAACCACCCAGTACGCGCACCCGGCCTCGCCGTCGTCGAGGTTGAAGCCGCCCAGCGCCATGCGGCCCACCACCGCGCCGTCGCGCGTCACCGCCCAACTCGCGCCCGTCTCCTCCTGCCACGAACAACGGGAGTGGGCGAACCACTGGAGGACCTGCTCCGGCGACGCGGGCCGGCGGGTGTGCCAGCGGCGGATCTCCGGATCCCGGTACGCGGCCAGCACAGCCGGTGCGTCCCCGTCCTCCCAGGGACGCAGGACCAGGCCGTCGGCCGTGGACAGCGTGGGTTGCGGACCGGTGGTGAGCGTGCCGGCGGGAACGGCGGATGGCGTCGACAGCGGAAAGCTCATGCCCGACTCTCCCCCGCGGACCGCCCCGCGTGTCAATCCGGTTCGGATCGGCACGCGCGAGGGTCCACGCGTCACGTGGCCGCTCCGCTAGGGTGCGCCTGTGGCAGTGACGGCAGCGGGTGTCTTCCGGCGTACGCCGCAGGAACGGGCCGACCAGCGACTCGCCTGGGAACGCGCCGACCAGCCGTTCTTCGCCGCCGGGGCCTGCCACATCCTGGCCTGGGTGTGCCGGGACACCTATCCCGAGCGGCCGATCGGGCTCGCGGGGTTGCGGTTCGCGGGTCAGCGCCAGGTCTTCCACGTGTACGCGACCTGGGCGGGCCGGGCGTTCGACCACGCCGGCTGGAACCCGGAGGCGGATCTGCTCGCGGCCAACCGGGAGTTCGAACGGCGTCCCCTGGACCGGATCGCGATCGTCGACGACCTCGCCACGTTCTGCCGGGAGCACTTCTCCCGCATGCCGCACCAGTACTGGGGTGATCCGCTCCCCCGCGCCCGCGGCTACGTGAAGCGGCACGCCCCACCGTGGGAGTGACGCCGTCCTCCCCGGGATCCCGGTCGGTGCGCAGGCAGGCTGGGCTCACCGTCAGGGCGGGCCCAGCCCACGTACCGGGGTGCCGGTGCGCGTCGATCAGCGCCCGACGGGACTCGGCGACGGGCCGACGGGGTCGTTCGACCGTACGTCCGGCGGAGCCGGGACCGGACTGGCCGACATGCTCGGGCCCTCCGGCCCAGCCGGGACGGGCGACGCCACACCCGGCTCCGCCGGCACCGGCGATGCCACGCCCGGCGGTGCCGGGACCGCACTGTCCGGCCTGGTCGGGTCCTCCGGAATGACCGGGACGGGCGACGCCACGCCCGGCGGCGCCGGAACCGGCTCGGTCCGGTCCGGCTGCGGGGCGCTCGTGCCCGGCTGCGGCGAGATCACCGGGTCGTCGCCCCGGCTGGCGTAGGCGAACGGCGCCCCGATCACCAGCACCGCCAGGAGGCCCGCCGCACCTGCCGCCACCTTGTTGCGTCGACGGTTACGCACGCGCCGTTCCGCCCTGGTCAATGAGTCCTGCACAGTCGGTGCCTCCTCGGCGATGTCGGTGAGGGTGGAGCGGAGCAGACCTTCGAACGGATCACTCATCGCCGCATCTCCAGAAGCTCGCTGTCCGGCAGGATCTGACGCAGTCGGGTGACCGCCCGGTGGGTCCGGCTGCGCACCGTTCCGACCGAGCAGCCCAGCATCTCGGCGACCTGGGCCTCCGGCAGGTCCTCGTAGTAACGCAGGACCACGACGGTGCGCTGCGCCGGCGGCAACTGCCACAGCACCGCCCGCAACGCCAGCCGCAGATCCGTACCGCCGGCCGGGTCGGTCACCACCGGCTCGTGCACCCCGACCGGGGACTCCCGGCGACGGCGCAACCGACGCCACCAGCTCACCTGCTCCCGGTACATGACGGCACGGAGGTAGCCCTCCGGGTCGGCGTGCCGGATGCTCCGCCACTTCGGGATGACCTTCGACAGCGCCGACTGGAACAGATCCTCGGCGCTGCTGCGATCACCGGTGAGCAGGTAGGCGACCCGTATCAGCGCCGGGGCACGGCTCGCCACGAACTCGGCCAGCACCGCCCGCTCGTCCTCGTCCACCCGCACCACCCTCGTTTGCTCGTTCACCAGTGACAGACGCCGGTGGGCACCGCCGCTATCCCGGGATCGGCGAGAATGCTGTGCGGCGGTTCCGCCTAGACTGCGCCGCGTGGACCAGGCCGCACCACACACCGTCAGCTCGATCGCGTACGACCTGCGCACGCTCGGTGTGACCCCGGGCGACGTCCTGCTGCTGCACTCGTCGTACCGGAGTCTCGGGTTCGTCGCCGGCGGCACCGAGGCGGTGGTGCGGGCGCTGCTCGACGCGCTCGGACCGGGGGGCACCCTCGTCGTGCCGACGCACACGCCGGACAACACGGACCCGGCCGGGTGGCGGCATCCGCCCGTACCCGAGGTGTGGTGGCCCGTCATCCGCGATCAGACGCCCGGCTTCGACCCCGCCCGCACGCCGAGCCGGTGGATGGGCGTGATCGCCGAGACGGTACGCACCTGGCCGGGCGCCCGCCGCAGCGACCATCCGCAGGTGTCCTTCGCCGCGCTCGGCGCGCACGCCGCCGACATCGTGGCGGGCCACCGGCTCGACGACGCGCTGGGCGAGCACTCCCCGCTGGGCGCGGTGTACCGGCTCGACGGCAAGGTGCTGCTGCTCGGCTGCGACCACAGCTCGAACACCTCGCTGCACCTGGCGGAATGGCGGCAGGCGGCGGCGCCGCGGGCGGTGACGGGCTCGGCGGTACGGCTGCCGGACGGCACGAGCCGGTGGACCGAGTGGACAGACGTCGTCACCGACGAGGACGACTTCGACCGGCTGGGCGCCGACTTCGAGGCGACAGGTGCCGCGACCATCGGCCGGGTCGCCAGCGCGACGGCCCGGCTGATGCGCCAGCGCGCACTGGTCGACTTCGCCACCGCCTGGATGGCCGCGAACCGCGAGCACTGACGCCCACGTTGGGCTTTTCGTGACGCCGGGAACGACGGGCCGCGCGATCAGTCCGGCGGTTTGGGGGCGAAGGGATTGCGGCGGGGCTGGCGTAGTTCCCACTCCGCCGGGCAGAGGTGGGTCCACGCGGCTCCCGTCACCGATCTGCGATCGGGCAGCTCGTCGCCCCAGGCCGGCAAGCGGTTCTCGACCTCCCGGACGTAGCGCTCGTAGACGACCAGCTCGCGGTACTCCGGATCGTGCCGCCACAGCGCGTACGGCTGCTCACGCAACCAGTCGCACGCCGCGTCGCCCTCGGCGACCAGATCCGTGGTCGGCGGCAACGTCGCCAGCGGCCTGTCGTTCTGCCGGTCGCCGTACTGCTTGAGGTGTGCCAGGTATCCGCTCTCGTCCCGCGGGTGGGTCACGTGCACGCCGAGGACCGTCACCGGTACGGCGAGCAGCGCGGTCGCGGCCAGTGCCGACACCGCCCACAGGCGTCTGTTCACGCGGCAACCATAGGCCGCTGTGCATTTCTTCGCAGGCCCCCGGGAGCGGCGAGCCACGCCTACGATCCTGCGCATGAACTCGCCGCGCCTCCGCCTCCTCGGCTGCCTCGCCGTTCCGCTGCTGGCAGCCTGCGGCACCGAACCGTCCGAGGTGGTGCCGGCGCCGCCGCCGACGTACGCCTGCTGCGAGGACCTGGACGTCGACAAGCCGTACCAGCCGGGCCAGGCCCTTACCGTGCGGTGGACTGTCGAGTCCCCGGACGAGCCGGGCTCCACCTCGCCGCAGGTCGAGTTGGCCGCGCGGCTGACGGGTCCGTTCGGCACGGTGGACGACCTCAAGGCCGCTACGGCGGTCCCCGGGCTGGTCACCTTCACGGCCGCACCGGTCCGGCCGACCGGCACACCCGGGGAACGCCCCGTCAGCACGATCGTGATCGGCCCCGACGCCCAGCCGGGCTTCTACGACCTGACGACCTCAGTGATCGGCGAAGGCAACACGACCACCAGTGGCAGCAGCATCGTCGAGGTCGCGCCCAAGCCCTGAGCGCCGGAGAACCACTCGTCTTCTACCACCGCTCGTACGCCAGGTTCGGCACCCACGGCGAACCGGCGACGATGCGCCCGATCGCCGAAGCGGCAAAGCGGTCCGGCGTCGACGGTTTTGACTTCAAGGGTCGGTGCTCCCGAAGGCCGACAAGATGGACATGCAGCGGGGCGGTTCAGCGGCCCGGCTGGCCGAGTTCCACTCGCACCGCAGCCGACTGACCGGGACGGACGGCGTACTGCTACAGCGAAGCGACCTCTCGTAGCGCTCCCCAGCCATTCGTCGGCAAGTGATTGCCTCGGGCGGCCGGTCCAGCCGGTTGATGGTCACCACTGCGTCCGCCATGTATCGTCACGCTTCCGCAAGATCGCGAGACGGGATACGACGTGACGGTACGACGGTTAGGGCTCTATGCAGCGGTGGCTGCGATGCTGCTCACCGCCTCGGCGTGTGGCCGCGCCGACGAGATGCCGGGCACGCCCACCGCCGTGGCGGCGAGCGCTTCCACGGAGTCACCCAGCGCCACGGCATCGCCCGTCCCCACGCCCACGACGCCGACGGCCACACCGACCCGTGCACCCGAAACCTCGCCGACCCCCCGGTCCTCGGGCAGCCCGCGATCCTCGACGGCCCCCGCAGCTCCGACCACGACCAAGAAGGCCACGCAAGTGGCCACCGCCAGCAACAAGGCGGCCTGCACCGCCGTCAAGGGACCGTTGGAGAAGGCCATCGCCGGCCTGATCATCCTGGTCGGGGTCGCCTCCAGTTCGACAGTGGAGGCCGAGCTCGTCAACGCCCGGGCGGAGGCGTCCACCCGATTGGTCAACCTCGAGGCGGTGGCGAACAGGGTGGCCGGCGAGCAGACCGACCGCACGCTGGGGAAGAAGTTCCAGGTGCTCACCATGGCCGCAGGCCGGAAGGACGTCGAGGTCCGCTCGATCAAGCCCAAGCTCGAATATGCGGAAGCGATCGTGAAGGTGGCGAGCGACACGGGCGACCTGGAGAGCGCGGTCGACAAGCTCGAGCCGACCTGCGGCAGGTACTGGTAGCTCGGCTGAGCAGGGTGGGGCGGGCGGGATCACGCTGGTCCGTGACGGCGACGGGCAAGCCAGCCGACGCAACTGCCCTGGTCTAGCAGTGTTGTGGGGCGAGGGTTCGTTCGAGAGCGACGGGGCCGCGGACTTCCTGGACTCGCTTGAGGAGTTGACGCCGCAAGCCCGTCTCGTGGTGGTATCCCGCTTCTCCGATTCGCCGCCTTTCCGCTGTCCAGGTGGCCTCGCGATCTCTGGGACACCGAGGTCATCGCGGCCGCAGCCGTCCTGGCCGTCAACGTCTCCGGCGACGATCCGTCGACGCAGAGCAGGAAGTGACGGAGTGGCTTCCGAAACCGCTGCCGGCAGAGCTACGGAGCCTTGGGCTGCACGCGCTCGATGAAGCGACCGCCCTGGGTGGCTCCTGGGCGCGGAGTTGGACGACTGACCAAAGCCGCGCGGACGCCCTGGTCGCCACCGCGCATCCGCGATGTCCATGCCGGCGCGATACGGAGGCCGGGTAGCCAAGTACCCACCGGGCTGGAGGCTCGCCGGCCCGCTGAACTGGTAGACGGATGGTAGAGGGCGGGGTTCGAACCCGTGACCGAGGGATGACGAGGTCAAGATCGGCGGCCCGGCGACCTGCCCGGATGGACTCCTAGCAGCGGAAATGCTTCTCCGGGTCATCAGCCCAATCCATGCTGGGGTCCTCGTCGTCGGGCGATGTTGCGATCACCTCCTCCCATGCCTTGACGATGGCTGCGGCCTGCCGCTCGCTACAGGCCAGGCCACTGAGTAGGACACTGTTCTGGTAGTCGAGGATCTCGAAGCGCCATCGATCGAGTTCGGGCCGGTGTTCGAGCGTTGCCCAGAAGTGGCCGGAGAGATCGCTGGGGAATACCTCGTCTGGCATGTGCCGCCCCTCCCCCTCAAGCCCATCTCTGTCGAAGATCTCCGCCGGAGGCAATCGGATCCAGTCCGTGCCTCGGTCTGCAATCGGTCGGCGCGACGGGTTCGGTCAATCCTTGGTGGTGGCACGCTCGGTCGCGGCGCGGTCGCTCGCCACAATGAGGTCGAGCAGATCCTTGCCCAGCCCGGCCGGGACCCGGACGCGACCGCCGCCGGTCGAGATCGCCTGCGGGCATGTCGCGTCACCCAGCATCACGGTGACTTCGCCGAGGCTGATTCCAACCGCACCGGGCTTCTGCAGTGTGCACTCCTCGCCGGCGGGCACGGGGTCGCGCAGCTCGGCGAGGGCTGTCCGGATCTGGGTCAGCGTCTTGGCGTCCGTCGCGACGACCATGCCGTTGGTGGGCGGCACGTCGGTGGTGGCGCTGGCGATACGGTCGGGCAACACCAGGCCGCCGGAGGCCGGGGCCGCCGGGCCGGCGGGCCAGGTGACGCGCTTGAGCAGCTGCTCGCGGCCCTTCTCGTCCCCGGAGATGAAGGCCGTCGTCGCCTGAATCTCGTCGGTGAAAGCGCGGTAGGTCCACATGGACGGGATCATGTACTGGTCACGCTGCTCGACTAGGAGCAGCTGCCCGTCCTTGACCACCAGCCGGTTCGGGCTGACGGGCGCGGCGACGCCCTTCTGCACGACAGCCATCCACGCCTGACCATCTGACTTGCACCTGAAGGGTGCGGCCCCGGGCGGGCCAGACGTCGGTCGCGTGGCCCGTGGATCCCACTGCGCGGCGAGGTAGACGGTGTGCGGCTCGGCGGTGCAGGGGTCGAAGGTTGTGACCTCGCTCGTCCGCCAGCCCTCCGGAACGGCGACCGACAGGCCACCCAGACTCACCGTGGTCCCGGCGGCCTCAGACCGGTCCGGGGGCGCACTCACCTGGGGCAGGGCCACGACGGCCGCGACGGCCGCCGCGACGGCGACGGAGCCGGCAGTTCCGAAGGCACGGCGACGGCGCCGCACGCTACGCCGTCCGAGGCTGACCAGCCGGGAGGCGGGATCGGTCTCGGACGGCGTCACGGAGGCGGCCGCACGGTCGAGCAGTTCGCTGACGTGGGTGGGATTCACGGCGTCTCCTTGAAAGATTCGACGAACAGACCGCTGGCGCGCAACGCCGCCAGGGCACGGGACGTGCGGCTCTTGACCGTTCCCACCGCAACGCCGAGGGTCTGCGCCACCTCGGCCTCGGAGGCATCGGCCCAGAACCGCAACACCAGCACCACCCTCTGATCGGCGGGCAACCGCCGCAGACTGGCGAGCACCTGCACGCTGAGATCCGACTGATCCGCGAACCCGCCACGGGACGCATCCGGCAGCTCCCCGGTCGGTACCTCGTCGCGCCAACGCCGACGCCTGGCCCGCATCGCGGTACGGACCATCACCTGCCGCACGTACGCCTCCGGCCGCCCCTCCGGCACGCCCAACCGATGCCACGACCGATAGGCCGCGATCAGACCCTCCTGGGCGAGGTCTTCGCCCAGCCGGCCGTCACCGGTCAGCAGCGCGCCGAAGCGAACGATCTCGCGGTACCGGCTGGCGACGAAGTCCTCGTAGCCGGCGGGTTCCGCTCTGCGAAGCAAGCCCATACCTAATTAAGGGACCTGGACCTGCCCGATGGTTCCCCCTGCCTGGCCGGCGGCGACGGCAGAAGTCCCCTCCAAGGCGGTGCAGCCGCACGTCAGGTCCCGGGTGCCCGGCAGCACTCAGAGCGTCGGACCGGACCTCGACGCGATCGATCCGGGTCGCCGGCAGCATGGTTGACCAGGGAGAACAACTGGTGGGGCGGGCGGGGTTCGAACCCGCGACCGAGGGATTATGAGTGGCACCCACGATTGCGACCCACTCCCCTGGCTGCGACTCTGGTTGCAGTCGCCGTGACTCTGGTTGACCGAATCAACTTCGACTGACCGCACTTCGCACCACACGACGCACCACGAATGGATCGTTGGCAGCTACCACGGCGAGTCGCCCCAGATCGCCCAGCCGGTCACGCTCCGTTGCTTGATCACTATCCGTCGGGCGGGCCGGAGTCGCAGCCAGTACCGAAAGCGACAGCGGCGCTTCGCTTCGTTACCCTCGCGACCATGAACGTAGAGACGTACCTCGCCCTGCGCAACTATGACTGGTTAGTCCGCCACCGGGGACTCGATGACGTGGCACTGGCGTGGGACTCCGACACCCTGGTCCACGGGGACACCGGGGTGTCGATCGATACCTTGTGCGAACCGGGCTTCACCCCTGCGACCGAAGACTACTGGCGCGACCGGATGCAGGCAGAACGCGACGCGTAGTCTGCTGGCCCAAATGGCGAGAATGGCAGAAACCCCGGCTGGTCGGGGTTTCTGCCATTGCGGCCATTTAGGCCAGCGGGTTACGCGGTTCTGCGGCCTGCCGTTGCGGGTAGGGCGTGAACGGTGCCGGTGGTCTCGTGTACGTCGGGGTGGACAAGGAACGCGGGCGACGGTGGGCGTCCGGCACCAGTGCGGGCCGGTGGGTCGAGTTGGCGCAGGTACCCGTGGATTTCCAGTAGGGATAGCACGGGGTCGAGGTCGGCGGCGGTGGGGATCTGGCTGCGGACGGCGCGGTAGAGCTCCTTCTTGGTGAAGGTGGTGGAGCCGGTGCGTTCGATCCAGGCGAGTACGAGCCGGGCGTAGCGGGTGCTCTTGTCGGCGCCCATGTCGTCGAAGGCGGCTAGGGCGTGGGCGGCGAAGTATTCGCCGAGCAGTGCGGCCCGTTCGACCGTCTCGGCGGTGACCGGCTTGCCCCAGCCGTCGCGGAGGTGTTCGGCGAGGTGGATCAGCCCGGCGATGCGGACCACTGCGCCGGTGTATTTGCTGCCCCAGTCCACGACGTGTCCCCACGCCCCGCCGGGTGCGAGACGTGGCTCAACGGCCCGTTCGATGTCCAACACCCGATTGTTGGCTTCGGGGGTGAGCGGCAGCACTGCCGGGTCGGTCCATTCGGCGAGGCTGGCGACGAGGGCACCGAGGTTGGCGGCGTAGGCGGTGGCGATGGGTTCGGGTACCGGGTCGGCACCGATCTTCCGGCGGCCGACGGTGTTTTCGGGCAGGCTGAACAGAATTCGGGCCAGGAGTCCTTTGCCTCGGAAGCCTGGCATGTCGGCGATGTCGCGTAGCACGTCGGGTTGTACGGCCAGGCCGAGGGTGAGCGCGGGGTGTTCGACGTGTTCGGGGGCGCGGGAGCGGCGGTTGACGCGCAGCATGTCTCCGGCGTGGCCTTTGAGGAACACCTCCAGGTTGGGGGTGCCGGAGTAGCGGCCGGCGATGGTGGCGAAGATTCCGCCTTCGGGGGAGAGCACGGCGAGGCGTCCGCCCTGCTCGGCGAGCAGGGATGCGGCTTCCTCGCTGGTGACGTCGTCGGCGACCAACTGGGGTAGGACAGGGACGGTGACGGCGTCGGCGTTCATCGCGGCAGCGGTCGCTTCGGCAAGCAGGGTGTCTCGGCCCGCCGTGTCGGCGTTCGCGGCGGCGATGGCGGCTTTCTCGGCCGTCTTCCCGGCGACGCGGGCGGCAAGTTCGGCTTCTACGATCGCCGGTTTGGTGCGCTCGACAAGGACCTTCTCCGCAGCGAGCAGCGGCCCGGTCATGGCGGCGAACACGGCCGACTTGCGGGAGCCGGGCGGTAGGACGACGACGGTGAACAGGTTCGTCGGTTCGCGCCAGGAACCGCGCACCTCCACTTCGGCGCGGCCTCCGGCGGCGGTCGAGAGGGCGGCCAGGGCGATGCAGCCGGCGAGGTCGACGGGGGTTTGGGTGAACTCGGCGACGGCGTAGACGTGCTCGGCGACCCATTCGGGCAGCACGTAGGCCGGGAATTCGGGGAGGTGTCGGCGGTCGCCGAGCGGGACCAGCGGTGTCCACTGGGTGCCGGTGACGGCGTGGTCGAGCATGGCGCGGCCGGTGGCGAGGATGTCGGTGACGTCTGCACCTTGGTCGGCTTTCTCGGCGAAGTAGGCACCGAGGTCGGCGACCTGGCGGCGGCGGGCGTGATCGGCCACGATTCGGGCGTAGTGGCCGGCGTTCGCGGTGGTGGGGACGGCGGCGATGAGGGTGTGTAGGTAGGGGGCACCGCCGACCTTGGCGAGGTCGCCGGTTGCGGCGAGTCGGGCGGCCAGGGCGATCGGGTCGACGGGTTCGCCGGTGGCGTGCATCGCGCAGAGCGTTTCCCACAGCCGGCCGTGCGCCGGCCGGTGGAAGTCGGCCGGGGCGAGCGTCGGGGCGAGGTCGGCGACGACGGACGGGTTGAGTAGCGCTGCGCCGATGATGGCCTGTTCGGCGGCGTGGTCGTGCGCGGGTGGTCGGGTCACGATGGCGTGCTCCTGTCGTGAGTCGGGGAGGGAAAGTCAGGCGGCGGGGCGGCCGGGTCGCGGCCGGCGGATCGCGGCGGCGCGGGTCATCAGGTCGCGCAGGCCGGCGAGGAGGGTGCCGAGCTGGCGGCGGGCGGCCGGGTCGACGTCGGCCAGGGCGACGCGTACGCGGATCTCGGCGTGCTCGCGGCCGTCGTTGGCGCGGACGCGGACGAGGACGGCCCGTGCGTGGCCGGGCAGGTCGACCATGATCTCTGCCGAGCGGTGCTCGGCGAGGTTGCAGCGGTGATCCTGGGCGCACCACCCGGTGTGCTGAGCGGTGCCGGTGCGGCGGTTCACTGGTTGCCGGCCCGGTACTCGGCGCGGATGTACTCGGCGAGGCGGCGGCCGATACGGACGCGGCGGCCGGTGCCGTCGCAGCGGCGGCAGTCGCGTCGGGTGCCGATGGCGGTGCGGTGGTAGCGGCGGCCGTGGCATCGGCGGCAGCGGCCCCAGGGGGACACCACGCACAGGATCAGGTACCACGCTGCGTAACTGAGAGGAAGAAGGCTAGCGAGCAGGGCGATGGTGGTCACGGAATGCCTCCACAGGCCGTTCTGAGGGCGCAAACAGCCGCCGCCGCTAGTAGCTAGGGCGCTGGCCAGGATTGGGATGGGGTGCTAGCGGGGGTGCTAGGTCTAGCGGGGGCTGCCGCTAGACCTAGCACCCACACGCTGTCCGGGTTAGGCGGCTTTGTCGCCGCGCCGCTTGTTACGCTCCGCTACCGCGTCGGTGATGTCGGCGCGGTCGATGCCGCGCCGGTTGGCGCCCTTGCCGGTGGCCGGGTCGGTGCCCCACACCTGCCCCGTGGTGATCCCGTGGGGCTTGAGCGCGGCCGTGAGCTGATCGCGGGTCAGGTCCCCGTACGCATCGGGGTTCAGCTCGGCCAGGCGCTCGGTCAGCGTCTCGGCCCACACCTTCGCCTCGGTCGCCGGGACGACGGTGAGGATGTCGTCGAGCAGGGTGTCTCGCCGGGCCGCCGGGGTCGGCGTGGCCTGGCCAATGGCGTGGCCGGTCAGGGTGCCGGCGGCTTCCCGCAGGGCGCGCGCCCGGTCGGTGATCTTCTCGGCGGTCGGGCCATCGACGTAGAAGGTGCGAACGATCTGGGCGTCGTCGGCCGCGCCGACGAGGTAGCCGACGCCCTTGTCCTTCTTGGCGAACATCGTCGCCCGGATGCCGTTCTTGTAGGCCGAGGTGCCCAGGATCATGTCGTTCTCGATCTGGCCCATAACCCGCAGACAGAACCGCGTGCCCGCGTTCGCGCTCACGCCCGTGGGCAGGCTCTTGGCGTCCGGCCGCTGCGTGGCCACGACCAGGATGACGCCCAGGGCGCGGCCGAGCTTGATGACCTTCTCGGCCAGCTCGCCGGCTTCCTTGCCGAACTCCGGGTGGCTGAACAGTTCCTGCACCTCGTCCAGGGCGACCACGAGCCAGTGCAGGCCGAGCTTGCGGCGGCGGGCCAGTTCCGGGGTGACCTTGTTGTCCGGGCACACCGCCTTCGGTAGGCCCTTGATGACGGCGGCACGGCGCTGGCACTCCTTGCGCAGCTCCCGCAACGCCAACAGGCCCTCTTCGGCGGTGTCGTCGTCCTGCCCCGACGCGTACCGGGCGGACACCTTCTCCAAGGGGTCGAGTCCGCCGGTGCCCTTGAAGTCGAAGCACCACAACTCCGCGTACGGGTCCAGGGCTGCGGCGAGCATCGGCACCTGCGTTGCGGCGGTCTTGCCGTAGCCGGGAATCGACCCGATCAGCAGGTTCGTGTACGGCAGGTCGAAGGAGATGATCCGGCCGCGCGGGTCGGTGCCGAACGGCACCGGCTTGGCGAGGTCGAAACCGCCCGACGCCTTGAGCAGCGGCCACGCGGCCGGCTTCGCGGCGGCCATGTCCTGATCGCCCACCCACAGCAGCAACCGGCCGGGATGCACCTCCGGCTGTCCCTCCGGCCACACACAGCCCAGCGGGCGGGTGAGGCCGGCGGCGAGCCGGTCCCGGCGCTCGATCACGTCCCCAGCGGTCACACCGGGTGGCAGGTCGATGTCGGCCCGCCATCCCGGCCCGTCGCGGGTGATCGGAGCAGTGAACGCGATAGCGCGGTTGCCCTGCTTGGCGATGGCCTGGCTGATGCCGGAGATGCCGAGCACGGCCAGGGCGCGGACCACCACATCGGAGGTGAGCCGGGCTACGCGGGGCACGACCACAGCGGTGTCGAGTAGCGGCTTGTCGGCCGGCTGACCGACCATCCCGCACAGCGTCACCAGCAGCGCCAGCACGGCCCACCGCGCCCACTCCGGGGCCAGGGCGACCGCCACGCCACCGGCCAGGGCGACGGCCAGGGTGAAGGTGGCGACGATGCCGCGCCACCGCACCCTGCGGTCACGCTGGCGGGACAGCTTGAGGTAGTCCTCGGCGCTCTCCCGCCGCACCGTGGCCTGCCGGACCGGCTCGCCTTCCCAGTCGAACAACCACCGGGTTGCCCCGGACAGCATGCGCCACGCCCCGGCAGGGGACCGGAAGGCGAGCTTGCCGGCGTACTTGGGCAGGCGGGTGGCGTGGTAGGCGGTGGTGTGCAGGAGATGCCCCACCGCCCAGCGCATCGTGTCGCGCAGCTCAGTGCGCGAGCGCAGCCAGGCCGGCAGAATCGGGCGACGCTGACCGGCGCGTACGCCGTCGAGGGTGAACCGCGGCGCGCGCTGCGCGGCCGGCGAGTCGACCAGCACCGGCCCACCGGCGTCGGAGTCGGTGTTGCTGCGGGCGGTGCGGGCGGCGTCCAGGTCGACCACGTTGGTGTCGGGGGCATCCTCGGTGAGGTCGCGCTCGGCGGCCCGCCAGTCGAAACGGTCGCCGTCTTCGGGGGACGTCATGATGGGTGTTCCTCCATGGGTCTACGGATCAGTAGGGGGACCGGCGGCGCGGCACTGGTTCCTAGGCCGAGAGGCCGCGCCGCCGGGCGGGACTAGTCGTGCGTGCGGACGAGGTGTGCGAGGGCGGCGCCCATGCCGAGCACCGCCACCGGCAGGCAGGCGACGGCGGTGGTGATCCACCACGGAGCCGACGTGACTCCGGCCGCGACGAGCAGGTGATAGGCGACCTGGCCGAGTGCGCCGACCAGCAGTGACGCGATGGCGGACCACTTGGCGAAGCGGCGGGCCAGGTCTGGCACCCGGCCGGACAGCCAGACGTAGAGCGCGTACGCGCCGTAGGTCTCGACGCCGATCGGCAGGGTGATGGCCGAGTTGATGGAGAAGCTGTCCCAGATGCCCGGCAGCGGGTGGACCTGGCCGAATCCGGTGAGTCCGCCGAGTCCGACCCACCCGGACCAGATCGCGACGAATGCCGGCAAGGCGAGCAGCACCACCGGCCACGCCACCGCCCGCCGGTTGCCCGTCGAGTCGGTCGAGATCGCCTCGGTGGCGATGTTGGTGCCCAGGTCTGCGACGGGTGCTGCCTGCGCCAACACAACGGGCGGGGTGTCGTCGCCGACCGGCAGCAGGTCCAGCGCCGGGGCGGGATCGGCGATCGGGTCCGGGGTGATGTCGGCCGGGTCGGTGGTGGGCTCGGTGGTCGGTGGGGTGTCGGTGCGGGTGAGGGCGGCGAGGATCGCGTCTGCCTTCGGACCGCCCACCCGCAGTTCCTTCTTGATGCGGTTACGTGACGGGATCTGGCCGAGTTGGTCGGCCAGGTCGCGGGCGGCGGGGATCAGGTCTTCGACCGGCCGAGGGAAGGCCGAGAGCGTGGGGGCGGTCATGACGGGTGTCCCTCCGATACGTCAGTGCCGTAGTTGAGTGAGAACAGGGCTTGTTGCAGGGCCAGCAGGTCCGCGCCGCGCCCGTCGTATGGCTCGGTCATCGACGGGTAGCCGTGCGCGGTGAGCACCTGGGCTACGTCCAGTGCCAGAGCGAAGGTGAAGCGGGGGTCATCAGCGGAGCGGGGGATCGGGAATCGACGGCTCACGGGGGCCACCGACTACGCGGCCCGGCCGGCGGCCGAGCGAACGGCGAGCAGAGCCCGCGCTTCCCGCAGCACCCGGCGCTGCGCCCGGCGAAGCCGCTGCCAGTCCAACTCGGTCGGACCGGCGTCACTCGTCAGCACGACAATCTGCGCGTCGAGCAACAGAACCTCAGCCTCGATCAGCGGAAACTCCTGCTCGATCTCGGCGAGGTCAGCGGCGTTCGGCTCGTAGTCGAAGGTCGTCATCACGCCACGCTCCGGGTGGTGTAGTCGGCGGCGTCGACCAGGCCGTTCGCCAGGGCACCCGCCTCCATCGCGTCGATGGCCTTCGCGGGAACGACGTACCGGCCGCGAATGCGGATGGCCGGGAACTCGCCCACGCGGATCGACCGGTACAGCGTCATGTCGCAGGTACGCAGCAGCTGCGCTGCTTCGGCGACGGTGTAGAACCGCTGGGGGTGGCCAGCAGGTCGATCGGTCTTCATCGGTGTCCTTCCGCCTCAATGACCGGGGTGCACATAGGTTCCGGCCACGAGGGGTGACGCCTTCACCACCACACTGGACGGCTAGGGACGTCCTTGCTACTTTCAAGTCGTCCCTAGACGTGCCTTGGAGGCGACCATGCCGAACGACCGGCTACGTGACGCGATGCTCCGCAACGGCTTCACGCCATCGGCCGTAGCCGAGCAGGTGGGAGTGGACCCGAAGACGGTGGAACGCTGGATCACGCAGGGGCGGGCACCGTATCCGCGCTACCGGCATGCGATCGCCGCGCTGGTCAAGGAGAGTGAGTCGTACCTATGGCCGGACGCCATGCCGCAGGAGCGCGCCAACCGCGTAGCACAGTCCGAGGTGGTCCAGGTCTACCCGCGACGGGCAGCCGTGCCGGACGCCCTCTGGCGACGGCTGATCTCGCAGGCACAGGAGCGGGTCGGCATCCTGGTCTACGCGGGACTGTTCCTGCCCGAACAGCAACCGCAGCTGGTGGCCACGCTCAAGGCGAAGGCAGCCGTCGGTACGCGGGTTGAAGTCCTGCTTGGCGACCCAGACAGTCCCGAGGTCGCGCAACGTGGGGCGGACGAAGGCATCGGCGACGCGATGGCCGGCAAGGTCCGCAACGTGCTCACCTTCTACCAGCGGCTGCGCGACGTCCAGGGCGTGAACGTGCACTTCCACCGGACGACGCTCTACAACTCCATCTTCCGGTTCGATGACGAGATGCTCGTCAACTCGCACGTCTTCGGCTTCCCGGCCGCACACACGCCCGTCATGCACCTACGAAGGCTTGCCGGTGGCGACCTGTTCGACACGTACGCAGACAGCTTCGATCGGGTGTGGGAGTCCTCATCGCCGGTGTGGCAGCCGACGGTGGCAAGCTAACGACATGGCCAGGACGGAGTATTACGACGACCCCCAGGCACCGAAGGCGAACAGCATCGTCGTTGCGGTGACCGTGTTCGTCCTCGACGCACAGGACCGAGTGCTACTCATCCGGCGAACCGACAACGGCCTTTGGGCCATTCCCGGCGGCGCCCAAGATTTCGGTGAGTACATCGCAGAGACTGCGGTACGCGAAACCAAGGAAGAGTCAGGGATTGACGTGGAAGTCACGGGCATTGTCGGCATCTACACCGACCCAAGGCACGTCATGGCCTACAGCGATGGGGAAGTGCGTCAGCAGTTCTCTATCTGCTTCCGCGCGCGCCCCGTCGGCGGCGAGCCTTCAACAAGCAGCGAGTCATCTGAAGTCCGCTGGGTCAGGCGCGAAGACCTAAACTCCTTGCCGATCCATCAATCCATGCGGCTTCGCATCGAACATGGGTACGAGAATCGACAAGAGCCCTACATCGGCTAGGCCTCACGTGCCGCGAGTCGCCGCTCCATTCGTCGCACAGCAGCCACAATCTCAGGCTGCGCCCGCGACCAGAAGCGGGTAACCACGTCATCCGGTCCGTAACGAGATCGAATCTCCGCCAGTCGCTCCATAATTCCGAAGTCCTGACCATCAGGGCCAGTCGTCATGTCGGCGTACCACAGCGCGTCGGTGACATCAGACTCTTCGTTCCGAAACTCTGCACGCAACTGCCCGGCAAGCTGTCGCTCTTCAGCCTCGAAAGCTGCGCAAGAGTGATAAGCGACGAGGCCCGCTACTCGCTCGTCCCAGCCCGCCCGGCGCAGCCACCTAGCCCCATCTAGGGCATGCAGCCCGGAAAACTGAACGCCGGGTGCGTATCCGATGTCGTGCAGCCAGGCAGCAGCAACGAGGATCGGTCGATCAGGCGCAGCCAGTACAG
The DNA here is from genome assembly GCF_036902745.1 of Micromonospora sp. CPCC 205554. Lineage (NCBI taxonomy): Bacteria > Bacillati > Actinomycetota > Actinomycetes > Micromonosporales > Micromonosporaceae > Micromonospora > Micromonospora sp. CPCC 205554. The sequence goes on along the minus strand of NZ_JBAKHP010000024.1, from coordinate 55,465 downwards.
AAGAAGCCTCTGTTGCCTTGTCAGCCACCTTCTGAACATGTACCCAGCGACGCGGCAGCGCGTCAGCGAGCAGATCGTGAGCTAGCTCAGCGGCAGCTTCCAAGTTCGTCACCCGCACGAGCCTACGCCAGCCGAAGGTCGAAGCGCCCCGGACGTGCACCGTCGACACGACTAGTGTTTTGAGCAGTTTAAGTCTTTTAGGCAATTTGGCATTAAGGCCCGGTAGCTCCCCCGGGGTTGCCTTCCACTACCAACTTCGGGAAAATCCCATGCTTAGCTTCGACCCCTCACCCGAAGTGGACCCTACTTTGCTCGGACTAGAGGAATCGTTCACCCTTGCAGTAAGCCACATCTCGCGCTGGGGAGATACGGATGTCTTCCCTTTCGCACCAGAAAACATCATCTTTCACGACCGCAAAGATGAGACTGTCGCTCTCCTCAAAAAGATCGATGCCGACTTGACGTCGGCCCTTGATTCGCATCCACCATATATCGAGGGCGCGCTTTCGCTAATTACCTACGAAGGATTCCGGTACGTATCCCAGATAGACCCGATCTGGAATGCCTACATGCTCGGCTTGGCCCTGAGGATATCCCCAGAGATAGAAGCAGCAAGAATTCCGCCCTCCCAGCAGGCCGTTTTTTCATACCGCCTGAACATCAACCGCGAGACGTCCTCAATCTTTGAGATTGGATCCTGGAATAGTTTCTCGGAGGCAAGCCAGAGGATCGCCCAGGACTATAACTACATAGCGATCTGCGATATCGCAGACTTTTACGGCAGGATCTACCACCACCGCTTGCAGAACTCTCTCAATCTTCTTGGAGAAGTGGGCGACGTTCCAAGTAAGGTAATCAAGCTCCTGACAGGATTCTCCGGCGGCGTATCCTATGGCTTGCCCGTAGGCGGACAGGCGGCCCGGATATTCTCAGAACTCCTCCTGAACCGCGTCGACCGACTGCTTGTTTCGAGGGGTATTAGGTTCTGCCGTTACGCCGACGACTATCGGCTATTTGCAGACACCCGAGAAGACGCTTTCAGGTCTCTGGTATTTTTGACCGAGGCTCTACTACGGAACGAAGGCCTAAGCCTGCAAAGACATAAGACCCGGGTTCTCTCCACCAAGGACTTCGTCAGGTCTCCGCTACTCCTGCCCGAGGACTCGGACGAACTGAGTCCTCAAGAGCGCGACGAAAGACGGCTACTTAAACTGTCCCTGCGTTTCGATCCCTACTCGGATACCCGAGATGAGGATTACGAGCGCCTGAGGCACGACGTCGAGCAGTTCGATATTATCGGTATGCTGACCGCCGAGGTCGCCAAGAGCCGCGTCAACTCACCGGTAGTTAAGAAGCTGGCACGAATCATCAAGCTCTTCGACGTAGAGGTGCGCGACGCCGCCGCAGAAATGCTTGTGGCGAACCTAGACGTGTTAGCTCCGGCACTTCCAGTTGTGCTTCGCGTCTTGGAGGAGGTGCTTCCGAATGTTTCTCCAGCGCTTGCAAAGAAGCTCCCGGCAGAGATCCGCCGAAGGATTCAGGCTGAAGAATACTGGGTCATGGTTCCTGTCAACCTTGCCTACGCGCTCCGCATTCTCAAGCACGATCATTCCGAGGAAAATGTCCCACTCGCAGCAAGTATATTTGAATCGGCACCGCCTTTCATTCAGCGCGATATCGTGTATCTTATGCACGGCTGGAAGGCGGACTACTGGCTGTCGGACAAGCGGAAGCAATGGAGGAACCTGCATCCGTGGGTGCAGCGCGCGATTCTCCTGGCCTCATTCTCGCTTGGCGACGAGGGACGACACTGGCGACAGAGCATCAACCGGGGCATTTCCGGATTCGATGACATTGCCAAAAAGTGGATGGAGGAACGCGTGAAGGCCAACCGCAAGGATCTTCCATTCTGATGCCTACGGCTGAAAGGTTTGCCACCACAAGTAGCTCATACTGGAATGCAATACTGCCCCGCTTGGAACACTTCGTCAGAATTTCCAATGCTGGCCCAAGACGCTTCGCTCCTCCGGTCGAATGGGCACATCGGCCGAGGAGACACGCCCTCGTATCTGAGACAGGGTTCTACTTGTGGGCGGATCACCAACGCGGCGATAAGCCCAACTTGCGGCGGGCAATCGAGAGGGCCACGAGCCGGCTCACTCAAGTAGCCAACCAAGTGGATCTGGGCGATCAACTCGATCAGGATGAGATCGAGTTTGCGCTGATGCTGGCGCAGCGCCTCAACAACTACTGCACCCTCACGCACACCTATACTTCGATCGAGGTAGAGCCAAGCCTTCCCGGTTGTGGGTGGATCTCAGGGGGCTTACCTGATCTCATTGCGAACGACCACTCCTCAGGGATGCCGATCAAGACATTGGTAGAAGTGAAGGCGGTGAACCGACCATTCCGCTCGGTGGATCTTCGCCAGATGGTGGCGTATGTAGTGTTGTACTTTGCCGCCCATCAACGCATTCCAGACGCGCTCGCTGTTGTGAATCCGGTTAAAGGAGTCGCGTTAGAGGTCGGTGTGAGTGAATTTTTTGCCGATGTAGTGGGGGTTCCGTCGTCAGAAGTGATTAACAACCTGCTAGTTGACTGGTCTACAGCCGGCGTATCTCCCTAACCGGCTGAATCCGACTTCAAAGCTGAAGGACGAGCGGGCATCCTTGCAGCCAGTGTGGCAGCGGCACGCTGATCGGACTCTGATAGCCAGGCGGCATATACACGGAGGGTCGTGGCTCCCCCGCCGCCATGACCCAGGCGTCCGGCCACGGTCCGGACATCAACGCCGGATGCGATCAATTCCGTTGCCGAGTAGTGCCGCAAGGCATGAAGGTTCGTAGTGATGCCGAGTCTCGCGGCCATCCGGCTAAATCGCTGGGTGGCCGTATCCGGTACGAGCGGAGTGCTGCCGTCTGGGCCGGGAGAGAACACGAAGCCGTCCATAGGCAGTGACAAGCCGAGGGCCGATGCACGGGCCTCGCAGCGCACCAGCTGGTCGCGCAACACCTCTACCGTCTCCGCGTCCAGGGCCACGCGCCGCTGCTGGTGCGTCTTCGTGTCCTTCTCCCGCAGCTTCCCCGCGTCGTCCACGTACAGCGCGCCCCGCAGGGTCAGCACGGCCGCGTCCAGGTCGACCGCGGACCACCGCAGGGCGCACAGCTCACTCCGCCGCGCCCCCGTAGTCATGGCCACCCACACGAACGCGCCCCAGTCGGGGTCCTTCCACGCCTGAGTGACCAGTCGGGCGGCTTCGGGCGCCGTTGGTGGGTGCGGGTTGGGCTGAGGCATCCCCGGCTTCTCCGCTTGATCTGCCGGGTTGATGGCGATCCACCGCCACCGGACGGCCCGGTTCAGCGCACCGGACAGGATCCAGTGAATCTGCCGGATCGACGCCGGCGCGAGCGGCTTGCACTCGTGCGGCCGACACTTGTCGGTGCAGTCGTGCGGCCCTGCCTTCCGGTGCTCGATCGCCTTCCGATTGCCTCCACAGTGGTCGCGGCACTTCCGCAGCACGGCGTAGAAGGATTCCAGCGTCTCGGCGTCCAGCCGGCCCACCGGCAGCTTGCCGAGCAAAGGCCGTACGTGCTTGTTTAGCTTCTTGACGTACCCCTGCCGGGTCGACGCCTCCACGTCGAGGACTTCAAGCCACCGGTCAAGCAGTTGGTCGACGGTGGCACGAGTGCGCGGGTTCCGCCGGTCGTCCACCTGGGCGAGGAACCGAGTACGCGCCTTCTCGGCTTCCTTGCGAGCGGTCGGGCCGGCTGGGACGGTCTCAGTCAGGTAGTGCCGCTTCTTGGTAATGGGGTCGATGCCCGCGTAGACCTTCACCCTCAGCGACCCGCTGGGTAGTTCCTCAATCTCGCCACGCTGACGCTTCGCGCGCCCGTTCGCCGTCACCATGGGGCGACCGTAGCGCGCTCGCACCACGAGTAGCACCACGCGAAGATCGCTGATCTAGTGTTTGCGCTGGTGGGGCGGGCGGGGTTCGAACCCGCGACCGAGGGATTATGAGTCCCCTGCTCTAACCGGCTGAGCTACCGCCCCGTGACCGCGCCGGATCGTAACCCGCCGATCGCTGCGCGGACCACCACCTACCGGGCGGAAACAACGGCCGCGACAGCACGATGGGCAACGCGAGGATAACAACGCGCAACCCGTCGGCGCCTCACGCGCGCCGCAGCTCCGCGAGGACGGCGCCGACCGCTCGCCACCCGCTGGCGAGCGCGCCCTGGATGGACGGGCTGTCCCGGTGGTCCCCGGCCACGTACAGGCCGTCGCCCAGCGCCACCGGCTTGCGCAGCCGGCCCTGTGGTGGCGGTGCGGCCGGCAGCGCGTCCGGCACGGTGACTGTGGTGAGGTGGGTCCAGCCGGCGGTGGAGCGGCCGTAGAGGCGGTCCATTTCGCGCCGGATCACCGGTTCGGGCGGGGCCTGCGGGCCGACCACCGAGGTGGCGACGAGGTGCTGGCCGTCCGGCGCGTACGTGGGCGCGGCCCGGCTCACCACCACCGTGTTGGCGACGAGTTCCCGCCGGTCGCCGTCGAGCAGCAGGATCGGCTCGTCCAGCGGCGCCGCGTCGGCACGGTGGTAGTAGGTCGTGTACGCGTGCATGCGTACCCGTGGCAGCCCCGGCAGCAGCGTGGCCGCCGCGGGCGGGTCCACCGCGACCACGACGGCGCGGCAGGTGATCTCGCCGGACGGGGTGCGGACCCGGCCGGGCGCGACCTCGGTGACCGGGGTGTTCAGCTCGATCAGTTCGGCGGGCAGCGGCGCGGCGAGCGCCCGGGGCAGCGCCGCCATGCCGTCGGCCGGCAGGCCGATCCGGCCCCGGGCGAAGGAGCGCATGACGACCGCGAGCACGTGACTGGAGGTGGCCAGCTCGCGGTCGAGCAGCACGCCGGACAGGAACGGCCGGAGCAGTCCCTCGATGATCGCGTCGGAGAGCCCGGCCCGGCGCAGCGCCTTCTCGGCGCTGGTCTCGGGCGTGCTGAGCAGCCGCCCGACCGGCACCGTCGCGTAGCCGGCGGCGAGCGCGGCGAACCGCAGCCGGTCGGTGAGCGACCCGATGCCCGAGGTGAGCGTGCCGGGTGCCCCGGTCGGTTCGCGCAGCGGGTTGACCAGGCGTTCCAGCCGGTCGCCGTGGCGCACCAGCACGCCGGAGGTGAACCAGCCCATCCCGAGAGCGCCGACGTCGACCAGGCCGGCGAGCCGCGGGTACGCGGTGTTGAGCACCTGGAAGCCCCGGTCCAGCAGGAACCCGTCGACGCGGTCGGTGGCGACCCGCCCGCCGAGCCGGTCGCCCGCCTCCAGCAGCCGCCACGGCACACCGGCGCGGTGCAGCCGCCGGGCGGCGGCGAGACCGGCCAGGCCGCCGCCGACGATCACCACGTCCGTCTCAGGCACGGTCCACCCCCGCCCCGGCCCGGTCGCCCTCGCGGTGCGACCGCGACAAGCGGCCCGGCCACCAGACCTTCGGCCCGATGTCGTACGCGAGCGCGGGCACCAGCAGCGAGCGGACCACTATGGTGTCGAGCAGGACGCCGACGGCTACCGCCACGCCCAGCTCGACGAGCACCACGAGCGGCAGGACGGCGAGCGCGGAGAACGTGGCGGCGAGCACGATGCCGGCGGAGGTGATCACGCCACCGGTGACGGCCAGCCCGGCGAGCACACCGGCGCGGGTGCCGCGGCGCACCGACTCCTCGCGGACCCGGCTCATCAGGAAGATGTTGTAGTCGATGCCGAGCGCGACCAGGAAGACGAACGCGAACAGCGGGAACGACTGGTCGACGCCGGGGAAGTCGAAGACGTACCGGAACAGCAGCGCGCACAGGCCCAGCGTGGCCAGGAACGACAGCACCACCGTGGCGATCAGCAGCACCGGTGCGACCAGGGCACGCAGCAGCAGCGCCAGGATGATCGCGATGACCAGCAGCACCACCGGGATGATGACGTCGCGGTCGCGTACCGAGGCGTCGGCGGTGTCCACGTTGATCGCGGTGAAGCCGCCGACCACGGCGTCGGCGCCGGGTACCCGGTGCACCGCCTCGCGCAGGTCGCGGATGGTGCGTTCGGCGCCGTTGCTGTCCGGCGGGTCGGCGAGCGTGACGTCGAGCTGCACCCGCCCGTCGACCACCTTCGGGGGCGCGTCCGGGTCGGGCGGCGCGTTCTCGCCCCGCTCGCCGAGCGGCAGCACCGAGGCCACGCCCGGTACGCCCTGCGCCACCTGGGCGACCTGCCGCGCGGTGTCCTCGGTGGTGAAGATGGTGGCGGGGCTGCCGGTGCCGGCCGGGAAGTGCCTGTCGATGACCTCCTGCCCGGCCACCGAGTCGGTGCGCTGGGTGAACAGCTGGGACTGGCCGAGCGTGGTGGCGCCGAGCTGGGTCACCCCGATCGCGAGCACGGCCAGCGCGACGGCGGTGACGACCCAGACGGTACGCGCGCGGCGCGCCACGAAACCGGCGATCGGCGCCCAGATGCCGTGCTCGGCGCGGGGGTCGGCCTGGTCGTGGCGGGGGCGCCGGGGCCAGAACGCCCAGCGGCCGCCGAGGACCAGCAGCGCGGGCAGGAAGGTGAGCATGACCAGCAGCGTGGCGGCGATGCCGACGGCGCTGACCGGGCCGAGCGCCCGGTTGGAGTTGAGGCTGGACAGCAGCAGGCAGAGCAGGCTGACGATGACTGTGGCGCCGGAGGCGATGATGGCCGGGGCGGCGCCCTTCCAGGCGGTCCGCATCGCGTCCCAGGGGCGCTCGTGCCGGTGCAGCTCCTCCCGGTAGCGGGCGATGAGCAGCAGCGCGTAGTCGGTGCCGGCGCCGAAGACGAGCACGGTGAGGATGCCCTGTGCCTGCCCGTTGAGCGTGACGATGTCGTGGTCGGCGAGCAGGTAGACGAAGACGGCGGCGAGCGAGTACGACATCCCGGCGGCAAGCAACGGGAAGATCCACAGCACCGGGCTGCGGTAGACGACGAGCAGGATGACCAGCACCACTGTGAGCGTGACCAGCAGCAGCGGCCCGTCGATCGCGCCGAACACCTCGATCAGGTCGCCGAGCAGCCCGGCGGGCCCGGCCACGTCGACGGTGAGCCCGTCGCGGTCCGGGCCGGCGATGTCGCGCAGGCGTTCCACAACGGACCGGATCTGTTCGCCCTCGGCGCTGTCGATCGGCACGATCACCTGGGCGGCCTGCTCGTCCTGGCTGACGATCGGCGGCGGCAGCGGGCCGACCACGCCCGGCACCTCGGCGAAGCGGGCCGCGTCGGCCTGGATGCGCTGCTGGTCGGCCGGGGTGAGGCCGCCGGGCCGTTCGTAGACCACGAGTGCCGGGGTGGTCTCCCGGTCGACGAATCCGGCGGCGAGGTCCTGTGCCCGGGTGGCCTCGGCGTCGGCCGGCAGGAAGGAGGCGTTGTCGTTGGTGGAGACCTCGCCGAGCTTGCCGGAGTACGGGCCGGCGATGCCGCCGACGACCAGCCAGCCGAGCACGACCGCCACCGCGATCAGCGTCGCGGTCCAGCGGCTGCGTCCTGCGGCCATCTCCACCGTCCCTCAAATCGACGCATCAATCGACGCAGCGGGAGTCTAAGTCGACGCCGACCATCCTGCCGGGCGAACGAGGACCCGGGGGCGGAAACCGGGCAGCCGGAGCACGTGCGGGGGCCCGGAAACGACGAACGCCCGCCGGCGATGCCGACGGGCGTGACGTGGAGCGAAGCTCCCCCGATTGGACTCGAACCAATAACCTGCCGGTTAACAGCCGGCTGCTCTGCCAATTGAGCTACAGGGGACCGTGCACCGCTCGGTTCGGATCTCTCCGCTCCGTGCGACGGGGACAAGAGTACAGGACATCGGGGGGTGGTGCGCCAGGGGGTTACCGGAGGAGGACCGGACCGGCGTACGCGCCAGGATTACGGACAAATCGTCATCTCGGCACAGGGAGGCATGAGCGGAGAGCAGGATGGGTAGTTAGCCGTCGACAGAGAACGCAGGCGCGAGACGGTCGTTCCGCCGAGCTGGCGGAAAACCGGCGAGAGCGTCAGGTACGGAAGGAGCCGCCATGCGCGGAAAGATCATGTTTCTTGGCGGGCTGGCTGCGGGATTCGTCCTGGGCGCCCGTGCCGGCCGGGAGAAGTACGAGGAGCTGGTGGTCCGCGGGCGCAAGGTGCTCGACCACCCGACCGTCCAGGAGGCGGCCGGGGTCGCGCAGGCCCAGGCGACCCGGCTCTACTCGGAGGGCAAGGACAAGCTGGGGCAGACCAAGATCGGCGAGAAGCTCGCCACCGGCAACGGTGGCAAGCAGGGCATGACCGACGCCGACAAGCCGTTCGCCGGCACGCCGGCCGCGGTCGGCAGCCGCAGCGCCAACGGCACGGGCTCGACCAGCTCGACCGGGTCGACCACGACCGGCACGAGCAGCAAGCCGTCCACCGGCAACACGCTCTGACGCAAGCGGACAGCGGGCCGGTCACCTCCGGGTGACCGGCCCGCTCCCGTGTGCGCGGGCACGGATGTGGCACATTCTCGGTGGGGAGGTGACCACATGCCGATGGTCGGACCGGAGACGGCGGATCAGGCGCGGCTGCTGCGCCTGCTGCGCGACGACGGCCCACGCTCCCGGGTCGAGCTGGCCGACCTCCTCGGCCTGCCCCGGGCCCGGTTCGCCGCCGAGGTGGACCGGTTGACCACGCTCGGCCTGGTGGAGAGCGCCGGGCCGGCCGCGTCGCGGGGCGGACGCCGGTCGTCGCTGCTGCGCGTCGGCGCGCAGGTCCGGTTCGGCGCGGTCCTCGTCGGCGACGGCACGCTGCGGGTCGCGCTCACCGACGGCGAGTTGAACCCGCTCGCCCGGCACGACGAGCCGGTGGACGTCCGGCTCGGCCCGGACGTGGTGGTCGGGCGCATCGTCGAACTGCTCGGCAAGCTGCGCGTCGAGGCGGGACTGACGTCGCTCACCGGCGTCGGCGTGGCGCTGCCCGCGCCGGTCGAGGTACGCGACGGCTCGCCGGTCTCCGCGCCGGCGCTGCCCGGCTGGCACCGCTTCCCGGTACGCGACACGCTCGCCGCCGAGCTGGGCTGCCCGGTGCAGGTGGACAACGACGCCAACGCGATGGCCCTCGGCGAACGGCACGCCGGCACCGGCCGGCCGTTCGACGACTTCCTCTATGTCAAGCTGGGCGAGGCGATCGGCTGCGGGCTGGTGCTCGCCGGCTCGCTCTACCGGGGCGCGGCCAGCGGCGCCGGCGACATCGGCCACTTCCAGCTCACCGAGGACGGGCCGCTCTGCGGCTGCGGCAACAACGGGTGCGTCGAGGCGTACTGCGGGGATGTCGCACTGGTGCGGGAGGCGGTGACCGCCGCGCGGGCCGGGCGCTCGACGGCGCTGGCGGACCGGCTGGCCGCGGCCGGGACGCTGTCCGTGGCCGACGTGGCGGCGGCGGCCACCGCGGGCGACCCGGCGGCCCAGACGCTGGTCCGCGACGCCGCCCGCCGGCTCGGGCGGGTGCTGGTCGGGCTGGTCAGCTTCGTCAACCCGGCCATCGTGATCATCGGCGGCGCGCCGGCCGGAATCGGTCCGGTGCTGCTCGCGGAGATCCGGGGCGTGGTCTACCGGCGCTCCACGCCGCTGGCCACCGGCAGCCTGCCGATCGTCCTGTCCGACCTCGGCGACACCGCCGCCCTGATCGGCGCAGCCCGCCTGGTCAGCGACCAGGCCTACGCCGCCCGCTGACCCGCCCGCCCCCACCCCCGTCCCACCCCGCCGATCTTGCAGTTGCGGCCCACAGGATGTCGGTTACACCCGTTATGGGAGGGCCGCAACTGCAAGATCGCGGGGCAAGGAGACGGCGGGGCGGTCAGTCGCGGGTGCTGAAGGCGGCGTCGAAGGCGGCGCTCGGGGCGTCGAAGGCCAGGCGGCGGACGAACTGGAGCGCCTCGGGCGCGCCGACCAGGCGGTCCATGCCGGCGTCCTCCCACTCGACCGAGATCGGGCCGTCGTAGCCGATCGCGTTCAGCGCCCGGAAGCAGTCCTCCCACGGCACGTCGCCGTGGCCGGTGGAGACGAAGTCCCAGCCGCGCCGCATGTCGGCCCAGGGCAGGTGGGAGGAGAGCCGGCCACGTCGCCCGTCCCCGGTACGGACCTTCGCGTCCTTGCAGTCCACGTGGTAGATCCGGTCGGCGAAGTCGAAGATGAAGTTCACCGGGTCCAGCTCCTGCCAGACGAAGTGCGACGGATCCCAGTTGAGCCCGAACGCCTCCCGGTGCCCGATCGCCTCCAGCGTGCGCTTCGTGGTCCAGTAGTCGTACGCGATCTCGCTGGGGTGCACCTCGTGCGCGAACCGCACCCCGACCTCGTCGAACACGTCGAGGATCGGGTTCCACCTGTCGGCGAAGTCCTGGTAGCCGCGCTCGATCATGGCCGGCGGCACCGGCGGGAACATCGCCACCGTGTGCCAGATGGACGAGCCGGTGAAGCCGACGACGGTGTTCACGCCGAGCTTGGCCGCCGCCCGCGCGGTGTCCTTGATCTCCTCGGCGGCACGCTGTCGCACGCCCTCCGGCTCGCCGTCGCCCCAGATGCGGGCCGGCAGGATGTCCTGGTGCCGCTCGTCGATCGGATGGTCGCAGACGGCCTGCCCGACCAGGTGGTTGGAGACGGCGAACACCTGGAGGTTGTGCTTGGCGAGGGTGGCCCGCTTGCGCTCCACGTACGAGTCGTCGGCGAGCGCCTTGTCCACCTCGAAGTGGTCGCCCCAGCAGGCGATCTCCAGCCCGTCGTAGCCCCACTCGGCGGCGAGCCGACAGACCTCGTCGAACGGCAGATCGGCCCACTGGCCGGTGAAGAGCGTGATGGGTCGCGCCATTGTCCTTCTCCCCTGTGGTGATGGGGGATTCCGTCGCGGACCGGGGCGAGGACGACCGGAGGCGGCGGCGCGTGGAACCGGTGGACGCCGGAGCATCTGCTCCCGGACGGGTTGCGCCTCCCGCCGGGTCACCGGCCACCTCGCGGTCGCCGCCCCCACTCTATGGCCTCCGTCAGGGCAGGGTCCAGCGCTGGTTCGCCGCGCCGGTGCACGTCCACAGGTGCACCGCCGTGCCGTCGGCCGAGTTGTTGCCGGACACGTCCAGGCACTTGCCCGACTGCGGGTTACGCACCGTCCCGTCGGCCTGCGCCGACCAGTTCTGCGCCCCGGTGCCGTTGCACGAATACAACTGGATCTTCGTGCCGTCCGCGCTGGCCCCGCCGGACACGTCCAGGCACTTGCCCAACGCCTTCACCGGCCCGTTCGGCGTCACCGTCCACGACTGCGCCGTCGTGCCGTTGCAGGTGTAGAGCTGGATCTGCGTGCCGTCCGCCGACGACCCGCTCCGCACGTCCAGGCACTTGCCGGCCAGGCCCTTGACCGGGCCGGTCCCGCCGGTGCCGCCACCGCCCCGGACCAGGGTGAAGTCGTCGACGTCGAACAGCCCGGAGCCGCTGCCGGTGAACGTCAGGTGGACCGTCTGCGTGCCGGACGGCACGCCGGTGAGCGCGGTGCTCACGTCGGCGAACGTGGTCCAGCTACCCGTGTTCGGCACCGCCACCTGACCGAGCACCGGGCCGGTCGGCGATCCGGTCCGCACCTGGAGCGTGCCGCCCGGGCCACCGGAGACCACCCGGGCGCGCAGCGACGTCACACCGGTCAGGTCCAGCCCCGGGTACGCGGCCCAGTCGCCCGGGTCCACGTACCCCAGGGTCTGGCCGCCGTTGGCGCCGGCCTTGGGGTACGCGCTGACGCCGCTCGCCGAACCGAACGCCTCGGCCTGGACGGTGGTGTTGCCGGTCGGCGGTGGCGTGCCGCCGAGTTCCTTGATCCGGATGTTGCGGAACGACACGTCGTCGCCGGTGCCGTGGTTCTGGATGCCGACGTGCCCGGCGAGTGACCGCACCGGGTCGGTGTTGGTGAAGTCGTTGATGCGTACGCCGTTGAGGAAGACCTGGAGCCGCTCGGACTCGACCAGGATCTCGTAGGTGTTCCACTCCCCCGCCGGGTTGAGCGCCGCGTCCCGGGCCGCCAGGTCGGCGGACTTGAAGCCGTAGATCGCGCCGGTGGTCCGGTCGGCGGCGTCGGTGGGGTCGATCTGGATCTCGTAGCCGTTGTTCACCGCCGAGTTCGGGTCGCTCGACGGCGGGAAGCCGACGAACACCCCCGAGTTGTCGTCACCGGCCAGCCGCCAGTCCAGCTTCAGCGAGTAGTTGGTGAACTGCTTCGCGCTGTACCAGTAGAGGCCCATGCCGCCGACCGAGGTGAGCGTGGCGTCGGCGTTGGTGAAGCTGCCCGGCCCGGCCTGCGACCAGCCGGTGGTGCCGCCGTCGTAGAGCGCGGTGTAGCCGGTCTCCGGCCGGCAGTCGGCCTTCGTGCGCCCGGCGGCGTAGCGGATGCCGCCGAGCAGGTGCGCCCGGAACGCCGGGTCGGCGTAGGACGCCTGGGTGTGGCCGCCGCCGGTGTAGAAGGACCGGCCGCCGCTGTACGTCTTGCACCAGGCGTGCGGGTGGTCGCCGCCCATCGAGCCACCGGAGTACGTGGACTCGTCCAGGCTGGCCAGCACGTGCGCGGTGGAGCGGGCGTTGGTGCGGTAGTCGTACCACTCGTCGGTGCGGTTCCACCGCTGGGGCAGGTGCGCGGTGGCCGCGTGCGCCCGGTCCTCCACCTTCACCGTGGCCGGCTGGATGGCCGGGTGGGAGGCGAACCAGGCGCCGACGAGGTTGCCGTAGAACGGCCAGTCGTACTCGGTGTCGGCGGCGGAGTGCACGCCGACGTACCCGCCGCCGGCGCCGATGTACGCCTCGAACGCCGACTGCTGGGTGGCGTTCAGGACGTCCCCGGTGGTGTTGAGGAAGATCACCGCCTCGAAGCGGGCCAGGTTGGCGGTGGTGAACTGGGCGGCGTCCTCGGTCGCGGTGACTGTGAAGTTGTTCGCCGCGCCCAGCTCGCGCACGGCCTGCGTGCCGGCCGCGATGGAGTCGTGGCGGAAGCCGGCGGTCTTGGAGAAGACGAGCACGTCGTAGGGGGCGTCGGCGGCGGCGGCCGGGCCCGCGGGGACGGTGCAGGCGATGGTCGCGAGGACGGCGGTCACCGCCCCCAGTGCGGTACGCAGGAGTTTCATCTGGTTCTCCTTCATCCTCACGGCAGGGTCCAGCGCTGGTTCGCCGCGCCGGTGCACGTCCACAGGTGCACCGCCGTGCCGTCGGCCGAGTTGTTGCCGGACACGTCCAGGCACTTGCCCGACTGCGGGTTGCGCAGCGTCCCGTCGGCCTGCGCGGACCAGTTCTGCGCGCCGGTGCCGTTGCACGTGTAGAGCTGGATCTTGGTGCCGTCGGCGCTGGCCCCGCCGGACACGTCCAGGCACTTGCCGAGCGCCTTCACGGTGCCGTTCGGCGTCACGGTCCACGACTGCGCCGTCGTGCCGTTGCAGGTGTAGAGCTGGATCTGGGTGCCGTCGGCGGTGGCGGCGTTGCGGACGTCCAGGCACTTGCCGGCCAGGCCCTTGACAGGGCCGGTGCGGACGGCCGACGTGGTGAGCGTGAACGCGTCCAGGTCGTAGAGCGCCCCGGTGCCACCGGCGAACGTGAGGTAGAGCGTGGTGGTGCCGGCCGGCGCACCGGCGATCGTGCCGGTGACGGTGGTGAACGTGTCCCAGGCGCCGGTGACCGGGACGGTGGCCGAGCCGAGCACGGTGCCGGTGGCCGAGCCGGCCCGCACCTGGAGCGTGCCGCCGGCCCCGGCGGACGAGACCCGGGCGGTGAACCCGGTGGCGTCGGCCAGCAGGTACGGCTGGAACGCGATCCAGTCCCCGTTGTGGATGTCGCCGACGGTCTTGCCACCCTCGGCGGTGGCCTTGTCGAACGTGTTGATCCCGGACGAGGTCTTGAAGTGCTCGGCCTGCCGGTGCCGGGGCTGGAGCGTGTGCTGGGTGTGGGTGGTGAGGCCGCCGGAGTCGGTGTACTCGGCGTCGAAGACGGCGAAGATGTTCGCCGCGTCGTCGTGCTCACCGTCGACGGGTACGGCGATCGAGCCGGTGCAGCCGGTCGCCGAGGTGATCTGGTGGCCGTGCTGGTCGTGGCCGAGCACGTAGGTCATCTTGACCTTCGTGCAGTCGATCGTGGCGTCCTCCGGGTCGGTGACGGTGATCCGGAACGGCACGGTGTCGCCGAAGGAGAACAGCTTGCCGTTGCCGGGCGTCTCGATCACCACAGTCGGCGCGGTGTTGCCGACGGTGACCGTCACGCTGGCGGTGCCGGTGGCGCCCTGCGGGTCGCGGACGGTGAGCGTGGCGGTGTACCTGCCGTTCGCGGTGTAGGTGTGCGAGGGGTTCGCCGCGGTGGAGGTGCCGCCGTCGCCGAACGTCCAGGCGTACGTCAGCGCGCCGCCCTCCGGGTCGGACGAGCCGGCCGAGGAGAACGCCACGGTGAGCGGCGCGGCGCCGGAGGTCCGGTCGGCGGCGGCGCGGGCCACCGGGGCGCGGTTGGCGCCGCCCAGGTAGTCGAAGCGGTACAGCGCCGAGTTGGCGTCGCCGTTGAAGTAACCGGTGCCGTAGTCGAGCACGTAGTACGCGCCGTCCGGGCCGAACGCCGAGTCCATCACCTGCTTGCCGGTCCACGGGAACGTGTCGATGGTGCCGGGTGAGCCGTCGGCGTTGACATGGATCGGCTTGATCCAGCCCCGGCCGAACTCGGTGGCGAAGAACTGCCCGTCGAACGACTGCGGGAACTTCGTGGTGGACGGGTTCGCCGCGTCGTACCGGTAGACCGGGCCGCCCATCGGCGACTCGGAGCCGCCGCCGAACTCGGGCGGGCTGCCGGCGTCACCGGCGTAGCGGATCCAGGACGGCTTCGCCGCCGGCAGCGTGGCCAGGCCGGTGTTGCGGAACGAGTTGTTCGTCGGCCCGCCGGTGCAGTTGAACTTCGGGCCGGCGGTGCCGGTGGCGAAGTCCCACTCGGCGTACGTCTCGGCGGCCGTGTTGGTGCCGGTGCAGTACGGCCAGCCGTAGTTGCCGGGCCCGGTGACCCGGTTGAACTCGACCTGCCCGGACGGGCCGCGGGCCGTGGTGGTGCCGGCGTCCGGCCCGTAGTCGCCCACGTAGACGACGCCGGTGGCCTTGTCGACGCTGATCCGGAACGGGTTGCGGAAGCCCATCGCGTAGATCTCCGGGCGGGTCCGCGCGGTGCCGGGCGCGAAGAGGTTGCCGGCCGGGATCGAGTACGTGCCGTTGGCGTTCACCTTGATCCGCAGGATCTTGCCGCGCAGGTCGTTGGTGTTGCCGGCGCTGCGCTGCGCGTCGTACCCGGGGTTGCGGTTGGTGCGCTCGTCGATCGGCGCGTAGCCGGCGGAGTCGAACGGGTTGGTGTCGTCGCCGGTGGACAGGTAGAGGTTGCCGGCGGCGTCGAAGTCGATGTCGCCGCCGACGTGGCAGCACAGCCCTCGGTCGGCCGGTACGTCGAGCACGTCGACCTTGCTGGCCTGGTTGAGCGTGAAGTCGGCGTTGAGCGTGAACCGGGACAGCCGGTTGACGCCCTGCCAGGCGGAGAAGTCCGTGCCGGTGGCGGGCGCGTCCCCGGCCGGGGTGGACAGCGGCGGCGCGTAGTAGAGGTAGATGTGCCGGTTGGAGGCGAAGCCGGGGTCGACGCCGACGCCCTGGAGCCCCTCCTCGTCGTGGGTGTAGACCGGCAGCGTGCCGATGACGGTGGTGGCGCCGGCCGCGTCGGTGCGGCGCAGCGTGCCGTTGCGGGCGGTGTGCAGGACCGACCGGTCGGGCAGCACCGCGAGCGACATCGGTTCGCCGGTCTCGGCGACACCGCGGGCGAGTTCGACCTGCTGGAAGTCGCTCGCCGGGATCGGATGGGCGGACGCCGGGACGGACGCCGCGGCCGTTGTGACGGTGCCGGCGGTGGCCGCGAGCAGCAGCGCTGCGGCAGCGGCGATCGGTCGCCGGGCACGGGGGTGGTGGTGGCTGGACATGCTGTGCTGTCCCTTCCTGACGCGCGCAGCCAGGACCGGGCGCGCGTCGCGCCGGATGCCGAGCAGGGGGATGCTGCGCCGGCCTGCCGGGGGGTCGGCGGGCCGCGACCTCCGGTCAGGACCGGAGGTCACCTCGCCGAGGCGGGCGGTGCGGGGCGATCTGGTGCGGGGCGATCACCTCGGCGAAACAGCGTTGTGCTGTGCACGACATTAAGACCTTTCGATCAGCCTGTCCATAGCTTCTGATCGATCGGCTTTGACTTTCGACGCTCAGCGACAAAAGTAGGTGTCACTCGTGGCGGTCGACCGCCCGCTCCGCGAGCGCCGCCAGCACCCGCCGCGCCGGTTCCGCCAACGGCAGCGCGTCCAGCGCGACCAGCGCGGCGTCCGCCCGGGTGCGGATCATCCGTTCCACCGCCTCCCGGGCCCCGGACTCCTCCACGATGCCCCGCACCTCGGCCGCGCCCGCCTGGTCGAGGCCGGGATCGCCGACCAGCTCCCCAAGCCGGGCCGCAGCGGCCGGGGAGGCGGACGCCCGGGCCAGCGCCAGCAGCACCGTCGGCTTGCCCTCCCGCAGGTCGTCCAGGTTGGACTTGCCGGTCACC
This sequence comes from Micromonospora sp. CPCC 205554, assembly GCF_036902745.1. NCBI lineage: Bacteria > Bacillati > Actinomycetota > Actinomycetes > Micromonosporales > Micromonosporaceae > Micromonospora > Micromonospora sp. CPCC 205554. The sequence continues at coordinate 38,869 of NZ_JBAKHP010000024.1, read as the reverse complement.
GACGGGTCGCCGAAGACGCCGAGCAGGTCGTCGCGGAGCTGGAACGCGTCCCCGAGCGGGTCGCCGAACCCGGCCAGCGCGGCCACCTCCTCCGGCGAGGCACCGGCGAGCGCGGCGCCGATCTGCACCGGACGGGTCACCGTGTAGCGGGCCGTCTTCAGCCGTACCACGGTGAGCGCGCTCGCCACCGTGCCGTCCCCGGCCGCCCCGACCACGTCCAGGTACTCCCCCGCGATCACCTCCGAGCGCATCCGGGCCAGCAGCAGGTGCCCCCGGCGCAGCCGCTCCGGCGGCAACCCGGACCCGTGGAACATCTGCGCCGACCAGGTGGCGCAGAGGTCGCCGCAGAGCACCGCCGCCTGCCGCCCGTACGCCGCCGGGTCGCCCGGCCAGCCGCAGCGGGCGTGCAGGTCGGCGAAGAACCGGTGCAGCGTCGGCGCACCCCGGCGGCGGTCGCTACGGTCCACGATGTCGTCGTGGATCAGCGCGAACGCGTGGAACAGCTCCAGCGACGCCGCGGCGACCACGATCGGCGGGGCGTCCGGGCCGCCGAACCCCCGCCAGCCCCAGTAGCAGAACAGCGGGCGCATCCGCTTGCCGCCGGCCAGGACGAACCAGCGCAGAGCGGTGTGGACGGCCCCCGTACCGTCGTCCGGCCGACCCGGCTCTCTCGCGTCCAGGAACGCGGCGAGCGCGGCGTCGAAGCGGCCCCGCAGCAGGGCCGGATCGGTCGGTGCGACGGTTACGGTCATGGTGCCTCCCAGGCCAGTCCGGCGAGTTCGAGCAGCAACGCCTTCACATCGGTGGCCTCCACCCGGGGCCGGATCGCGGCCCGGTCGGAGCAGAGCAGCACCGGGCCGTCCGCCGGGTCGGCGGGCAGGCGCCCGTGTGAACCACGCACCGCACGCGCGCCCGCGTCCAGCCCCACCACGTTCATCAGGTAGCGCAGCCCGAGCCTCTTGCGGGCCAGCGCCATCGCCGCGCGGCGCTTCGCCGCACCCGGCGCGGCCGGGTCGAAGAACAGCTCGGCCGGGTCGTAGCCGGGCTTGCGGTGGATCTCCACCAGCCGGGCGAAGTCGGGCGCCCGCGCGTCGTCGAGCCAGTAGTAGTACGTGAACCAGGCGTCCGGCTCGGCCACCAGCACCAGCTCACCCGAGCGTGGGTGGTCCAGCCCGTATCCGGCCTGCCCGGCGGCGTCGAGCACCTCGGCCACGCCCGGCAGCCCGGCGCAGAGTTTCGCCACCGCCGGCACGTCCGCCGGTTCCCTGACGTAGACGTGCGCCACCTGATGGTCGGCCACCGCGAACGCCCGTGACGTCCACGGGTCGAGAAATTCCATCCCGGCCTGGGTGTAGACCCGCAACAGCCCCTCGGCGCGCAGCATCCGGTTCACGTCCACCGGGCGGGACACGTCGGTGATGCCGTACTCGGACAACGCCACCACCGTAGCTCGCTGCTCGGTCGCGGCGTCCAGCAGCGGACCGAGCACGGCGTCCAGCTCGGCCGCCGCGGCGGCGGCCTGCGGGCCGGACGGGCCGAAGCGTTGCAGGTCGTAGTCCAGGTGCGGCAGGTAGACCAGGGTCAGGTCGGGGGCGTGGTCGGCGAGGATCCGCTGCGCCGCCCGGCTGATCCATGCCGAGGACGGCAGCCCGGCGCCCGGACCCCAGTAGCTGAACAGCGGGAACGTGCCGAGCGCAGCGGTGAGCGTGTCCCGCAGCTCGGGCGGGTCGGTCCAGCAGTCCGGCTCCTTGCGCCCGTCCGCGTGGTAGACCGGGCGCGGCGTGACCGTCCAGTCCACGTCCGCGCCCATCGCGTACCACCAGCAGACGTTCGCGACCCGGTAGCCCGGCTCGACGCGGCGGGCCGCCTGCCACACCTTCTCGCCGCCGACGAGCCCGTGGTGCTGCCGCCAGAGCAGCACCTCGCCCAGGTCGCGGAAGTACCAGCCGTTGCCCACCACACCGTGCCCGGCGGGCAGCTCACCGGTGAGGAACGTGGACTGCGCCGAGCAGGTCACCGCCGGCAGCACGGTGCCCAGTTCGGCGGCGAACCCGGCGTCGGCCACCGCGCGCAGCCGCGGCATGTGCGCCAGCAGCCGCGGCGTCAGCCCGACCACGTCGAGCACCACCAGCCGCCGGCTCACGAGGGCACGCCTTCCGCCGCCCGCGGACCCGGGGCGCCCGCCCCGCCGTCGTCGGCCAGGCCGAGCGCGGTCAGCTCGTCGCGGGCGAACGCCAGCTCGGCGGCGATACCGGCGGCCAGCTCCGCGTCGCCGCGCGGCCGCCGCGCCTCCGGCAGCACCCCCCAGGTGTACGTCTCGACGTCGAGGTGGTCGCAGCCGGCGACCGGGCCGGCGAACAACGCGGCGAGCGCCGCACGCAGCACCGGCACCGTGGAGCGCAGCGGCGGCTCGGGCGGGGCGTGCAACGGCACGTGGTAGTGCACCCGCCACGCCCCGGGCAGCCGCGCGTCGAGCGCGGCGTCGAGGTCGTCGGCCGCGTACGCCGGATCGGCCGGATCGGCGGCGCCCGCGCAGCCGGCGGCCCGGGTCTGGTGCAGGAACCTCGGTTCGACGAACCGGCGCAGCGACTCGCTCGCCCCGGCCGGGTCGGGCGCCTCGATCGCGGCTGACACCTGGACCTTGACCACCGGCAGCCCGGCGGCACGCAGCCCGGCCAGGGCGTCCGCCGGCTGCTCCCAGGCACAGGCCAGGTGCGCGAGATCCAGGCAGATCCCGAGCCGGTCGGTATCCATGTCTGAGAATACCTCGCGTGCTTGTCCCGTCGACTCCACCAGACAGCCCGGTTCCGGCTCGAAGCCGACCCGGATCACCCGGCCGGTCTCCCGCTGCACGGCGGCCAGCCCGTCGGCCAGCGCGTCCAGCCGGCGCCGGGCGGTGGCGGCCCGCCCGGCGTCCCACGGGGTGCGCCAGGCCAGCGGCAGCGTCGAGACCGAACCCCGGACGGCGTCGTCGGGCAGCAGGTCGGCGAGCACCCGGGCCAGGTCCAGCGTGTACGCCGACCGCTGCGACGTGGTCCAGTCCGGGTGGTACACCGCGCCCTTCACCACCGGGGCCTGGAACGCGGCGTACGGGAAGCCGTTGAGCGTGACCACCTCCAGCCCGCGTACGGTCAGCTCGTGGCGCAGCCGCCGGCGGGCCGACGGGTCGGCGGCGAGCGCGGCGGCGACCGGCGCGGCCAGCCAGAGGCCGAGCCCGAGCCGGTCGGCGTCGAGCGCTCGGCGCACCGCCACCGCGTACGTGTCGAGCTGGGCGACGACGCCCGGCAGATCCTCGGCCGGGTGCACGTTCGTGCAGTAGCCGAGATGGACGGTGGTGCCGTCGGCGTGGCGCAGCCGCATCACTGCCCCCCGCGCAGGATCGAGTTGCCGGCGAAGGTGGGGTCGTTGGCCTCCAGGTCGGTCAGGTCGAGCCGGCCGGACCGGCCGTAGAACTCCACCGGGTTGCGCCACAGCACCCGGTCCACGTCGTCGGCGTCGAACCCGGCCAGCAGCATCGCCTCCCCGGTGGCCCGGGTCAGCAGCGGATCCGACCGGCCCCAGTCGGCGGCCGAGTTCACCAGCATCCGCTCGGTGCCGTACCGCTTCAGCAGCTCCACCATCCGCGGCGGCGACATCTTCGTCTCCGGATAGATCGAGAAGCCGAGCCAGCAGCCGGTGTCCCGGACCAGCTCCACTGTCACCTCGTTGAGGTGGTCCACCAGCACCCGGCCGGGCGGGATGCCCGACTCGGCGACCACCGCGAGCGTCCGCTCGACGCCGCGCGCCTTGTCCCGGTGCGGCGTGTGCACCAGCGCGGGCAGGTCGTGCGCGACGGCCAGGGCGAGCTGACCGGCCAGCGCGGCGTCCTCGGCCGGCGTCATCGCGTCGTAGCCGATCTCGCCGACCGCCACCACGCCGTCCTTGTCCAGGTAGCGGGGCAACAGGTCGAGCACCGGCCGGCAACGCGGGTCGTTCGCCTCCTTCGGGTTCAGCGCCACTGTGGCGTGGTGCCGGATGCCGAACTGCCCGGCCCGGAACGGCTCCCACCCGATCAGCGAGTCGAAGTAGTCCACGAAGCTGTCCACGCTGGTGCGCGGCTGGCCCAGCCAGAACGCCGGCTCGACCACCGCGCGGACCCCGGCGGCGGCCATCCGCTCGTAGTCGTCGGTGGTGCGGGACGTCATGTGGATGTGCGGGTCGAAGATGCGCATGTCACGCCTCCGTGGTGGGGATGGTCAGCCGGCGCAGCAGGTCGGCCGCGTCGGCGGGCATGTCGCGGCCGGCGGCGTGCCGCTCGGCGGCGAACGCGGCGAGCATCCGCGCCAGCTCGCCGTCGGCGCGGTCGGCCAGGCCGTCGACCACCGCCAGCGGCACGCCGGTGAACACGCACTTGAGCACCGCCTGCCGCCAGGTCGCCTGCTCCAGGTGCCGGGCGTACGGGCCGAGCGCGGCGGCGACCAGCCGGGTGTCGTTGGTGCGGATCGCGTCGTGCAGCAGCGGCACGCACTCCGCGCCGATCGGCAGCAGCGGCAGTGCGCGCAGCACGGCGCGTCTCTCGGCGGCGTCGCCGTGCCGGTAGAGCGTCTCCGCGGCGGCGGCGTGGCCGTTCGGCAGCGCGGTCAGCAGCAGCGCCCGGGCTGCCTCGTCGGCCGCCCAGCCGGGCAGGTCGGGCAGCGGCTCGCGACCGCACCGCCGGGCCGCGGTGGTGAAGAACCGCCCGACGGCCGTGGGTTCGGTCGCGACGCGGCGCAGCGCCGCGTCCAGCCACTGCGGATCGGGTACGCCCCGAAGCGCGGCGCGCAGTCGGTCGGGTGTCATGCCGTCTCCCCTCTGCCGGGTGGAAGGTGGTGGGTCACCGCCCCTCGCCGCGCGAGGCGGCGGTGCGCAGGAAGTCCAGTGAGCGGGCGGCGACGGCCGGGGCGGCGTGCGAGTGGCGGGGCAGCTCCACAGCCACCAGCCCGCGGTAGCCGGCGTCGGCCAGGGCAAGCAGCACCGGCGGGAAGTCGATCTCGCCGGTGCCGAACTCCAGGTGCTCGTGCACACCCCGGCGCATGTCGTCGATCTGCACGTTGACCAGGTGCGCGGCGACCTCGGACACGCACTGCGGCACCGGCAGCGGCTCCAGGCAGCGGCAGTGCCCGATGTCGAGCGTGATGCCGAAGCCGGGTGGCGCGCCGAGCGCCTCGCGCAGCCGCCACCACCCGGCGATGTCCTCGACGAGCATGCCCGGCTCCGGTTCGAAGCCCAGCGGCACGCCCGCCCGCGCCGCCTCCGCGCAGACGGCCGCGCAGCCCGCGACCAGGCGGTCGGCGGCGACGTCGGGTGGTACGCCGGGCGGGCGTACGCCGGCCCAGAAGGAGACCGCCTCCGCGCCCAGGTCGGCGCCGATCCGGACGGCCCGGCGCAGGAACTCCACCCGCCGGGCCGGGTCGTCGTGCAGCAGCGTCGGCGCGTGCTTGTGCCGCGGGTCGAGCAGGTAGCGGGCGCCGGTCTCGACCACCACGGCGAGCCCGAGCGCGTCCAGCCGGCGGCGTACGGCGGCGACCCGGCGGGCCAGGCCGGGGGCGAACGGATCCAGGTGGTCGTGGTCGAGGGTGAGCGCGACGCCCACGTACCCGAGGTCGGCGATCACGGCCAGCGCGTCGCCGAGCCGGTGGTTGGCGAAGCCGTTGGTGCCGTACCCGAAGCGCAGCGCGCCCGGCCCGGGCAGTGGACCGGCGGCGGCCCGGGTGGCCGGCGCGGCGGTCATGTCGGTGAGATCAGTCGGGCCAGGCGGCGGCCGAGCGGGGCGGCGGCGGCCACGGCGAGGCCGAGCAGCCGGGCCCCGGCGCGGGCGGTCAGCGCGCCCTGCAACGCGGGCAGCCCGGTGATCCCGGCGCCCACCGCAGCGCGGACCCGGGCCGGTGACGGGTCGGCGAGCACCCGCGCCTGGGCCCGGCCGTAGCGGGTGGCGTACCCGGCCGCGAGGACCGCCGGCACGAGGTCGCCGAGCCGGGCGGCGCGGCCGGCACCGCTGCGGCCGGGGCCGGTGGCGGGTGGGCCGGGCCGGGCCGGGGTGGTGAGCGCGATCAGGGCGGTGCCGGCCAGCGTCAGGCCGGGCAGACGCCGGTCCGCGCCGGTCACCTCACGGCGGGACAGCGCGGTCACGGTCCAGGTGTGCGCCGCGACGGTGAGCGCGGCCGGCAGCGCCCGGACAACCCGCCCGCCGGACGCACCGAGCAGCACGTCCAGCCCTCGGCACGCGGCCATCACCGCAGGCCCGGCGGCGGTGTTCTTCGCCCGTAGGTCGTACCCCCAGATGGTGGCCGCGAGTGGGAGCGCGACTGTCGCCGCCCGACGGCCCCCGGCGGCGGTGGCGACGGCCAGCCCGGCGGCGGTGAGGCCGGACGCGACGCCGAGCGCGACGGCCGGGCGCACCCGGCCGGACGGGATCGGCCGCTCCGGCCGCTCGACCGCGTCCAGCCGCCGGTCGGCCCAGTCGTTGGCGGCCATCCCGGCCCAGTACAGCAGCACCGACGCGCCGGCCAGTGCCGGTGTCCCTGGGCCGAGCGCACCGGCCGCCGCCGCGCCGGACAGCACGTCCCCCGGTACGGACAGCGCGGCCGGCGCCCGGACCAGTTCGGCCAGGTCGGCCAGGCGGGTCACGGCGTCACCCGGGCGTGCAGGCCGGCGACGAAGTCCCGCAGCACCGTCCACTGCTCGCCGAGCGCGTGGCCGCTCGCGCCGAGCGGGTCCTTGAAGAAGAACGCCAGCTCGGTCAGCGGGCCGTGGCAGCCCGCGGCGTGCGCGGCGGCGGTGAGCCGGGCCAGGTCCAGCACGAGCGGCGCGGCGAGCGCCGAGTCGCAGCCGTGCCAGGTGAACTCCATCCGCATGCCGGTGCCCAGGAAACCGGCGAACGTGACCAGGTCCCAGGCGGTCTTGAAGTCGCCCAGTTCCTCGACGTACTCGATCCGGGTGTGGCCCTGCGGCAGGTAACCGAGCGTCTCGGCGAGCACCCGCTGCTTGCTGCCCACCTTCGCGGCGTTGGCGGCCGGGTCGGCGAGTGTGGCGCCGTCGCCGCCGCCGAGCAGGTTGGTCCCGGACCAGGAGCGCACGGCCAGGTGCCGCATCGCGAACATCGGCGCGAGCACCGACTTGAGCAGCGTCTCGCCGGTCTTGCCGTCGTGCCCGGCGTACGGCAGGGCGCGTTCGGCGGCGAGCGCGGCCAGGGCGGGCAGCCGGGCACCGGTCGACGGGGTGAAGTCCACGTACGGGCAGCCGGCGGTGAACGCCGCGTACGCGTATCCGGAGCTGGGCGGCAGCACGTCGGCCGGGCCGGTCAGCGCGGCCCGCAGCGCGGCCGGGTCGCGGTGGGCCGGGTGCGGGACGGGCGCCGGCTCGGTGGCGGCGACGTTGACCACCACCACCCGGTCCAGCCCGTGCCGGTCCCGGAACCCGGTCAGGTCACGGACCACAGCGGCGATCCGCTCGCCCTGGTCGCCCTCGATCGGTGCGGGACGCAGGGCCGCCTCGACGGCGGCCAGGTCGGGCGCCACGGCGTCGGCCAGCCGGGCGGGCAGCACCCCGGCGGCGGCGAGCGCCTCGGCGCGTTTGGTCAGCGGGGTGGCGACCACGTCGTGGCCGCCGAAGACGAGATCGGCGAAGCCCGGCAGGGCGGGCCCGCGCAGGTCGGGCAGCTCGGTCACGCAGCCGGTCGGCGCGGTGAGCCCGGCCCGCAGGGCCAGCCCGCCGACCACGGCGGTGGTGGCGACCGAGCCGCGCGCACCCACCAGCCAGACACCAGTACGCATTCGCGCTACCTCCCCAGGTAAGGCCGGTCCGCCGGTGCGGCCGGGGAATCCCGGTCCGGCCGCACCGGAGGGCCGTGCTGGTCGTGCCGCGGATACCGGCGGCACGCTCCCCGGAGCCGGCCTCGTCCCCGCCGCGGGGCGCAACCGCGGCGGGCCCTCGCCGGCCGGCGCCGGTGAGTGTCGGCGGACCCCGCGGGGCCCGCGCGTCGGGTCAGGCGGAAGCTTCGGCCAGAGCGGGCTCCACCTCCGTCCAGGCGGCCCGCTCGGCCGAGCGGGTCACCGCGTCGAGCACGAGCTGGACCTGAAGCGCGTCGGCGAACGACGGGGCCGGGTCGGCGCCGGTGGCGACCGCCTCGACGAAGTCGCGCGCCTGGTGGGTGAAGGAGTGCTCGTAGCCGATGATGTGGCCGGGCGGCCACCACGCGTCCAGGTACGGGTGGTCCGGCTCGGTCACCAGGATCCGGCTGAAGCCCTGCTCGGCGGCAGGGCGGGTGGCGTCCAGGAACTCCAGCTCGTTGAGGCGTTCCAGGTCGAACACGACGCTGCCGCGCGAGCCGTTGATCTCGACCCGCAGGGCGTTCTTGCGGCCGGTGGCGAACCGGGTCGCCTCGTACGTGGCCAGCGCTCCCCCGTCGAGCCTGGCCACGAAGACCGCCGCGTCGTCCACGGTCACCTGCCCCGTGGCGCTGCCGTTGCCGTCGGCCTGCGCGGCCAGGCCGCTCGACCCGGCGACGAGTGGCCGCTGCCGCACGAACGTCTCGGTGAGCGCGCTGACGCCACTGACGAGCTGACCCGTGACGTACTGGGTCAGGTCGATGATGTGCGCGCCGATGTCACCGAGCGCCCCGGAGCCCGCCCTGTCCTTCTGCAACCGCCACACCAGCGGGAACTGCGGATCGACGATCCAGTCCTGGAGGTAGGTCGCCCGGACGTGCCGGATCTCGCCGATCCGCCCGTCGGCCACCAGCTGCCGCATCAGGGCGACAGCGGGCACCCGCCGGTAGTTGAAGCCGCACATCGCGCGGACCCCGGACTCGCGCGCCCGGGCCGCGGCCTCGGTCATCTCCCGGGCCTCGGCGACGCTGTTCGCCAGCGGCTTCTCGCACAGCACGTGCTTGCCCGCGGCGAGCGCGGCGAGTGCGATCTCGCGGTGGCTGTCCCCCGGCGTGCAGATGTCGACCACGTCGATCTCGTCGGACTCGACGAGCCGCCGCCAGTCGGTGGTGTAGCCGTCCCAGCCGAGCCGGTCGGCGGCCTCGGCCACCTTCGGTTCGTCCCGGCCGCAGACGAGCGCCATCCGCACCCGCGCCGGCAGGTCGAACACCCGGTTCACGGTGCGCCACGCCTGGGAGTGCGCGGCGCCCATGAACGCGTAGCCGACCATGCCGACGCGCAGGATGCTGTCGTGACTGGACAAGGTGGGTCTCCCCCCGTGTGTCAGAACCCGAGCTTCAGGTAGTCGCTCGCGTTCTCCTTGGTGATCGTCTCGGAGGCGAGCACGATCTCCTTCGGTACCTGGAGTTCGACCAGGTCGGACATGCCCTTGCCCTGGCCGATCAGGCGGGCCAGGGAGATGGCCGAGGAGGCCATCGAAGGGCTGTAGGTGACTGTGGCCTTGAGGACCGTGTTGTCGGCGGCGATGTCCTCCATGGCCTTCTTGGACCCGGCGCCGCCGACCATGATGAATTCCTTGCGGTTGGCCTGGTTGACCGCGGCGAGCACACCGATGCCCTGGTCGTCGTCGTGGTTCCAGACCGCGTCGATCTTCGGCAGCGCCTGGAACAGGCCGGTGGCGGCCTGCTGCCCGGAGTCGACAGTGAACTCGGCGGGCCGCCGGTTGGCGACCTTGAACCCGTACGAGGCGAGCGTGTCGGCGAACCCCTTGGACCGTTCCTGGGTCAGCTCCAGCGACTCGATGCCGGGGATCTCGCCGATCACCGGGTTGCTCACGCCCTTGGCCTTGAGCTGCTCGGCGATGTAGGTGGCGGCGGCCACCCCCATGCCGTAGTTGTCGCCCTTGATCTGCAGCCGGTAGGCGCGCGCGTCCGGGAAGGCGCGGTCCAGGTTGACCACCGGGATGCCGGCCTTCATGGCCTCCAGGCCGAACGCGTTGAGTTCCTTGCCGTCGTGCGGCAGCAGCACGATCACGTCCGGCTTCTGCGAGATCAGCGTGGACAGCGCCGCCCGCTGGGCCGCCGCGTCCGCGCCGGCCTCGACCGACTTCAGCTCCACGTCCTGGTACGCCCCGGCCTGCGCCTTGGCGTTGTTGGTGATGGCGGCGATCCAGCCGTGGTCGGCGGCCGGGGCGGAGAAGCCGATGCTCACCTTCTTGCCCGGCTCGGTGTTGGCGCCGGAACCGGCCGCCTTGGTCTGCGCCTCGGTCGGGCTCTGCTCGTTGCTGGTGCAGCCGGCGAGCAGCACCCCGGCGGAGACGGCGGCCCCGCCGAAGAGCAGCCGGCGGCGGGACAGGTCATGGCGCGGTGTTCTCATGACGCCTCCTGGGATGAGGTGGTGGGGTGGTTTCGGGTGTGGCGGGCCGGACCACAGTCGGTACGACGGCAGCCGGGATGTACGCGGTGGGGTCAGGTGGTGGTGGCCCGGTTGCGGGCGAGGAACTGGGTGAGGCTGCCGAACTGCACCTGCTGGACCAGGACGGCGGCGACGATGATGCCGCCCTTGACCATGTTCTGGGCCTCGGCGGAGAGGTTGTTGATGGCGAACAGGTTGGTGATGGTGGAGAAGATGATCACCCCGAGCAGGGAGCCGATGATCGTGCCCCGCCCGCCGCTGAGCAGCGTGCCGCCGATGATCGCGGCGGCGATCGCGTCCAGCTCGTAGAGATTGGCCATCGCCGCCTGCGCGGAGGTGGCCTGCGCGGTGAGCATGACAGCGGCGATGCCGCAGCACAGGCCGGACAGCGCGTAGAGGAGCACCGTGTGCCGGCGGACGTTGATGCCGGCGAGCCGGGCCGCCTCCGGGTTGCCGCCGACCGCCACCGTACGGCGGCCGAACGTGGTCCGGTTCAACAGCACCCAACCGGCCGCCACCACCGCCACCAGGATGTAGACCAGCAGCGGGATGCCGAGCACGTTCGTGCTGGCGATGCCGTTGATGAACGTGTTGCCCGACACCTGGGTCTGCTTGTCGGAGATCTCCGCCGCCAGCCCTCTCGCGGCCACGAGCATGGCGAGCGTGGCGATGAACGGCACCAGCCGCCCGTACGACACGAGCAGCCCGTTCACCACGCCGACGGCGAGCCCGACGGTGAGCGCGGTGAAGATCATGCCGCCCGCGCCGTAGCTCTGCGTGGCGACAGTGGTGCACCAGACCCCGGCGAGCGCGACGATCGCGCCGACCGACAGGTCGATGCCACCACCGATGATCACGAAGGTCATGCCGACGGTGACCACGCCGACCACCGAGGCGAGCTTGAGGATGGTGAGCGTGTTGCCCCACACCCAGTTCGGGTCACCGTAGAGGTCGGGGCGGGTCAGGATGCCGATGACCACGAGCACGACCAGCGTGGCGAGCAGGCCGAGGTTGCGCTTGACGCCCTCCCCGCCCTCGCCGCGCCACCAGGAGAGTTTCGCCGGCGCGTCGACCTTCGCGGTCTCCGCCCGCTCCACCGGCGGCGACTGCACGGGCAGCGAGGTGTCGGTAACGTCGCTCATGCCGGTGCGCCTTCCATGAGGGACCCCGCCATGACGAGGTCGAGCACGGTGTTCTCGTCCAGTTCGCCGGCCGGTGCCTCGCGGACCACCCGGCCCTCCCGCATCACCAGCACCCGGTCGGCCAGGCCCAGCACCTCGGGCACCTCGCTGGAGACCAGCAGCACCCCGACGCCGCGGGCGGCCAGATCGCGGATCACCTGGTACAGCTCGGCGCGGGCGCCCACGTCCACGCCCCGGGTCGGCTCGTCGAGCAGCAGCAGCCGGGTGTCCCCGAGCAGCCACCGGCCGACCACCACCTTCTGCTGGTTGCCGCCGGACAGCGTGCGCACCGGCCGGCGTACGTCCCGGGGCCGCAGCTCCAGCGACGCGGCGATCCGGTCCGCCTCGGCACGTTCCCGTCCGGCGTCGGTGAAGCCCAGGCGGGCGTACCGGCTGAACGTGGCGAGCGTGACGTTGCGGTAGATCGGCTCGCCCAGCAGCAGCGCCTGGCTCTTGCGCTCCTCCGGCGCCATGCCCATCCCGGCCCGTACCGCCGCGCCCACACTGCCGGGACGCAACGCGCGGCCGTCCACCCGGACCGTCCCGGCGTGCGCCCGGCGCGCGCCGAAGATGGTCTCCAGCAGCTCCGAGCGGCCGGAACCGACCAGGCCGGCGATGCCGACGATCTCCCCCGCCCGGACCCCGAGCGAGACGTCGGCGAACTCGCCGTGCCGGGTCAGCCCCTCCACCCGCAGCAGTTCCGCGCCACCCCCGTGGTCGGCCGGGCGCTGCGGGAAGACGTACTCGATGGTCCGCCCGGTCATGCGGGCGACCAGGTCGCGGGTCGGGGTCTCGCGGGCCGGCAGGCTCGCCGCCGTGGTCCGGCCGTCCTTGAGTACGGTGACCCGGTCGCCGATCTCGCGGATCTCCTCCAGCCGGTGCGAGATGTAGATGACCGCGATGCCCTGCGCGGTGAGTTCCCGGATGATCCGGAACAGGTTCGCCACCTCGTCGTGGGCCAGTACCGCGCTGGGTTCGTCCATGATGATCAGCCGGGCCTCGTGGGACAGCGCCCGGGCCATGCTGACGATCTGCTTGCCCGCCGCGGGCAGGTGCCGTACCAGCCGCCCCGGCGGGATCTCCGGGTGGCCGAGCCGGGCCAGGATCTGCCGGGTACGCCGGGCCATGTGCCCGCGCCGGACGAAGCCGAACCGGCGGGGCTCGTGGCCGAGGAACGCGTTCTCCGCCACCGACAGGTCGTCGACCAGGTCGAGTTCCTGGTAGATGGTGGCGATGCCGGCGCGCATGGCGGCCTGCGGATTGGCGAACGCCGCCGCCTCGCCCCGCCAGACCACCTCGCCGGAGTCCGGCCGGTGCACCCCGGCCAGCACCTTGATGAGTGTGGACTTGCCGGCACCGTTCTGCCCCAGCAGGCAGTGCACCTCGCCGGCCCGCACCTCCAGTTGCACGCCGTCGAGCGCGCGTACCCCCGGGAACGTCTTGACGACGTCGGTGAGGCGCAGGACCACCTCGCCCGCGACGGCGTCCGCGGGCGCCTCGACCAGTGGTTTTCCGGTGTCGCTCACGCTGCACCGCCCTTCGTTCGCGACTGCGGGGCTCGCAAAACCGGCTCACTCCTCGCGCTCACCGAGCCCGCCTTCGTTCGCGACTGCGGGGCTCGCAAAACCGGCTCACTCCTCGCGCTCACCGAGCCCGCCTTCGTTCGCGACTGCGGGGCTCGCAAAACCGGCTCACTCCTCGCGCTCACCGAGCCCGCCTTCGTTCGCGACTGCGGGGCTCGCAAAACCGGCTCACTCCTCGCGCTCACGCTGCTTCTCCGAACGCGAGGTCGCTGGCGAGCACGGCGGCGCCGGCGACGCCGGCGCGCGGGCCCAGCTCGGACAGGACGACGGGCAGGTTGCCGGTGGCCAGCGGCAGCGACCGGCGGTAGACCACGCTGCGGATCTCGGCGAGCAGGATGTGGCCGAGCTGGGCGAGCCCGCCACCGATGACGATCATCGACGGGTTGGTGAAGCTGACCAGCCCGGCCAGCACGCTGCCGACCCGCCGGCCGCCGTCGCGGATGAGCTGGATGCAGGTGACGTCCCCCTCGATCGCCCCCTGCGCCACGTCCAGCGCGGTCACCACGCCCCGGGCCGCCAGCCGCTCGGCCAGCGCCGGGGACACCTCGGTGCGGGCCGCGACTGTCGCCTCCCGGGCCAGCGCGGCGCCGCTGAACACCGCCTCCAGGCAGCCGAGGTTGCCGCAGGAGCACATCGGGCCGTTCGGGTCGACCTGGATGTGGCCGATGTCCCCGGCGCAGCCGTCGGTGCCCCGGTAGACCTCGCCGTGCAGGTAGATACCGCAGCCGATACCGGTGCCGATCTTGATGAACAGGAAGTCGTCGACGGAGTGGGCCACGCCGCCGTGCCGCTCGCCGATCGCCATGATGTTGACGTCGTTGTCGACCACGGCCGGGCACCCGTGCTCGCGGGTGAGCAGTTCACGGACCGGGAACCGGTCCCACCCCGGCATGATCGGCGGGGAGACCGGAACGCCGTCGCGGAAGCTCACCGGCCCCGGTACGCCGATGCCGACAGCGTCGAGCCGCTCGTACGCGCCGTCCACCTTGGCCTTGTGCAGCAGCTCGTTCACCCGCTGGAGCGTCACCTTCGGTCCGGAGCGGATGTCGGCGGCCTCGGTGTAGGCGGCCACCGTCTCCAGCCGGCCGTTGACCACCTCCACGTCGATCGAGCTGGCGCCCAGGTCGACGGCGGCGAACCGCAGGTGCGGGCTCAGCTCGACGAGGGTGGAACGCCGCCCGCCGCGGGAGGCGGCAAGCCCGGCCTCGGCGACGTACCCGAGGGAGACGAGGCGTTCCAGCTCGGCGAGCAGGCGCGGGCGGGGCATCTGGAGCCGGTCGCCGAGCTCGGCGCGGGACACCGCGCCCTCGTCCCGGAGCAGCCGCAGGAGCCGTACGTGCAGGGGGTCGACCGTCCGCACCGGCAGTCACCTCCGCATCGGAAGTCCGTCACATCGACGACGGCGATGTGTGTTGTGTCCGACACAGTAGGAGCCTTCCGGGCCGCATGTCCATAGCTTCGGCACGTCTGATGCAAACTTTTGTCCATACGAACAAAAGCGAGTTCCGGATCATGAAAACGCATCGCCCCGCCCGTGGTTCTTCCGGGCGGGGCGACGCGTTCTCGGGGGTCAGATGCGTTCTCGGCGTCAGCGGGAGGGTGCGCGGCCCTTCTTGCGCAGCTTGCGGTCGTCGCGCAGCTCGACGTAAGGCTCCTCGTCGGCCGGGTGCCCGGCCGCGATGGCCCGGCTGCGCTCCAGTTCGGCGTCGAACTCCGCGCCCAGCAGGATGGCGACGTTGCTCAGCCACAGCCACACCAGGAAGATGATCACGCCGGCGATCGCGCCGTACGTCTTGTTGTACGAGCCGAAGTTGCTGACGTAGAGCGCGAACAGGCCGGACACCACCAGCCAGAGCACGACCGCGAGCACGCCACCGGGGCTGACCCAGCGGAAGCCGCCGTGCCGGGCGTTCGGCGAGGCCCAGTAGAGGATCGCGAACATCAGGCTCACCAGCACCAGCAGCACCGGCCACTTGGCGATGTTCCACACCGTCACGGCGGTCTCGCCGAGCCCGATCGCGTTTCCCGCCTGCTCGGCCAGCCCACCGGTGAACACCACGATCACGGCGCTGATCAGCAGCATCACGCCGATCACCGCGGTCACGCCGAGGCGCACCGGCAGCGTCTTCCAGATCGGCCGTCCCTCCGGCACGTCGTAGATGCTGTTGGAGGCGCGCATGAACGCGGCGATGTAGCCGGAGGCCGACCAGAACGCCGCCACCAGACCGACGACCGCCGCGATGCTCGCCAGCCCGCCGGACTGGCCGGCCTGGTCGATCGCGCTCTCGATGATCCGGCGGATGTTCTCCTCCGGCACCGCCTGCCCGACGGTGTCCCGTACCCCCTCGGTGGCCCGGTCGCCGAGCAGGCCGAGCAGCGAGATCAGCACCAGTACGCCGGGGAAGATTGAGAGCACGCCGTAGTAGGTGAGCGCGGCGGCCCAGTCGGTCAGGCTGTCGTCCTGGAACTCCCGGACGGTCCGCTTGAGGGTCGCCATCCAGCCGGTGGCCGACAGGTCGGCCGGGCTGTCCGGCCCGTCGTCCGGCCCCACCGGCCCGGTGCGCTCCCGCCGGTCGGGCCGGTCCCGCCCGGCGAGAGTGTCGTCGCGCGCAGCGGGGGCGTCGTCGCGCCCGTCGCGGGTGTCGTCGTGGACGTCGTGGGCGTCGTCGCGGGCGGCCATGGCACCTCCTCGTCGTCATGTCGTCCCGCACGACATGCCCTGACGAGGGCAGCGATAACCACCGCACCCGCAAACCGGCCACTCCGCCGCCGGCGCCCGGTCTCCGCCCACTCCCCTGCCGGCCCCACTCGGCGGTCGCGCCCTGCCCTCAGCTTCGTCGCAGTCACCGGTGCCGCCACCGCCCACACCCTGCCGCCATCTCCTCCGGCGGCACCTTCGCCCCCGCCGCCTTTGCTCTGCAGCCACGTGCGCGACAGACACGGTCCGTAACCATGTGCGCCGATGGATGCAGAGCAGAGGCGGCGGGGGCAGCACTCCCGTCGGTGCCCACCGCGCTCCCGCCCGAGATCCCGGCGAGCCGTCGTTCACCGCGACCGCCGATCGCCGAGTTCGGGACGATCGTCACGACGAGTGGAACTTTATGGGTGTCAAACGGGGCCGGAAGCACCCATGACGTTCCACTCACCACGTGGCCGATCACCGGCTGTTCGCCGACTGGCGCGTCAACGAGGCGCGGCGCGCAGGCGACGAGGATCGGGGCACTGAAGTGACAACGAGACGTTGCCTGATGCCACCACCTCGGCGAAGTGGGGCTGATCGTGGAAACGCGAGACGGCGAACACGCTTTCCGGCCATTCAGCGACCGACCGAGCACGGCGGGCACGAGCGCGCACCACCCGGTGCGAACCGGAGCGACGGGCGCCGTCCGCGCGAGCCGCCGCGGAAGACTCACTCACCTCGGTGGACACGTTGCGTGACGGCAAGCGTCCCGGTCGCGTCTATTCTTCATCGTTGTAAGCGATATCGGGAGAGAGCCGAGAGAGACCACCTCCGGCCATCGCGAAACAGTTTCAAGAAATATGTGACACGAGTGAGTGAACCTCCATTCCGTCACTCATTGCAATCACGATCGGCAATGTTCCCAACATGCGCGCTATTCGCGTATCGTGCCCCCTCGTGCCGCCCGTTCGCCCCTCCGACGCGACTCCCCCCAAACCCCGGCCGCCGTCCGGCGGACGACCGGGGTCCGACGTGGACGCCGAGGTGGTGTCGCTGCCGCCGGACGACGGAAGCGTCGCCGGGCCCGAATGGGCCGACGACGGGCCGGGCGAGACGCACCACCACAGCCGAGCCGAGGACCACACCCCGGGCGAGAGCGGAAGCGACAAGGAACAGGCCCACCAGGACGCCCGCGAACTGGCCGCCCGGTTCGAGGAGGAGAAGCCGGGGCGCGTGCTCGCCGGACCGGTCGGTGTCCTCTTCACCGGCATCACCGTGGCGGTCGGGCTGCTGACGCTCTGGCAGGTGTTCTTCCCGCTGGCCCAGGGCAGCAAGTACTACCTGATCTTCTTCCTGTCCGGCGTACTGCCGGTGGTGTTCCTGGCGTACCCCTCGGGGGTGCGGCTGCGCCGCGCCGAGACCGACGCGGACGACCGGCGCGGACCGACGCCCGTGGACTGGCTGCTGGCCCTCGCGGCGCTCGTGGTCTGCCTCTACCCGGTGCTGCCGGTCACCATCGGCGCGGGTGGCGGCGGGTACGACGCCTTCCTCGACCGGCAGGGCCTGCTGGATCCGCTGGACGTGGCGTTCGGCACCGGTCTGCTGCTCCTGCTGCTGGAGGCGTGCCGGCGCACCACCGGGTGGATCCTGCCGGCGGTCTGCGTGCTGTTCCTCGGGTACGGCTACTACGGCGGGCTGCTGCCGCAGGCCTGGCCGGTGGCGCACGCGGGGCTCGACTTCGGGCAGCTCGTCGACGCGTTCTACAACTCCGACAGCGGCTTCTACGGCACCCCGCTGGACGTGGCCGCCTCGTACATCGTGCTGTTCACGATCTACGGCGCGGTGCTCGACCTGTCCGGCGCGGGCCGGTTCTTCGTGGAGCTGTCCGCCGCCGCGTTCCGCCGTTCCCGCACGGCCGCCGGGCGCACCGCTGTCGCCTCGGGTTTCCTGCTCGGCACCGTCTCCGGCTCCGGCGCCGCCACCACCGTCAGCATCGGCGCGGTGACCTGGCCGATCCTGCGCCGCGCCGGCTACCCGGCCGAGCGGGCGGGCGGCATGCTCGCCGCCGCGGGTGTGGGGGCGATCCTGTCGCCGCCGACGCTCGGCGCCGCCGCGTTCATCATCGCCGAGTACCTGGGCGTGTCCTACCTCCAGGTGCTCGGCTGGGCCACGGTGCCGACGATCCTCTACTACCTGGGCATCCTGCTCTCCGTCGAGATCGACGCCCGGCGCTCCGGCGTGCGGCCGGTGGTCATCGACACCGGCTCGGCGTGGCGGCTGCTGGCCCGCTTCGGCTACCACTTCCTCTCGCTCTTCGTGATCATCGTGGTGCTGGCGCTCGGCGCGTCGGCGATGCGCGCGGTGGTCATCGCCACCGCGATCGCGGCCGTGCTGTCCTTCCTGGACCGCCGGCACCGGCTCACACCGGCCCGGCTGGTGGCGGCGCTGCGCGACGGCGTACGCGGGGTGCTCGCGGTGAGCGCCGTCTGTGCCGCGGCCGGCATCATCACCGCCACCACCACGAAGACCGGCCTCGGGCCGCAGGCCGCCGCGCTGCTGATCGACGGCGCGCAGGCGGTCAGCTCGGAGCCGGCCGTGGTGCTGGCACTGACCGCCGTGCTCGCCGCCGTCGCGCTCAGCCTGCTCGGTCTCGCCGTGCCGGTCACCGCCTCGTTCGTCATCGGCTGGGTGATCATCGGCCCGGCGCTGCTCAACCTGGGCGTCGAGGCGCCCGCCGCGGCCATGTTCGTCTTCTACTTCGCGGTGCTGTCCGAGGTCTCGCCGCCGACCGCGCTGGCAGCGGTCGCCGCCGCCGCCGTCACCGGCGGCCGGCTGGTGCCGACCATGTGGCAGACCCTGCGGTACGCGCTGCCGGCGTACCTGATCCCGCTGGCCTTCGTGATCACGCCGACCGGCCTCGGGCTGCTCGGCATCGGCGGGCCCGGGCGGATCGTGACGGCCGGCCTGGTGTCGGCGCTCGGCGTGGCGGTGCTGGCGGTCGCGGCCGGCGGCTGGCTACCCGGTGTGGGCCCGGCCGGCGTGCCGGAGCGGATCGTCGGCGCGGTCGCCGGGCTGGTGCTGCTCTGGCTGGAACCACTGCCCATGGCGATCGGCGCGGCGCTCGCCGCGCTCGCGGTCGCGGGCGTGTACGTCCGACGTGGCGCCGCCGGGCACGCCGGCCGCCCGGCGGTCGAAGAATCCGTGGACCTTGGGGAGGAGAGAGAGTGGGACGGATCGACGCGAGGATAGTGGCGGGTGTCGGGGCACTGGTCCTGGTCGCCGCCGGCGCCGCCGGCTGCGGGGGCCGTCAGGACGGCGCGGCGAAGGACGACGCCGCCCGCGAGGTCAGCTGCAAGGTCACCAAGGACACCCGGGTCGGCATCGCCACCGGCAACGCCACGGGCGTTTACTACGTGGTCGGCAACGCGCTCGCCGGTGAGCTGAGCAAGACCACCGACGGCAAGCTCACCGGGACGGCCGCCGAGACCGGCGCCTCGGTGCAGAACGTGGAGCAGCTCGTCGCCGGCCAGTACGACGTGGCGTTCTCGCTGTTCGACACCGCTGTCAACGCGGTGCAGGGCAAGGGGAGCTTCACCGCGCCTCAGCCGGTCAAGGCGCTGGCCCGGATCTACGACAACTACACGCAGGTGGTGGTCCGCGCCGACGCGGGGATCACGTCGGTGGCCGACATGAAGGGCAAGAAGATCTCCACCGGCTCACCCAAGTCCGGTACCGAGGTCATCGCCAACCGGCTGCTCACCGCCGCCGGGCTGGACCCGGCCAAGGACATCCAGGCGCAGCGGCTGGACCTCACCAAGACCGTCGACGGCATGAAGGACGGCAGCATCGACGGCTTCTTCTGGTCCGGCGGCGTGCCGACCGGCGGGGTCACCGACCTGTTCACCACGTCCGGCGACAAGGTGAAGTTCGTCGACATCAGCCCGTTGCTGCCGAAGATGGCCGAGCTGAACCCGGCGTACCAGGCGGGCACCATCGGCAAGGACATCTACCGGACCCCGGGCGACGTGCCCACCATCGTGGTGCCGAACGTGCTGCTGGTGCGCGACAACCTCGACGCCGACGTGGCCTGCGCGATCACCCGGACGGTGTTCGAGTCCAAGGACGCCCTGGCCCAGGCGAACCCGGCGGCGAAGGGCATCGAGCTGGGCAACGCCCGCAAGACCGACCCGGTGCCGCTGCACCGCGGCGCGGAGCGTGCGCTGAGCGACCTCGGCGCGAGCTGACCCGAACGGGCCGGGGCCCGGACGCGCGTCCGGGCCCCGGCCCACCGACCCGACCCGGAGACCCCCGTGCCGCTGCCCCACCCGGCTCGCGTACGCCGGCATCACCGCTCCGCGGACCGCACCGGACGCCTCCGCTCGGTCCGCGTCCAACTGCTGGCGCCGATCCTGGTGGCCACCGCCGGGCTGGTCGTGCTGGGGGCGGCGCAGACCGGCGCCGCGCTCGACGCGTCCGCCGACGCCGACCGGGCCCGCGTGCTGGCCGGCACCGCCACCGCGACCGTACGGCTGGTGCACGAGCTGGAACGCGAGCTGGGCGAGACGGCCGCGTTGCGCCAGCGCGGCGGTACGTCCGGCCGCCCGCTCGTGGACGCGCAGCGCCGCCGGGTGGACACGGCGGTGGAGCGTTACCGCTCGGCGCAGGGTGACGCGCGCCGGGCCGCCCCCGATCTGGCCGGGGTGCTGGACGACGCGCGAGGGCGCCTGGAGCAACTCGCGCCCACCCGGGAACTGGCGCTGGCCGGTGAGCGCGGCGACCCGGCGTACGTGTCGCTCGTGGAGTCGCTGCTCGCGGTCGCGGACGCGCTGCCCAGCCAGCTCCGCGACGCCGAACTGGCCAACCAGGCGCGCGAGGTGGCGGCGGTGGCCGCCCAGGAGCACCTGTCCGCGCTGGAGCGCGACCTGCTGCGGGCGGTGTTCGTCCGGGGTGGACTGCAAAGTGGCGAACTGGCCCGGCTGGGCCGGCTGCGGGGCGCCCGGGAGCAGCGGCAGGCCGAGTTCCTGCGGATCGCCTCCGCCCCGGCGAACAGGGCCTGGTACCGGCTGGTCGACGGCACCGACGTGACCACTGCCCGCCGGATACGTGACGCCGTGCTCGACTCCGACGGCGCGCCGGGCACGGTGAAGACCGACGGCGACGCCTGGTACGTGGCGCAGAGCGGCGCGATCCGCCGGTACAACCTGCTCGGCCGGGACCTGTCCGACGGGCTGGACCGGGACGCGGCCGACCTGGCCAGGGCGGCCCGGCTGCGTGCGGTGCTGACCGCCGGGGCGACGAGCACAGTCGCGCTCGGCTCGCTCGTCACCGCCGTGCTGCTGGCGGTACGCACCAGCCGCCGGTTGCGCCGGCTGCGGGTGGCCGCGCTCACCATGGCGAACCGGGAGCTGCCGGAACGGATCACCGCGATCGCGGCGGGCGAGCGGACCCCGGCGGAGGGCCCGGCGACCCGGATGACCGACGGAATCAGGCGGGGCCGGGACGAGGTGGCGCAGGTCGCCGAGGCGTTCGACACGGTGAACCGGGCCGCGTTGCGGCTGGCCGGGCAGCAGGCCGAGTTGCGGCTGGACGTGACCCGGATGGCGGAGGCCCTGGCCCGGCGCATCCGTACGCTCATCACCCGGCAGCTGCGGCTGCTGGACGACTTCGAGCGCGAGGAGACCGACCCGGACGCGCTGGCCCGGCTGTTCGCACTGGACCACCTCGCCGCCCGGTTGCGCCGCAACGGGGAGAACCTGCTGGTGCTCGCCGGTGGCGAACCCGGCCGCGGGCACGAGGGCGCGTTGCTGCTGGACGACGTGGTCCGGGCGGCGGCCTCCGAGATCGAGGACTACCCCCGGGTGGAGGTCGACGTGCCGACCGCCGCGGTGCACGGCACGGCGGCCGGCAACCTGGTGCACCTGCTGGCCGAGCTGCTGGAGAACGCCACCGTCTACTCGCCACCGGAGGCGCGGGTGCTCGTCGACGGCCGGCGCACGGTCGACGGGCTGGTGTTGCGCGTCCACGACCAGGGCATCGGCGTCAGCGAGAGCCGGCTGGCCGAGATCAACGAGCGGCTGGCCGCGCCGGCCACGCTGTCCAGCGCCGCGGCGGGCAGCATGGGCCTGCACGTGGTGGCTCACCTGGCCGCCCGGCACGGCATCCGGGTGCAGTTGCACAACCCCGGCACCGGCACCGTGGCGCAGGTCGACGTACCCGAATCGGTGCTGACCCGGGTCGAGTCGGTGGCGTCGCGCCCGGCCGCGGAGCGGCGGCCGCGCGCCGCGGCCTGGTTCAAGTCCGGGCCCGCCGCACGGCCGGCGGCCGGCGCCCACAGCCTCGTCACCAGCGCCACGACCGTCGGCCCGGTGCGCGGCGTCGCCGCCGTCCGCACGCCCGGTGGCGCGTTGCTGGCGCCGAGCACGGCGCGGATCCGGCCGGTGAGTGTGCCGCCGACGCCCGTCCCGACGACCGCCGCCGGGCTGCCCCGGCGGCAGGTGGGCGGCCACCTGCCCGAGCCGATGCCGGACGCCACCGCGCCGCCGC
This sequence comes from Micromonospora sp. CPCC 205554, assembly GCF_036902745.1. NCBI lineage: Bacteria > Bacillati > Actinomycetota > Actinomycetes > Micromonosporales > Micromonosporaceae > Micromonospora > Micromonospora sp. CPCC 205554. The sequence goes on along the minus strand of NZ_JBAKHP010000024.1, from coordinate 16,563 downwards.
CGGCCACCGACCTGCTCGACCCCGAAGTGGTACGTGCCCGGCTGTCCGCCCTCGCCGAGGGGGTGGCCAGCGCGACCCGCCGTGCCCCGAACACCACCACACCCCACGGGAGAAGACCATGACCTCACCGTCCTCCACCGGCCTGGACTGGCTGCTGGCGAACTTCGCCGAGCAGGTGCCGGACGTCTCGCACGCGCTCGCGGTCTCCGAGGACGGGTTGCGGCTGGCGTCCTCGCCGGACCTCTCCCCCGACCAGGTCGACCAGCTCGCGGCGGTGATCAGCGGGCTGGCGAGCCTGACCGTGGGCGCGGCCCGCCTGATGTCCGCCGGCCGGGTACGCCAGCAGATCGTGGACATGGACGGCGGGGTCATGCTGGTGATGGCGGTGGGCGAACGGGCGCTGCTCGGCGTGCTGGCCGCGCCCGGCTGCGACCTGGGCCAGATCGGCTACGAGACGGCGACGCTGGTGCAGCGGGTGGCGGAGGCGCTGGAACCGGCGGTCCGGCGGTGACCGGCCGCCCGCTGCGGCTGCTGGCCGCGCTGATGACGGCGGTGCTGGTGGCGGGCTGCGCCGCCGAGGACTCCACTCCCCAGGCGTGGCACGGCGGGCGGATCTTCCTGGCCACCGGCAACACCACCGGCGTCTACTACCAGCTCGGCGGCGGGTACGCCGACCTGATCACCCGCCACCTGCCCGGGTACGAGGCGCGGGCGGAGCCGACCGGCGCGTCGGTGGAGAACATCACCCGGGTGGCGAGCGGCGACATGGAGATCGCGTTCAGCCTGGCCGACACCGCGGCGGACGCGGTCGACGGGCGCGGGGCGTTCGACAAGCAGCCGCAGCCGGTGCGCGCGCTGGCCCGGGTCTACAGCAACTACACGCACGTGATCGTCCGCGCCGACGGCAAGATCGGCAGCTTCGCCGACCTGCGCGGCAAGCGCATCTCCACCGGTTCGCCCAGGTCCGGCACCGACATCATCGCCGGGCGCCTGCTCACCGCCGGTGGCATGGACCCGAACCGGGACATCCAGCGGTTCAACCTGTCGCTGCCGGAGACGGTCAATCGGATGCGCGCCAAGGGCCTGGACGCGATGTTCTTCTCCGGTGGCCTGCCCACACCCGGCGTCAAGGACCTGCTCTCCTCCGCGCCCGGCACGTTCCGGCTGCTGCCGCTCGACGAGCTGATCGAGCCGTTGAGCGCCCGCTTCGGCGCGGTCTACACCACGGCGACGCTGCCGAAGGAGGTCTACGGCACGCCCCAGCCGACGCCGACCATCACCGTGGCGAACGTGATCCTGGTGGCGGCGGACATGCCGGAGCAGCTCGCGTACGACCTGACCCGGGTGCTGTTCACCTGGCAGGGCGAGTTGATCCAGGTGCACCCGGAGGCGGCGAACTTCAACCGGTCCAGCGCCGCGGCGACCCGGCCGATCCCGCTGCACCCGGGCGCGCAGCGGTTCTACCGCACCGGCTGAGCGCGGGCCCGTCCCCTCGGCCCACCCCGGGGCGGCGCCACGCCCGCTACGGCGTCCAGTCGCGCCGCAGCAGGCCGTAGATCGCCAGGTCGGTGAAGCCGTCGCCGTCGTACTCGCGGTCCCGCTGGGTGCCCTCGTGGACGAAACCGCACCTCTCGGCGGTGCGCCGCATGGCCGTGTTGCCGGCGAGCGTCTCGATCTCCAGCCGGCGCAGGTTGCGGTTGCGGAAGCCGTACCGGCAGAGCAGCCGGATCACCTCGGTCCCGTAGCCCTGGCCGCGCGCCTCGGGGAGCAGCGTGATGCCGAGGTGGGCGTACCCGTTGAAGGTGTTGATCCCCCACAGCACGCCGGTGCCGAGGAACGTGCCGTCGGCGACGGTCTCGGCCAGCAGCGACACCGCGGCGTCGGCAGCCGGCTGCTCGGCGGCACGCTTCTCCAGCCGGGCCCGGACGTGGCCGACGTGGTGCGGCAGGAACGGCTCGTCGTCGGTGACCAGGTGCAGTTCCGGATCGGCGTGCAGGCGGAACAGGTCCGGCGCGTCGTCTGGGGTGGGCGGGCGCAGGCGGACCCGGTCGGTGGCGAACATGCCGCGACGCTAACAGCCGGTCCGCAGCCACTCGACCGGATTATCCGGCCGCCGCCGGGCGCCCCACATGCCTAAACGACGCCAAGACGCACCTGTCGCGCATCATCGAGCGGGTGGAGCGCGGCGAAGAAATCATCATCGATCGGGCGGGAACCCCTGTGGCGAAGGTCGTACCGCTGGTGCGCCGGACCGACCGCACAGCGATCGGCTCCCTCGCGGGGCAGGTCGACCTCTCGGGCGACTGGGATTCGCCACAGACCAACGCCGAGATCGCCGCCGACTTCGGAATCGGCGCATGACCCTGCTGCTGGACACCCACGTCGCGCTCTGGGCCATCACCGGCGACGCCACCCTCGGTGTCGAGTTCCTCGACCGGCTACGCCACGACCCCGATGTCTTCCTCTCCCCGGTCAGCCTCTTGGAGATCACCGTCAAGCAGCAGGCGGGGAAGCTCTCCGGCCCGCCCGACCTGGCCGAACGGGTGCGCGACATGGGTTTCCGCGAACTCCCGGTGACCCACGACCACGCCATCACCGCGGGCAGCCTGCCGCCGCATCACCGTGATCCGTTCGACCGGATGCTGGTGGCGCAGGCGATCACGGAGGACCTGACCCTGGCCACGCGCGACGCCTCCATCCCGCTCTACGAGGTAGACGTCCTCAAGGTGTAGGGCCTCAGGCGTCGGCGGGGGCGGTGGCGGCCCGCGCCGCCGCGACCAGCCGGGCGGTCTCGACGGTCACCGCCTCGTCGTCGGCGGGTGTCCCCGGGTCGTAGCGGACCGTCCAGGTCAGACCGTCGACGCCGGGCACCCGCCGGGCCGCGATCCGCCCGGAGCCGCCGGGCACCTCGTGGTGCGAGGTGTACGCCACCGAGCCGGTGACCCGGGCCCGGACCTGGTGCGGCAGGTCGCCCGGGTCGACGAGCAGGTACGTCTCGGGGAGGCCGTCCGCCACCACCAGATAACCGTCGCGCTCGGCGACCGGCTCGGCGGGGGTGACTGTCATCTCCCGGCCGGACCAGACCGCCTTGAGGATGTCGTGCCAGCCGAGGCGGTCGACGCGGCCGGGCAGCCAGAGACCGCGGTTGCTGGCGACCAGCACGCCGTCGTTGCCACCCTCGCCGGTGCCGGCGGCGGCCCAGGCGAGCACCCGCTCGTCGGCGGCCAGCGGCGGCCGGTCGGCCGAGGGCAGTTTCGGCCGGCGGTTGAACAGACCCATCACAAACCTCCGGCGGCCTGCTCGCGCAGTGCCCGTGCGTGCTGTTCCAGCGAGAGCAGTTCCCCGAACAGGGCGAAGTACTCGTCCTTGTTGCTCACCGGATTGATCCGCTGGATCTTCGACTTCAGGTCGCGGATGCGGCCGGTGACCGAACTCCACTGGAGCCGGGCCATGGTGATCGAGACGTACCTCGGGTCGGGCTCACCGTCGATACGCAACGGCTCCACCGCCAGCTCACCGATCAGCGCCTGCCCGGCCAGGTCGTCGCAGGCGTCGCGGACCCGCTCGATCCAGACCGCGCCGCCGGTGGCGCCGGACGCGCCGCCTGCCGCGGCCACGGCGGCGCGTACCGCCACGTGCACCGGGTGCTGGTAGTCGGTCGCCTCGACCGCGTCGAACATCGGACCGGCCAGGACCGGCTCCTGCAACGCCAGCTTCAGCGCCTCCCGCTCCACCATGGAACGCGGGCTGTCCACAGTCGGCGCGGCCGGGCCGGGGCGGGCGGGCGCGGCGGGCGCGCCACCGGCCTGCGGCCCGTGCGCGGCGGCCAGCACCGCGCGCTGCACCGGCTCGATCTCCATGCCGAGGTCACCGGCGAGTTTGCGCACGTACTCCGGGCGCTTCTCCCGGTCCTTGATCTTCGCCACCAGAGGCGCGGCGCGGCGCATGGCCTCGACCCGGCCGTCGACGGTGTCCAGGTCGAACCGGTTGATCACGTGCCGGAGCGCGAAGTCCACCAGCGGTTCGCGGCGGGCCACCAGGTCGCGTACGGCCAGATCGCCCTTGGCCAGGCGCAGCTCGCACGGGTCCATGTTGTCGGGGCTGACCGCGATGAAGGTACGCCCGACGAAGCGCTGGTCGTCCTCGAACGCGCGCAACGCGGCCTTCTGGCCGGCCGCGTCACCGTCGAAAGTGAAGATGATCTCGCCGGCCCGCTCGTCGCTGTCGAACAGCACCCGGCGCAGCACCGAGATGTGGTCGCCGCCGAACGCGGTGCCGCAGGTCGCCACCGCTGTCGGCACCTCGGCGAGGTGGCAGGCCATCACGTCGGTGTAGCCCTCGACCACCACCACCTTGCCCTGCTTGGCGATCTCCCGCTTGGCCTGGTCGATGCCGTAGAGCACGTGCGACTTCTTGTAGAGCGGCGTCTCGGGGGTGTTGAGGTATTTCGGGCCGTCGTCGTCGTCGAACAGCTTGCGGGCGCCGAAGCCGATCACGTCGCCGGTGATGTCCCGGATCGGCCACATCAGGCGGCGGCGGAACCGGTCGATCAGCGAGCCGGACCGGGCCGGCCGGGACAGGCCGGCGGTCACCAGCTCGTCGTGGGTGAAGCCCTGCTGGCGCAGGTGCTTGGTGAGCAGGTCCCACCCGTCGGGGGCGAAGCCGCAGCCGTACCGCTCGGCGGCGGCCCGGTCGAAGCCGCGCCCGGCGAGGAACTCGCGGGCCGGCCGGGCGCCGGCGGTGGTGAGCTGGGCCCGGTAGAAGTCGACGGCGGCGGCGTGCGCCGCCACCAGGCGCTGCCGCTGCCCCTGCTGGGGGCGGGGACGTGGCGTGGACCGGTCGTCCTCGACGTAGCGCAGCTGGATGCCGGCGCGGGCGGCGAGCCGCTCCACCGACTCGACGAAGCTGAGGTGCTCGGCGTCCATCAGGAACTTGATCGCGTCGCCACCGACCCCGCAGCCGAAGCAGTAGAACACGTTGCGGGCGGGCGAGACGTTGAACGACGGGCTCTTCTCGTCGTGGAACGGGCAGAGCCCTTTGAGGTTGCCGCCGCCGGCCGACTTGAGCGTCACCACCTCGGAGATGACGTCCGCGATGGCGGTGCGCTCGCGGACCAGCGCGATGTCCTCGTCCCGGATCCGCCCCGCCATGACCGCCACCCCCTCGGCGTACATCCTGCCCTGCCGGACCGACGTTCCGGCGGCCGGGGGGACGGGCGTGTGGCCGGCCACGCCCGCCCCCGCCGGCTCAGGCCGAGCGGGCCGCCGCGGGGTCGCCGATACGCGGGAACGGCTCGATGGAGAAGACCACCTCGACCGGCACCTCGAAGTACGCGGCGATGCGCAACGCCAGGTGCAGGCTGGGCCGGAACTCGCCGCGCTCCAGGTAACCGACGGTCTGGTAGTGCACACCGAGCGCGTCGGCCAGTTGGCGCCGGGAGATGCCCCGCTCGGCGCGCAGCACCGCGATGCGGTTGTGCACGGTCTCGCTCATCGACGCCCTCTCATCCGACCCGCTGCATGGCCCGCTCCCGCCGGGCCGCGACCCGCGAGCCGGACTCCCGGCGGGCCATCCGCCGCAGCACCACCGGGGCCAGCACGAGCCCGAGCACCGCCCAGGCGCCGAGCACGCCGACCGTCTCCAGGTGCCGCCAGGAGCCGCCGAGTTCGACTGCCGCCAGGTCGCCCGGGAGCAGCGCCGAGCGCATGCCCAAGCCTAGCCAGTAGAGCGGGAAGACCTGGGCGACGCCCTGGAGCCAGCCGGGCAGGCCGTTGATCGGGTAGAAGATGCCGGACAGCGCGATCAGACCGAAGATCGGCATCACCACCAGGCCCATGTTGCGCGGGTTCTCCACCAGCGAGCCGATCACCGCGCCCAGCGGCAGCGTCGCCACCAGCCCGAGCGGCACCACCCAGGCCAGCGTGAGCCAGGCGCCGGGGTCGCCGAGCCGCAGCCCGTCGAGGAAGAACAGCCCGGGTGTGAGCTGGATGGCCACGCCGATCAGCGCGACCGCCGACACCAGGACGATCTTGCCGACCAGGTAGCCGAGCATGCCGTCCGGAATCGCCTTGGCGCGCAGCAGCGTGCCGTCCTCCCGGTCGATGACGAGCTGGTTGGCCAGCCCGAGCAGGCCGCCGAAGAGCAGGCCCATGCCGAGCGCGCTGGGCAGCGTACGGGCGCCGAGCGAGAAGTCGGTGCCGGGCACCGTCGAGCCGCGCATCCAGAACACGGCGACCAGCAGCACGACCGTGGGGAAGAAGTAGGTCCAGAGATCCTGGCCGTTGGTGAACGTCGCGCGCAGCTCGATCACGCCGCGCCGCAGCCCGGCCCGCAGCGCGTTGGTGGTCGGATTCATCGGTTCGCCTCCTGCTGCCACACCCGCTCGGCCCGGCCGGTACGGATGCCGGTCTCCTCCTCGTGCACCAGCGCCAGGTACGCGTCCTCCAGACTGGCCCGGCGCACCTCCAGCTCGCGTACCCGGTCGCCGTGCTCGCGGAGCAGGTCGCGCAGGAACGCGGTGGCGTCGGCGGTGGCGTGCACGTACCGCTCGCCGTCACGGGTCCAGCGCACCTCGGCGTCCCCCGCGACGCGCCGGGCGAGCTGGTCGGGTGAGCCCTCGGCGATGATCCGGCCGCCGGCCAGGATGAGGATGCGGTCGGCCAGCTTCTCCGCCTCGGCCAGGTCGTGCGTGGTCAGCACGATGGTGGTCTCGTCCAGGTCGGCCAGGCGGTGCACCAGCTCGTGGAACTCGCGCCGGGCGGCCGGGTCGAAGCCGACTGTCGGCTCGTCCAGGAACAGCAGTTCCGGGCGGCCGACGATGCCGACCGCGACGTCGAGCCGGCGGCGCTGTCCACCGGAGAGCCGGGCCACCCGGCTGCCGGCGTGCGCGCTCAGTCCCACCGTCTCCAGCAGCTCGTCGACCGGCCACGGGCGCGGGATCCGGTCGGTGGCGTACGGCGCGTAGAAGTCGCCGAGGTGGGCGAGCAGCTCCCGCACCCGCCACTTGCCGTGGTCGCGCCAGGACTGGAGCACCACGCCCAGCCGCGCGCGCCACCGCTCGTCGCCGCGCGCCGGGTCGGTGCCGAGCACGCGCACCGTGCCGGCCGAGGGCAGCCGGAAGCCTTCGAGGATCTCGATGGTGGTCGTCTTGCCGGCGCCGTTGGGCCCGAGCAGCGCCACCACCTCGCCCCGCCGGGCGGTCAGGTCGACGCCGTGCAGCACGTCGACCGCGCCGTAGCGCATACGCAGATCCCGCACGTCGAGGACGAGATCCTCGTCGGGAGGTCGGGGGGACGCGACGACCCCCGGGAGTTCGACAGCAGTCATGCCCCGGAATGTAGCACCCATACTACAAAGCGAGGTACCCCCGCTCAGGGGCGAGGGCGATGGAACCACCGCGTGACGGGGGCCGGCTCCTCCTCCTCGTACGACCGGGCCGCGTTCACCGCGGCGGCCAGGCCGGAGCGGCGGGGCCGGGGCCCGGCGCGCAGCATCGGATCGGCGGCCATCTCCCGGAGCACCGCGACGGCCAGGCCCAGCATCACCACGACGAACGGCAGCGCGACCAGGATGGTCGCCTGTTGCAGCGCGGCCAGCCCGCCGGCCAGCAGCAACGCCGCCGCGACCGCGCCGATCAGCACGCCCCAGAGCACCACCACCCCGCGGTGCGGCCGCAGCGCGCCGCGCGAGCTGAGCGAGCCGAGCACCAGCGACGCCGAGTCCGCGCTGGTGACGAAGTAGAGCGCGATCAGCACCATGGCGAGCACGCTCGTCAGCGTGGCCAGCGGCAGCGCGCCGAGCAGCCCGAACAGCGCCTGCTCCGAACCGGCGTCCACGTCCGCCACCAGGTCCCGGGTGCCGGTGGTCTGCGTACGCAGGGCGCTCCCGCCCATCACCGCGAACCAGACGGTGCTCGCGCCGCTGGGTATCAGCAGCACCCCGATCAGGAACTGGCGGACCGTACGGCCGCGCGAGATGCGGGCGATGAACGTGCCCACGAACGGCGCCCAGGAGATCCACCACGCCCAGTAGAAGATGGTCCACGAGCCCAGCCAGGCCGGATCGGAGAACGCCCCGGTACGCGTCGACATGCGCACCAGGCCGCTCAGGTAGTCACCGACCGAGGCGGGCAGCACCTCCAGCGTGTAGACGGTCGGACCGACCACGAACACGAACAGCATCAGCACGACGGCGATCAGCACGTTCGTGGTGGACAGCCACTTGACGCCCCGGTGCAGTCCGGAGAAGGCGGACACGACGAACGCGAGCGTGAGCGCGCCGATGATCGTCAGCTCGACGGCCCGGCCGTCCGGCACCCCGGCCACCAGGTCGAGGCCGGCCGCCACCTGGAGCGCGCCCAGCCCGAGGCTGGTCGCGGACCCGAACACGGTGGCGAAGACGGCGAGCAGGTCGATCGCGCGGCCGAGCGGGCCGTCGGTCCGGTCGCCGAGCAGCGGCGCGAACGCGGACGAGATCCGGTTGCCCCGCCCCTTGCGGAAGGTCGAGTACGCCAGGGCCAGCGCCGCGATCGCGTAGATGCCCCACGGGTGCAGCGTCCAGTGGAAGAGCGTGTACTGCATGGCCGTCGCGGCGGCGGCGCCGGTCTGCGGCGCGACACCGGAGGCGGGAGGCGGCGTCGCGTAGTGCTGGATCGGTTCGGCGACGGCGAAGAACACCAGGCCGATGCCCATGCCGGCGCTGAACATCATGGCGACCCAGGCCAGCGTGTCGAACTCCGGCCCGTCGTCGTCGGCGCCCAGCCGGATCCGGCCGAACCGGGAGGCGGCCACGACGACCGCCAGCACCAGGAAGGCGTCCGCCGCGACCACGAAGAACCAGCCGAACGTGTCGATCGTCCAACTCAGCCCGGCCGCGCCGAATGACGCCAGGGAACCACGCGCGAACACGCCCCAGGCCACCACGGCCAGCACACCGGCCACGCCGAGCCCGAGCACCACCCGGTCGGCCGGCTGTGTCCCGGCCCGCTCCCCCACATCCTCCGCCATGGCCCCATCCTGGGCGGAGCGGGCGCCGGGGTGGGACGAAACGCCCCACCCCGTACCGTCGGGAGCGGGATGGGGGTGAGGGCGGGGTGGGTCAGGCGGGGGTGGCGGTGGCTTCCTCGGCCTCGACCTCGGCGTTCCAGGCCGGCTTGGTGGACCGCCAGCCCTCGTCGTCCATGCCGCGCCGCCAGTAGCCGGAGACGGACAGGTCGCCCCGGGGCACGCCGCGCTCGACGCGCAGCAGCCGCCGCAGCTCCTTCATCGCGCCGGCCTCGCCGTGCACGAACGCGTGCACCCGGCCGGGCGGGAACTCCAGCGCCCGGACCGCTTCGACCAGCGACTCGCCGTACGGGCGCCCGTCCCGGTGCAGCCAGCACACCTCGACCTCGCCCGGGCTGGTCAGGGGCAGCTCGTCGGCCGGGCCGCCGACCTCGACGTACACCTTGGCGGGCGCGCCCGCCGGCAGCCGTTCCAGGGCGGCGGCGATGGCCGGCAGCGCGCTCTCGTCGCCCGCCAGCAGGTGCCAGTCGGCGGCCGGGTCCGGCGCGTACGCGCCGCCCGGCCCGGCGAACAACACCCGGTCGCCCGGGCGCAGCGCCGCCGCCCACGGCCCGGCCAGACCCTCGTCGCCGTGGTGCACCACGTCCACGGTCATCTCACCGGCCGCGGCGTCCCAGGCCCGCACCGTGTACGCGCGCAGGCGCGGCCACTGCTCCGCCGGGAACTCCCGCTTGATCGTGGCCAGGTCGACCGGGTACGGGTAGGTCACCCCGGCCGGCGGGAAGACGAACTTCACGTAGTGGTCGGTGTACGCGCCCACCGGCAGCCCGGCCAGCTCGGCGCCGCCCAGGACCAGGCGGATCAGGTGTGGGGTGGGCCGCGTGGTCCGGACGACCGTGGCGGCGGTGAGCTTCTTCGGGCGATCCGTCATGCTGCTTAGGCTAGCCTAAGCTCCGCGGGGGTGATCCGGTCAGCTTGGCGACACCAGCCGGGCGTGCCAGGCCAGCGCGGCCGGATCGGTGAGCGAGGCGACCTGGTCGATCACCACGCGCAGCCGCGCGGCGTCGTCCGCCGCGTCCCGCCACAGCGGCGCGAACACCGGGTCGAGCGCGTCAGGCGCCCGGTCCAGCAGCACCGCCACCAGCCCGGTCAGGACGTCGCGCTGCCGCGCGTAGCGGCCCTCGGCGCCGGGACGGCGCATCACGTACCGCAGCGCGATGCCCTTGAGCAGCGCGCACTGCGCCCGGATCCGGCGCGGCACCTCCAGGTCGGCGGCGTAGCGGCGGTGCGGGCCCGGACCGTGACGCTGCTCGGTCGCGGCCACCACGCCGGCCACGAACCGGCCGGTGAGCACGCTGGTGGTGGCCTTCAACGCGGCGAGCGCGCGGTGGCTGCCGTCGTACGCGGCCAGCGGCGCGAGCACCGGATCGGCCAGCAGGTCGGCGAGCACCTCGCCCAGATCCTCCGGCGCCTCACCCGAGTACGCGGCGGCCACGTCGGCGCAGAGCGCCCGCCGCTCGTCCGCGTCGGCCAGCAGCGGGCGCAGGTCGACGTACCCGCCGTGGATGCCGTCCTCGACGTCGTGCACCGAGTACGCCACGTCGTCGGCCCAGTCCATCACCTGGGCCTCCAGGCAGCGCCGGGCACCGGGCGGGGCGCCCTCGCGCAGCCAGTCGAAGACCGGGCGGTCGTCGGCGTACACGCCGAACTTGCGCTCCCCGGCGCGGCGCGGCCACGGGTACTTGCTGACCGCGTCCAACGCGGCCCGGGTCAGGTTCAGCCCGGCCGAGCGCCCGTCCGGGGTGAACACCTTCGCCTCCAGCCGGGTGAGCACCCGCAGCGTCTGCGCGTTGCCCTCGAAGCCGCCGCAGGCGGCGGCCAGCTCGTCCAGGGCGTACTCGCCGTTGTGCCCGAACGGCGGGTGACCCAGGTCGTGCGCCAACCCGGCGGTGTCCACCACGTCCGGGTCGCAGCCCAGCCGGGCGCCCATCTCGCGAGCGATCTGCGCGACCTCCAGCGAGTGGGTCAGCCGGGTACGCAGGAAGTCGTTCGTCCCGGCGGTGTGCACCTGGGTCTTCGCGGCGAGCCGGCGGAACGCCGCCGAGTGCAGCACGCGGGCGCGGTCCCGCTCGAACGGCGACCGGCCGTACCCGGTGTCCTTGGGCGCCTCGCCGACCAGCCGCGCCGCGTCGCTCATTTCTCCCGGATACGCAGATGGTCGCGACTGCGGGGCTCGCAAGACCGGCTCACTCCTCGCGCTCCCGGAGCACGCAGAACTCGTTGCCCTCCGGGTCGGCGAGCACCGTCCACTCCACGTCTCCCTGGCCGATGTCGACGTGCCGGGCGCCCATGTCGACCAGGCGCTCCACCTCGGCCTCCATGTCGGCCGGGCGCAGGTCGATGTGCAGCCGGTTCTTCCCCTCCTTCGGCCCGGCGACCGGGACGAAGACGAGGCCGGGCAGCGTGTCGGGAGTCCGGCGGATCTCCACCTCGTCCGGCTTGTCGGTGATCACCTGATAGCCGAGCGCCTCCGCCCACCAACTGGCGAGCCGGGACGGATCCCGGGCGTCGACTACCAGGTTCTCCCAGACGGCGGTCATGTGGACACCCCTCCTGATCGACACGCGGCGGAAGCTCAGGTTACGCCGAGGAGGCCGGAAAGGCGCGCCGGGCGCACGCGGGGCCGCCGGCGAGCACCGGCGACCCCGCGCCCTCCTCAGCGGGAGTCCGAACCCGTGGTGGTGATGGCCGCGCGGCCCGCCTCCAGCCGGGCCACCGGCACCCGGAACGGCGAGCAGGAGACGTAGTCCAGTCCGACCTCGTGGAAGAAGTGCACCGAATCCGGGTCACCGCCGTGCTCGCCGCAGACGCCGAGCTTCAGCCCCGGACGGGCCGCCCGGCCCTCCTCGGCGGCGATGCGCACCAGCCGGCCGACACCGTCGGTGTCGATCGACTCGAACGGCGAGATGCCGAAGATGCCCAGCTCCAGGTAACGCCAGAAGAACGCGCCCTCCACGTCGTCGCGGGAGAAGCCCCAGCCCATCTGGGTCAGGTCGTTGGTGCCGAAGGAGAAGAACTCGGCCGCCTCGGCGATCTGCCCGGCGGTCAACGCCGCCCGGGGAACCTCGATCATCGTGCCGATCAGCACCTCGACGCCGCTGTCCCCGACCACCTCGGCGATGATCCGCTCGGCCTCGGCGCGTACCGTCTCCAGCTCCTGCACGGCCCCGACCAGCGGCACCATGATCTCCGGGCAGGCCGTGCCGCCGTCGCGGACGACCGCGACGGCGGCCTCCGCGATCGCGCGCACCTGCATGGCGAACAGGCCCGGGATGACCAGGCCGAGCCGGACACCGCGCAGGCCCAGCATCGGGTTCTCCTCGTGCATCCGCCGCACGGCGGCGAGCAGCGCCTCCTCCTTCGCGACGTCCTCGCCGCGCTCCTGGGCCACCGCGACGTTCACCGCGAGCTGCTCCAGCGGGGGCAGGAACTCGTGCAGCGGCGGGTCGATCAGCCGCACCGTGACCGGAAGGCCGTCCATCTCCCGGAAGATCTCGACGAAGTCGGCCCGCTGCAGCGGCAGCAGTGCCGCGAGCGCGTCCTCCCGCTCCCGTTCGCCGGAGGCCAGGATGAGCCGCTCGACCAGCTCGCGCCGGTCGCCGAGGAACATGTGCTCGGTGCGGCACAGGCCGATGCCCTCGGCCCCGAAGCGCCGCGCCCGGGCCGCGTCCGCGCCGGTGTCGGCGTTCGTGCGGACCCGCAGCCGCCGCGCCGCGTCGGCGTGCGTCATGATCCGGTGTACGGCGCGGACCAGCGCGTCGTCGGTGTTCTCCGGGTCGAGTTCGCCCTCGAAGTACTGCACCACCTCGGACGGCATGACCGGCACCTCACCGAGGTAGACCTTGCCGGTGGTGCCGTCGATCGAGACCACGTCGCCCTCGTTCACCACGTGGCCGCCCACTGTGAACTTCTTCGCCGGCACGTTGACGTCCAGCTCGTCGGCGCCGGAGACACAGGTCTTGCCCATGCCGCGGGCCACCACCGCGGCGTGGCTGGTCTTGCCGCCCCGGGAGGTCAGGATCCCCTTGGCGGCGATCATGCCGTTGAGGTCGTCCGGGTTGGTCTCCCGGCGGACCAGGATCACCGACTCGCCCTCGGCGGCCAGCTCGACCGCCCGGGCCGAGGTGAAGACCACCTTGCCGGACGCCGCGCCCGGGGAGGCGCCGATGCCCTTGGCGACCGGCTCGAACTCGTGGTCGAGCTGGAAACGCGGGAACATCAGCTGGGCGAGCTGGGCCCCGTTGACCCGGTGCAGCGCCTCGTCCAGATCGATCAGGCCCTCGTCGACGAGCTGCCCGGCGATGACGAACGCGGCCGCGGCGGTGCGCTTGCCGACCCGGGTCTGGAGCATCCACAGCTTGCCGCGCTCGATGGTGAACTCGATGTCGCACAGGTCCTTGTAGTGCTCCTCCAGCCGGGCCATGATGCCGAGCAGCTGGTCGTAGGAGGTCTTGTCGAGCTGCTCCAGCTCCTGCAACGGCACCGTGTTGCGGATGCCGGCCACCACGTCCTCGCCCTGGGCGTTGGCGAGGTAGTCGCCGTAGATGCCCTGCGCCCCGCTGCCCGGGTCGCGGGTGAACGCGACTCCGGTGCCCGAGTCGGGGCCGAGGTTGCCGAAGACCATCGTCACCACGTTGACGGCGGTGCCCAGGTCGGCGGGGATGCGCTCCTGCCGGCGGTAGAGCACCGCCCGCTCCGCGTTCCACGACTCGAAGACCGCGCGGATGGCCAGGTCGAGCTGCTCGCGCGGCTCCTGCGGGAACTCGCGGCCGGTGTGCTTGGCGAAGATCTGCTTGTACGCGTCGACCAGCCCGCGCAGGTCGTCGGCGTCCAGGTCGAGGTCGTTGTGCGTACCCTTGGCGCGCTTGATCTCGTCCAGCGCGTGCTCGAACTCCTCGCCCGGCACCTCGCAGACGGTCTTGCCGAACATCTGGATCAGGCGGCGGTAGGAGTCCCAGGCGAACCTGTCGTTCCCACCCGCCTGGTTGCTGAGTCCGACCACGCTGCGGTCGTTGAGACCGACGTTGAGGACGGTCTCCATCATGCCCGGCATGGAGAACTTGGCGCCGGAGCGTACCGAGACCAGCAGCGGGTCGTCCGGGTCGCCGAGGCGCCGGCCCATCTCGCGCTCCAGGGACTCCAGGTGCGCCTCGATCTGCGCGGCCAGGCCGTCCGGCTCACGCCCGGTCGTCAGGTACGCCTTGCAGGCCTCCGTGGTGATCGTGAAGCCGGGCGGAACCGGCAGGCCGAGATTCGTCATCTCGGCCAGGTTGGCCCCCTTGCCGCCGAGCAGATCCTTGAGATCCTTGTTGCCCTCGGCGAAGTCGTAGACGTACTTCTGCTCGACCGGATCGTGCGCTGCCACCAGAGCCTCCCACGCGCGCCATTGACACTTAACGAAGGTTCAGTTCGGACATACCCCGGTAGTGACCACCGGTAATCCCGGCTCGTCAGCGTCGGTGGGGCGAAGGCTAGGCGAGTTTCGAGAAACCTGGGAGCGTTCGGTGACTTTCGGCACAACGGTCACCACAATCCGCGTTCGTACGGGTTTTTGGGAACGCTTCCACGAGCACGATCACGCAATTCCGATTCCTCTCGTACCCTTGACGTCACTGCATCTCGCGGAACCTGACCTTTGCCATATCCCGCGCGAATACACCCTCGGAGCCGTCGCCGTGCAGACCAACCCCGCCGCCCCGGAGACCGGGCCGGAGCCGACCGACACCCGCCCCACCAGCCCTTCCGCCGACGCACCCGCTGCGCCGCTGCCCGGTGTGCCGGCGCCCGCCGCCGAGCTGGCCCGGGTCGCCGCGGGCCGGGCCGCCGGGGCGCTCGCCGGACCGGCGGCGGTCCGGCTCGGCGACGTGGTGCCGGCACCCGAGCAGGTGCTCCCGGACCCGGCCGGTGACTTCACGCTGAGCGCGGACGCGGTGCTGCGGGTCAGCCCCGCCGCGCGGGACGTGGCCGAACAGCTCGCCGGCTGGCTGCGCCCGGCCACCGGTTTCCCGCTCCCGGTCGCCGACACCGCCGAGGGCGGCCCGCTCACGCTCACGCTGTCCCCGGCGGACGCCGCCGTGCCGAGCGGTGCGGTCGTGGCCAGGCCGGCGTCCACGGGCCCGGAGGCGGCGGACGTCGCGGGCGGTGAGCCGTCCGGCGCGACGGGCCGCACCGCCGAGCCGGACGACGCCGGGCTCGGGGACGAGGGTTACCGCCTAGACGTGACCGCCGGCGGCGCCCGGATCACCGCCGCCACCCCGGCCGGACTGTTCCACGGCGCGCAGACGCTGCGGCAGCTCCTACCCGCGCCGATCGAGAGCCCGGCCCCTGTCGCGGTGCGCTGGGCGGTGCCGGGCGGCACGATCGTCGACCGGCCGCGCTTCCCCTACCGGGGCGCCATGCTCGACGTCGCCCGCCACTTCTTCCCGGTCGAGGACGTGCTGCGGGTGGTCGACCACCTGGCCCGCTACAAGCTCAACCACCTGCACCTGCACCTCACCGACGACCAGGGCTGGCGGATCGCTGTCGACTCCTGGCCCCGGCTCGCCGAGGTCGGCGGCGCGACCGAGGTCGGCGGCGGCCCCGGCGGCTGGTACACCCGGGACGACTACCGCCGCCTCGTCGCGTACGCCGCCCGCCGCCACGTCACAGTGGTGCCCGAGATCGACCTGCCGGGCCACACCAACGCGGCGCTCGTCGCGTACCCCGAACTGGCGCCCGGCAAGATCGCGCCGCCGCCGTACACCGGCACCGAGGTCGGGTTCAGCTTCGTCGACCCCGCCGACGAGCGGACGTACGCCTTCGTCGCGGACGTGGTCGGCGAGGTGGCCACGCTGACGCCCGGACCGTGGCTGCACCTCGGCGGCGACGAGGCGTTCAAGGTGCCGGCCGACAGCTACCGCGCGTTCGTGGAGCGGGCACAGCGGCTGGTCGCCGCGACCGGCAAGACCGTCGTCGGCTGGCACCAGCTCGCCCCGGCCGAACACGTCGACGGGCGCGTCCTTCAGTGGTGGGGCACGAACGGTGACGACCCGGAGACCGCCGACGCGGTACGCCGGGGCGCCCGGCTGATCCTCTCCCCCGGCAACCACGCGTACCTGGACATGAAGTACGCCCCGGACACCCCGATCGGACACGACTGGGCCGGTCTGATCGACCTGCGCCGGGCGTACGAGTGGGATCCGGCCACGCACGTGCGGGGTGTGCCGCCCGAGGCGGTGCTGGGTGTGGAGGCGCCGTTGTGGACCGAGTCGGTCACCACGATCGCCGAGGTCGAGTTCATGCTCTTCCCGCGCCTGCCCGCCCTCGCCGAACTGGCCTGGTCACCGCGCGAGACGCACGACTGGCCCCGGTTCCGCAGCCGGCTGGCCGCCCACGGCCCGCGCTGGACCACCGCCGGCATCACCTTCCACCCCTCCCCCGAAGTCCCCTGGCCCCCCAAAACCCCAGGCATCCCCACCCAGCCCACCCCCCACACCACCCCCACCCCCACCACCCCCTGACC
>NZ_JBAKHP010000023.1:0-101182 GCF_036902745.1 Micromonospora sp. CPCC 205554 | reverse complement strand
GGTCAGTCAGAGGGTGAGTCAGACCGGCCGGGTGACCCGCTCCCACATCATCACTGTCAGAGGGTTGCCAGTGGATTCGAGTCTCAGCTGCCGGAATCCTACCGACTCCGCCTCGTCGGATCCCCGAGGCGTACGCCGATTCAGCATGCACTTCAAGCCGTGTTGGCCGTCACCTTCGGTGACGGCCAAGCAACCCGGTGCGGTGCCGATGCCACCGTTGATGTCGGTCATTGATGTCACGTCGCGCCGCGCTGCCGCTCCCTGCCCCCGCCGGTATGAATCCCGTCGGAGGGAGCCGGGTACATCCTGTTGATGAGTGAGGCTCCATGCCGAGCAGCGCTAGTGGCCGTCTGTTGCCCGCCGTTCATCAACAGCCATCCACACCCGCCGTCGAGACCTTCGCTGCCTCCTTGCTGCTTCAGCCTCGGCCAGACAACGCTCCCGAGGCCCCTTCTCAGAACAGATTGTGGCGGCCGGGCCTGCTAAAGCACTGCCGGGAGCTGCTCGACATAGCACATCGCCGTGTGAGGCTCGACTACTCGCATCGCCTCTTCGGCATCCGTCTCAGTGAGGAAGACGCCGAGGTTGTGTCGGCTACGGCGGCCGTCCCGCTCGGTGACTGCTGTCAGCACGTGGACGTAGCGGTATCGCTCACGGCGTTCTCCTTCAGGCAGCCCGGTGAGGAACGCCTGCGCCACCTCCTGTGGGGAGGCGATGTCGAACTCGCCGCCGACCCCGGCAAGCGGTGTGACCGGCCAGAGCGGGTCGTAAGCGTCGAACGTGTGGAAGAACGAGGGCTGCATGGGCGACAGCTCACCCTCGCACCATCCGACGCCCCCGGTGACGACGTAACCCGTCACCCCTTCGCTCGCTAGCACAAGCACCCGTAGATACTCCGGACGAGGGTCGTAGTAGTCCGCGATGCCGTCGTAGACCCGGGCGGCCTCCTCCTCGGTCGCGCACCAGATCACCAGGCCGCGGTACAACTCCTGGATCTGCACCGCCTCGACAGGACTGAACAGCACCTCCAAGGTCGTCGGGAGCCGTTCGTACACGTCGGGCATCCGGTCCGACCGCAACAGCAGCTGACTGTGCGTGGCCGAGTACGAGTACAGGTTCACCTCCCGCTCGGTGCGGAACAGCTCCGCGCCCGGGGCGGAAGTGCTCATCCTGGTGAAGCCACACGCGCGACGTCATCTCGCCACTCTTGGACAGCCAGCGAGAGACGTCAAGATCAGACCGCTCGGGTGCTGCCCATGCGTCGTTCTCCGACGGCCCGCTCAGCAATCTCCGCCGATCCGCTCGCCGGTGATGGTGCCGTCCGGGTCGAGACGGTGGGCCAGCTCGTCCCGGCAGGTAGTGACCGCTCCGATGATGTCGACCAGCGGGCGCTCAATTCTCGCGTTCTGCACCGGCGTGAAGTCGGGCGGGAAGCGCCCCGCGGTGAGGAACTTGGAGGCTTCGAAATCGTACTGGCCGAGCAAGCTCCAGCCCGCTTGCACGTCGACCAGGCCGTCATGCGAGTGACCCGCAGCCACCCGGTGCACTGGTCGGAGAAGTTGAAGGGAAGCGTCACGGGACGGCGGCCGATCGCCAGCCGCTTGAGTTCGGCAAGCCAGCGGTCGAGGGTATGCGCCGGACCTCGGTACCGGCCACGGGCGGCGAAGTTACCAACGTCCGGTACGAGGATGCACTCGAAACGGCTGGTGCCGAGCTTCAGGATCATGTGGCCGCGGGCCTCGTCAGTTAGCTCCACGGTCATCGGCACCTGCACGCCGCACTTGGCCAGCACGGCGTGCACCTCGGCCTTGCACAGGCTGCGCACGGCGACGAGCTTGGCGCGGTGACGGACCAACTCCCGCAACTCCCGCGTCGCCGGCGGGGCGATCCACCCCTGCGCGAGGCGACCCATCCGCAGCAGATCGGCCAGGTCGATGGCGTCGCGGACATCGTTCTTCACCCGCCGGTACTCGAGTGCCTTGACGCCCAACGGGTGCGCCAGATGCACCCTCGCGCCGGCCGCCTGCAGCGCGTCCACCGCCCAGTACCAGCCGTAGGTGGCTTCCAGCACCACCTCCGGCGTCTGCCCGGCCCGGGCGACCACGTCGGCCAACCGGTCCGGGTCGTTGACGATCCGCACGCTCTCCAGCACCTCACCCGACTCCGTCATCCGCACAATCACCGAGCGGCGCCGGTGCAGGTCGATACCCACGAACTGCTGTCCCGCATACCCTTCCACCAGGGGCCTCCTTCGTCGTAGACGTGAGCACTCCCAGCATCCCGCCGGGAGGTCACGAGGAGCGGAGGCCCCGCTCCTTCATCGCATCAGGCAGTCGCCGGGGACTGTGGATCTAACGGTGTTTCCGGCCTGACCCGCCGGGCGTAGTACCCGGTGAGGAAGGTGCCGTGATGACCGCGACACTGAACGATGTGACTCCACGGAAGAAGAGGCCTGAGCCGTCGGCGGAGGAGCAGGCCGCCGTCGAGCTGGTCCGGCTGGCCAAGGAACAGGGCTTGTCGCTGACCGGCCCGGACGGGCTGCTCAAGCAGCTGACCAAGTCGGTGCTCGAGACCGCGTTGAACGAGGAGATGACCGAGCACCTGGGCTATGAGAAACACGGTCCGGCCGGTGCGGGGTCGGGCAACATCCGCAACGGCACCCGGTCCAAGACGGTGCTGACCGAGGCGACTGGTCATGTCGAGATCGACGTGCCCCGCGACCGGGCCGGCACCTTCGAGCCCCAGATCGTCAAGAAGCGGCAGCGCCGCCTGTCGGGCGTCGACGAGGTCGTGTTGTCGCTGTATGCCAAAGGCCTGACGACCGGGGAGATCTCGGCGCACTTCGCCGAGATCTACGGCGCTTCGGTCAGCAAGGAGACGATCTCCCGGATCACCGACAAGGTGATCGAGGAGATGACCGACTGGTTCGCCACCACCCAGTCGATCACGCCACAATGGGCGGCACGACGGCATGCGAATTGGTCAGCACCACGGGCAGGTCCAGCAGACCAGCCTCCTCGACGAACGCCGCACCGGTCATCTCTCCGTTGCCGTTGAGCACCGACGCTCCGGCAGCACACACCGAGCCCACCCCCGCACGACCTCGCGGCAGGATCACCGTGCAGGAGGCGACGGCTCGCATCGCTGACCTGGTCACCGGCTGGGCGCCCAGTCCCACCGAACGGGTCTCCGCTATCGCGCACACCGTGGCCGAGCAGCGGACGCTGTGGTCGTCTGGAGAGTCCCGCCTGACCCTGAGCGGTTACTGGCAGGACCTGGGCCTGCGGCCGGAGTCCGAACGCCAGGAGTGGCCGCGCCGGTTGGACGAAGTGTCCGCGAACCGGCTGGACGACGTCGTCCGGCGACACCTGTCCCGCTCGCCGGACCTCACCGTGGTCCTCAAGCAGGAGGAGCCGGTCGATGCGTAGTCTCAACGCCCGTCACCACCGTGCAGCGCTCAATGGGTTCCTCACGGTGGTGCCGGCACCCTGATTGATCACCCCCGGATGGCTGCACTACGCGTCGGATGCCGGCGCATCGACAAGCAGCTGTTCCAGCCGTGCCCGGCGCTGCGACAGCGGCATGTCCAGCGCCTGCCCCCGGCGTCTCCGAGGTGGTCGTGAGCCGGACACTCGCGTACCAGCCGCGGCAACACCGGGCCACTGCCGCTGCCTCTGCGGAAGCGTCTCAGCGGACCCGGCGGCGCGCCGACGGCTCCGGCAGCGCGGCCCGGTCGACCTTGCCGCTCGTGGTTAGCGGCATCGCGGACACCTCGACGTACCGCGACGGCACCATGTGCTCGGGCAGCCGGTCAGACAGGTACTCTCGCAGCGACGCATCCGAGAGATCCTCGTCGGACCCTGTCGACGCCCGCACGAAGTAGCCCACGAGAAGGCCTGCGGTCCCCCGACGGTGCAGGGTCACCGCGGCGCCGCCGATCGCGGGATGAGCGCCGAGGACGGCCTCGATCTCGCCCAGCTCCACCCGCTGGCCGCGCAGCTTCACCTGGTTGTCCCGCCGGCCGACGAAATGCAGGTTGCCGCCCGCGTCCCACCAGGCGAGGTCGCCGGTACGGTACAACCGCTGGCGCACACCGTCGACGTCCCGCTGCACGAAGGATTGCGCCGTCAGCTCCGGGCTGCCGATGTAGCCGGTGGCGAGACAGACGCCCCCGAGAAACATCTCCCCCACCGCGCCGACCGGTGCCAGCCGCCCGGCGTCATCGAGCACGTGCACCACCACGTTCGCAATCGGCGCACCGATGGGCACGTCCGGACCGGGCTCGGGCCGACGACACCGCCAGGCAGTCACGTCAATCGCCGCCTCTGTCGGCCCGTACAGGTTGTGCACCTCGGCGTCCGACACGGCGGCCAGCCGGTTCACCAGGCTCGGCGCCAGCGCCTCACCGCTGCAGATCACCCGTACCAACGAGTGGCACTCGCCCACGTCCGGCTCCGCGAGAAAGAGGTCCAGCATGGCCGGCACGAAGTGCACCGTGGTCACCCGTTCGCGGCGGACCATATCGACGATCTCCCTGGCGTCCCGGTGGGCCTCCGGCGGCGCGACGACCAACCGGGCACCGGTCATGAAGGGCCACAGCAGTTCCCAGAGCGACACGTCGAAGGTCGCCGGGGTCTTGTGCAACACCACGTCGTCGGTAACCAACCGGTAGGCGTCCTGCATCCAGGTCAACCGGTTCACCAGGGCCTGGTGCGGCACCTGCACACCCTTAGGTCGACCGGTCGAGCCTGAGGTGAACAGGACGTACGCCGGGTCGAGCGGATCGATGACCGGGCCCGCCCGCCGCCAGTCGACCGCAGGCCCGTCGCACCCGCCACCGGTCAGCCGGATCAGCGACGCCAGGTCCGCGTCGCGGAGAGCGGCCGCTCCGGCGTCGCTGGCCAGCACGGTACGCGCCTTGGCCGTCTCCAGCATGTCCCTGAGCCGCGAGGCCGGGTGCCCCACCTCCAGCGGGAGGTACGCCGCGCCGGCCAGCATGATGCCGAGCACCGCGGCGACGCTGTCGGCGGACCGTTCGGCGCAGAGCCCGACCACGTCGCCTCGGCCTACCCCGGCGGCCCGCAGGTTGCCGGCGATCTCGGCCGCCCGGTCGAGATGGTCCGCGTACGTCAACTCACCGTCGGCCCAGCGGAGGGCGATCCGCTCGGGCGTGGCCAGCGCCTGCCGGCGGATCAGCTCAGGCACGGTCGCCTCCGGCAGCGGCCGCCGCGCGCCGGCGAACGACGCAAGCAGGGCCCGTTCCGAAGGGCCCACCGGATCGATGGCGGACAGCGGCCGGTCCGGTGCCGTCACCAGGCAGTCGATGAGCAGGCGCAGCCGGTCGGCGAGCAGGGCGGCGTCGACCATGGCGCCGGGCACGCGGAGCCGCCAGGCCTGCCCCCTCTCCCCGATGCGGAGCACGAGGCCCGGTGACGGGCCACTGTCGTCCGCTGCCGCCTCGACCACGACGGCGGTTTCCCCGACCGGCAGGTCCCAGTGGGCCGGGGCGGCGGCGAGCGCCGCCGCCAAGGTGGTGTCGTCGCTGAACGGCAACACCCGCCAGCGCTTCCGCCCCACATGCACCGGGACTGACGGGCGCCGGGTCAACCGATAGGCGAGGGCGGCCCCCACGGCGCCGAGCGCCTGTTCCGGGCGCAGGCCGTGTCGCCGGGCCAGCAGGGTCAACCCGGCCGCGCACTCCGGGTCCAGCAGGCGCGGTCGGACGTCGGTCGTGGACGGGTTCAACAGTTCCACTGGACACCTTCCGGGACGGTTGCAGGGGAGTCTGTCCGGAGCGGCCCTGCCGTCGGTCGGTCGCCGTGCCCGCCCGCCGGCCTGTCGGCGTGCCCGACCTGGCAGTCCTCGAGCAGGGCGGCCCGGACCGCGACGAAATCGTCATGGAGGAAGAAGTGACCACCCTCGAAGAGCCGAACCTGCGCGTCGGGGGCCAGGTCCAGCCAGGAGGCCAGGGCCGCGACGGGCACCGCCGGGTCGACGGTGCCGCCGTACACCGCGACCGGGCAGGGCAGGGGCGCGTCCAGGGTGGGCTGGTAACCATTCAGCAACGCCAGGTCCCGGCGGAACCGCTGCAGTAGCATCGCGCGCACGTCCGGATCGGTGAACGCCTCTTCGGGCGTGCCGCCGAGGAGCCGGAGGAAGTCGATCACGTCGCTGTCGGGCGCCGCCACGAGGGGCGCCGCCGAGACGCCGTGGCCCGGCGCCGCGGCGCCGCAGAGAACCAGCCGCCGGGGCAGCCGACCGCCCCGGCGTGCCACGTGCCGCACCGTCTCGGTGGCGATCAGCGCGCCGAGGCTGTGACCGAGCAGCGCCCACGGACCGCGCAGCTGACCGACCTGCGCGGCGAGCGACTCGGCCCGGGCGGTGATCCCGCAGGTCTCCCCGGTGCTCTCGGCGATCGCGTCCCACAGCACGGGGCGTACCGCCACGCCGTCGGCGGCGAGCGCGGCGACCCACCGGTGGAAGACGATGGGACTGCCGCCGGCGTGCGGAACACACACCAGGGTCAACACCGGAGGCCGCGCTGGCGCGCCGCCAGCCCAGCGCCCGCTGAGAATCGTCGCGCGCGCCGTCACGGCTCGCCCGCTCCGCGGGCGCGAGCCGACCGCACTGCTTCCGCCACCGCGGCGACGGTGGCCATAGCGGTGAGCGCCGTCATGTCCAGGCGTACGTCGTACCGACGTTGGACGCGGTTGATCATCCGGATGAACAGCAGTGACTCCCCGCCCAGCTCGAAGAAGTCGGCGTCCGCGGTCACCTTCCCGGCGCCGAGCAGCTCGCGCCACAGGGCGAGCACCTCGGTAATCACCTCGTCCGGAGCGAGTACCGCACCGGCGGGCGCGGCCGTCGGTTCACGGGCCGGTTCGGGCCGCGGGAACTCCCGCCCAGGAACCGGCGTGGGCGCCGCCAGCCAGTGCCGCTGCGGGGCGAACGGATAGCCGGGCAACCACACCCTGCGTCCCTCCGACGGACCCACGGCGTCCCAGTCCACTCCACCGCCGGCCGCCCAGAGCCGGCCCACGGCGGCCAGGATCTGGTCGTCGTCGGGAAGCGAGCGGAGACCCGGCTGGATCGCGGCCATCGGCAGCTCCCGGGCCTCCGGGATCCGGCGGGCCGCGCCGCTGAGTGCGGTGCCCGGCCCCACCTCCACGAGAACCGTGTCCGGGGAGTCGACCGCCCGGCGGACCGCGTCCGCGAAGCGCACCGGCGCGAGGACCTGGCGGGCCCAGTAACCGCCGTCCCGACCCTGCCCGGACGGCAGGAGAGTTCCGCCGACGGTCTCCACCACCGCGATCTGGCGGCCCCTGGTCGGGGTGTCGGCCGCCGCCCGGGCCAGCTCGTCCATGACGGGAGTCATCAGCCGGCTGTGGAACGCACGCTGCGCCGGCAGCCGGCGGAAGGCAACGCCCGCCGCCATCAGCCGATCCTCCAAGGACAGCACGGGCGCGGGCCCCCCGGAGACGACGATCACGTCGGGGCCGTTGACCGCGGCCACGTCCAGGTCCAGGTCGACCATCAACTCGCGGACGGTCGGCTCGGAGGTCAGGGCCGTGACCATCGCGCCTTCCTCCGTCGCCTGCATGAGGGCACCACGCCGGGCCACCAGGCGCAGCGTGTCGAGGAATCCCATCTCCCGAGCCACAGCGGCGGCGGTGTACTCGCCGACGGAGTGCCCCACCAGCGCCGCCGGACGCAGGCCCCAGGACATCAGCAGCCGGGCGACGGCGTACCCGTGCAGGACCAGGGCCGGTTGAGCGAGGTCGGTGCGGTGGATGTCGGCGCCGGCTCCCGGATTCAGCAGCAGGTCACGCAGGTCGACGCCGAGCACCGGGAGCAGTGCCTCCGCACCCCGGTCGACATCCGCCCGGAATCCGGGCCACCGGGCGTAGGCCCCGGCGGCCATGCCGGTGCGCTCAGCCCCCTGCCCGGGGAAGAGAAAGACCAGCTGGGGCCGGCGGGCCGCCGGTGGACCCGACCTGCCGGCGGTGAGCTGCTTGGCTGCCTCCGCCGTCGTCCGGGCGGCCACTGTGTGCCGGTGCCGGAAGTGGCGCCGGTGCGCCTGCAGGGTACGGGCGACGTCGCGCAGCGCCAGGTCCGGATGCGCCTGGAGGTGCTGGGCGAGTCGCTGCCGGGCCTCGTCCAGCGCCGTGGCGCTACGCGCCGACACCGGCAGAAGCACCGGCACCTCCTCATCGGTGCGAGAGCGATCCGGCGCGGGCGCCGCCTCCAGGACGATGTGCGCGTTCGTACCGCCCAGGCCGAACGAACTCACCGCGGCCCGGCGGGGTCGATCCGCCGCGGACGGCCACGGCCGGGCCGTCCGGTCGAGGACGAAGACGCTGGACGGGTCGTCGAGCCCGTGTCCGGCCGCGGTCAGCCCGGCCAGCGGCGGGATCCGCCCGGTACGCAGCGCGAGGACCGCCTTGATCAGGCCAGCCACGCCCGCGGCCGCGTCCAGGTGGCCGATGTTCGCCTTGACCGAGCCGAGGGAGCAGGACCCCGCTTCCACGCCGTGCTCCTTGAACACCTCGGTCAACGCGGCGAGTTCGATCGCGTCACCCGTCTCGGTGGCGGTGCCGTGCGCTTCGACGTAGTCGATGGTCGCGGCGCTGACCCCGGCGTTCTGGTAGGCCCGCCGGAGCACGTCGACCTGGCCGGCCACCCCCGGAGCGGTGTAACCGACCTTCACACCGCCGTCGTTGTTCACGGCGGATCCCCGGACGACGGCGTACACCTCGTCACCGTCGCGTCGCGCGTCGGTGAGCCGCTTGAGCACCACGACGCCCACGCCGTTGCCGGGAACCGTGCCGCCGGCGGCGGCGTCGAAGGGCCGGCAGGTTCCCTGCGCGGAGAGAATGCCACCTGCCTCGTACAGGTAGCCGGCCCGCTGCGGAACAGCGACACAGGCGCCACCGGCAAGCGCCACGTCCGCGTCCCCGGCGCGCAGGCTCTGACAGGCCAGGTGTACCGCCACCAGCGAGGTCGAGCAGGCGGTCTGCACTGTCACGGCGGGACCGCCGAGGTCGAGCCGGTACGCCACCTTTGCCGCAAGATGGTCCTTCTCATTGCCCAGAACCACCGCGAGCAGGCCCTGCGCGGCGACGACGTCGGTGGCGGGCAGCACCTGGTTGAGCAGGTAGTAGTTGAGGCCTGCGCCGGCGAAGAGCGCCACCCGGCCGAACGGTCGGTCCGTGGCCAGCCCGGCGCTCTCGAGAGCCTCCCAGCACGTCTGCATGAGCAGTCGGTGCTGGGGGTCCATCAGTTCGGCCTCCCGGGCGGGTATGCCAAAGAACTCCGCGTCGAAGCAGTCGACGTCGGCGATGATCCCCCGGGCCGGCACGTACGCGGGATCGTCGCGCTGTTCGGTCTGCACCGCAGCCTCGGCGAGGTCTGCCGGGGTCAGCCGCGTGACACAGTCCCGGCCCGCCTCGATGTTGTCCCAGTACCGCCAGACGTCGGCGGCGCCGGGAAACCGGCCAGCCAGGCCAACGACGGCGATGTCCGTGGTCGGCCCGGTCATCCTGCCCTCCCTTCCGCCGCCCGCAGGTGTTCGGCGAGTGCCCGTACGGTCGGGAACCGGTAGAGATCGGTCATCGGGAGCGCACGCCCCGGCAGCCGCTCCCGCAGCTGGTTGCGGACGAGCGCGAGTTGCAGCGAGTCCCCACCGACATCGAAGAACGCCTCGTCGGAGTCGAAGTCGTCGGTGCCCAGCACGGTGGACCACGCCTCGCCGACCAGCTCCTCGTACCGTGCCAGGGGATCGGGGTCGGCGCTGCTCGGCACCGCCGGTGTCGCGTCCGTGTCGGTCGCCGGCGGCGCCGGGGCCGGACCGGCGGGCGGCCGGGCGGCAAGGGCGCCGAGGTCCACCTTGCCGTTGCGGGTGAGGGGGAAGGCGTCCAGCCGCAGCCAGCGCTGCGGGCGGGCCTGCGGCATCAACTCCTGCTCGACCCACTCGCGCAGCGCCGCCAGGTCGCCGTTCCCTCCCTCAGTGATCACCGCGGCGGTCAGCCGGGTCCGTCCGTGGTCGTCGCTGACGAAGAGCGCCGCGTCGGAGACACCGGGCTGGCGCCTGATCAGATTCTCCACCTCGTCGAGCGCCACTCGGTGTCCGGAGATCTTGACCTGCCGGTCGTTGCGACCCAGGTAGCGCAGCAGGCCTGAGGTGTCCCAGCGCACCAGGTCACCAGTGCGGTAGCACCGCTCCCCGTCACAGGCCACGAACGCCTCGGCGGTGCGCTCCGGGTCCGCCAGATAGCCGTCGGCCAGGCCCGACCCGGAAACGCACAGCTCGCCCACCCCGCCGGGTGGGACCGGAGCTCCCGCGTCGTCGCGTACCCATAGGCTGGTGCCCGCGATCGGCCGGCCAATCGGCAGGTCGGGTTCCGCCCGGTCGGGCGTGTCGACGTGGTGGACGGTCGTGAACGTGGTGTTCTCGGTCGGCCCGTACCCGTTGCTGACCCGCAGGCCGGGGCACCTCAGGAGCACCTGGCCTACCCGGGCGCCGGACACCACTCCACCACCGGTGAACAGCTGCCGGAGGGTACGGAACGCCTCCGGACGGTGCTCGGCGACGAGGTGGAAGAGCCCGGAGGTCAACCAGGCGTGAGTGACCGGTGTCGCCGCCAGGAACTCCGCCAGCGCGCCCGGTGACGGTTCGCGCGCCGGAAACACCTCCACGGCGTCGCCGCGGACCAGGGGAACGAGAAGCTCCAGCGTGGACGCGTCGAAGGCCAGCGGCGCGAGGCGTAGCATCCGAGGCCGCTCCACGGGTGCGAAGAGATCCGCGTCGCGCGCGAGCCGAAGCACCCCGCGGTGCGGTACCACCACCCCCTTGGGAAGACCGGTGGACCCCGAGGTGAACGAGACGTAGACCGGCCGCGACGGATCCGGGGCGGCGGCCGGTACCTCGTGGCCCGCCGGCCGGGCCGGGGCGCTCAGGTCGACGGGTGGACAACGATCCGTGGCAGGCCAGCCGGCCGTGTCCGCTCTGCCGATCCGCACCCGGGCCTTCACGGCGGAGACAACCTGCTCCCGGCCCCGCGGCGCCTGCGCCGCCTCCACCGCCACGTAGCTCGCACCCAACCGGAGCACTGCGAGGACCGCGACCGCCTCCGCGGCCGAGCGGGGAAGGTCGACGACGACCCGGTCACCGGCTCGGACCCCGTGCTCGTGCAGCAGGACCGATTGAGCTACCGCGTGTTCGTGCAGCTGCCCGTAGGTCAGCTCGACGCCGGCGTCGGAGTCCCGGACCGCCGCCGCGTCGGGGTGAGCCCGGGCCCGGCGCTCGAATGCCTGCCACACGTCGTCGTTGACCCGCACCGGCGCTCCGCCGCCCCACCGAGGCAGCAGCTCGTGCTGCTCCGGGGAAATGGTCCGCACCCGGCCCAGGGGCTCCCCCGTCGACCGCACCACCTCGGCCAGTCCGGCCCGGAACGACTCGACCAGGTCGGCCGCCTCGGTCGGTCCCAGCGCGGCGGTGGCGTACTCCAGCGCCAGGCGGGGCCGCTGCTGCCAGCTCTGCAGGTACAGCACGGCGTCGAAGGCGGCGCCGCGGCAGTGTCCCTCCCGCACGGTCGCCTGGTGTCCGGAGACGGTCACCGTGGCCGGCACCAGCTCGTGGTGGGCGGCGAACCCGACCTGCGTCAGCGGGCTGCGCGCCGGATCAGGTGCCACGCCGAGGTCCGTCAGCAGCCGCTCGAAGGGCACCTCGGCGTCCGCGCCGGCCTCGCGCAGCGCGGCGGCGAAGGTCCGTACGTGCTCCGTGACCGACGCGGCGTCGTCGATCCGGGCCCGCACCGGCACCACCCGGGTGGCCAGCCCGACGACCCGGGCCAGCTCGGCGGTCGACCGGCCGGCGAACGGCATGGCGAGCAGCAGGTCGCGCTGGCCGGCGCGGCGCGACACGACCAGCGCCCAGGTGGCGGCGACCACGGTGGTGACGGTCACCCCGCATCGGCGGGCCACCCCCTCGACCGCCTCCGCGACGGACGGGTCGAGGGTGAAGGTCAACCGGGATCCCGACCCGTCCGGCTGCCCGGGGCGGGCGCGATCAGTGGGCAGCGTGAGGGTGCTCGGCGCGTCCGCGAGACGCCGGACGAGCCGATCCGACGCCCGGCGCAGCTCCCCCGTCACTGTCACGGCGTGCAGTCGCTCACCGATCAGGTCCGCCTGGCCACCGGCCGACCGGACGCTGCCGGGCCCGTCGCTGAGCGCCACGGCCAGCTCGCGCCAGAGCAGGCCGATGCTCCACCCGTCCACGAGGACGTGGTGCACGAGCAGGGTCAGCAGGCTGCGGCGGCCGGCCCGGGTCAGCACGAACACCGCCGGTGGGCGGACGTACGGCTGGAGCAGGTCGGGGCTCGCGGTGGCCAACTGCTCGTGCACAGTGCGCCACGGCGCCTCGTCCTGGTCCGGCAACGCCTGCCGCAGCAGCCGGGGCCGGTGGGTTGCCGGGAGCACGACGCGGGCCGACTCGCCGCTCTCGACGACGAACATGGTGCGCAGCGACTCGTGTCGTGCCACCAGCGCGTCGACCGCCTCACTGACGCGCTGCTCGTCGAGCTCCGCGGGACAGTCGAGGCTGAACAGCAGGTGGTAGGCCCGATCCGCGCCGGCCAGGTGCGCGGCGAGCATGGCGCGCTGCCCCGGCAGCAGGGGCCGGGTCGCCGTCGGCGCGTCGACCGGGGCGGCGGTTGGCACCGGCTGCACCGCCTCCGCGTCCCGCAGCACGGCACCAAGCGCCTCGGTCCCCAGTAGTCGGGCGATGTCCACCCGGCGTCGCAGCTCCCGTTCGCCGAGCGCGAGCAGTTCGATGGCGTTCAGCGACGTGGCGCCGAGCCCGACGAAGGAGTCCCGGTCGATCCGGTCCCGCAGGTGCGCGGCGTCGACGCCCAGCAACTCCGCCACGACGGGCAACCAGTCGTCGGGGCCACCGCTGGCGGCGGGACGATCACCGGACCGCGGGACGAGGAGCTCCGCACTCACGCGGCCGCCGCCTGCAGTTCCGCCCGCCGCAGCGCCGGGGCTGACATCCACCTGCGGATCGGCACGATGGCCACGAGCGACGTGAGGGCGCACAGCACGAAGATCACCCTGGTGTCGAGGAGGCCGCCTGCCACACCGCCGAGCGCCGCGCCGAGCGGGGTCGCGCCGTAGGACATCATCCGGGAGGCCCCGGCGATCTGGCCGCGTTCGTGCCCGGGGACGGTGCGCTGGCGCACCGACATCGCCTGTACGGACCACATGCCCCCGAACACACTGCCCAGCGCCATGACCAGGCCGAGCCAGACCCCCTGGCTGACCACCAGCGGAGCCGCGAACACCGTCGCCCACCCGACCCGGGTCAGCCACAGCAGATGCTCCTGGCCGACGAGACGCTCGAAACGGGCGGTCAGCAGGGATCCCAGCGCGGCACCGACGCCGATCATCCCGATGACGAGCCCGTACGTGCCGGGGCTCATGCCGAGCGGTCCGGGGGCGATGGCGTAGAGAACGAAGACGGTGTGGAAGGCGGCGTTGGCCAGGGTCGTCAAGGCGCCGACGCCGACCATCGTGCCGAGCACCGGTCGACGGGCGATCGTGCGGAGCCCGTGCAGGAACTGCACCGGCTGACGCTCGCCCGGCTCCTGCCGCACCCGGTACGGAGTGCTGATCCGGCCGAGCAGCAGGGCGGCGACGAGGCAGGCGGCCCCGGCCGCCCAGGCGGGCGCCTCGATCGCCACTCCGACCAGCACACCGGCGAACAGCGGACCGGCGAACTGGTAGGAGATCCGGGTCGACACGGAGATGGCACCGTTGGCCCGGGTCAGGTCCTCGGGAGGCACCATCTCCGGGATGAGCGTCTCGGCTGCGGTGTCCACTACGGTCTGCACGGTCGCCACCGCGAAGACGATCAGCACCAACAGCAGGGCGACCGGCACGTCCAAGGTCAACAGCGCGGCCAGCAGCAGCATCAGCAGGCCGCGGGTGACGTTGGCGACGGTGATCGCACGCCGGCGGTCCACCGAGTCGACCAGGATGCCGGCCGGGATCGCCAGCACCAGCCACGGCAGGGTGGAGGCGACCGTGATCGCACCCACCACCATCGGCGAGCGGGAGACCTGCGAGGCGATGATGACCGCCGCGACGGAGAACACGCCGTTGGCGGCGTCGGAGAGGCCGGTGGCGGCAAGCAGCCGGCGGAAGGATGGGCTGATCATGAGTGGAAGTCCTCCGTCTCGAGCCGTTCCCGAACCGCGCCGAGGCGCTCCACGCCGCGGAGCACCCGGTCGGCGGGCAGCCCGAAGTCAATGAGGGCGGCAACCTCGTCAACGCCCATCCGTCCGAAGTCCAGCAGGCGCTGTGCCACGACCTCCGGCGTGCCCAGAAGGGACCTGCTGGCGTAGAAGGCACGGTACGAGCGGCGGACGATCGCCTGCCGGTCCCGTTCCGAGGCGTTCTGCAGATCGAGTTCCTCCTCCGGCATCGCCCGGCTGAGGCTGCTCAACAGCTCCGTGTGGCTGCGGAGGTAGTCGAGGAAGGGCGACTCGCAGGTGGCGCGAACGTCTTCGTGTGGCTCACCCACGTACGAGTGGACCATCAACGTGACCCGGCCCGCTTCGGGGTCGTGGCCGTGCTCCGCCCGGGCCCGGCGGTATATGGCGATTTTCGCCGTCAGCTGCTCGGGAGTGAGCGCCAGCAGCGCGGTCAGCAGGTTGGCGCCGACCTCACCGGCGAGCTGGAACGATTCGTCGCTCGCCGACGCGGTCAGCCAGACCGGAAGCTCGGCCTGGACCCGGGCCGGGTACGGCCGCACGCTGACCCGGTCACCGGCCCCCGCCTCCACGTCGTCCAGGCTGCCGCCCCGCCACAAATGGCGGATCAGCTCGACGTCCCGGCGGAAGGTCTGCCGCCGATCGGCGAAGCGGTGCGGCGCCAGCACGAAGTCCAGCGGGTGGAAGCCGGCCGCGAAGGAGAGGCCGACCCGCCCACCGGAAAGGCGGTCCACCACGCTCCAGTCCTCGACCAGCCGCAACGGGTGGTGCAGGGGCAGCACGACACTTCCGGCGCGCAGCCCGATGCGGGTGGTGGCGGTGGCCAGCGCGGCGTTGAGCACGGCGGGGTTCGGGTACAGGCCGCCGAACTTGTGGAAGTGGCGTTCGGGGCTCCAGACCGCCTCGAAGCCCAGCCGGTCGGCGAGCCGGACGGCGTCCAGCACCAGCCCGTAACCATCTCCCGAGTCGTCCTGCTGGGAAGAGAAGAAGTAGATGCTGGTACTGGGCACTCCCGGCCGCCGGGCAGCAGCCACGTTGCTCGCCGCTACGGGCGACTGGACGACTGGACGCGTCGCGACGGCGGGTGTTACCGGCGGCGGTGCCGGTGCCGGTGCCGCGCCCGGGGCGGCCTCCACGAACGCGGCGAGCGCACCGAAGGTCGGCTCGTCGAACAGCTGGTCCAGCTCGACCTCCACACCTAGACCGTCGCGGATGCGGCTGCGCAGCCGCAGCGCGGCGAGGGAGTGCCCGCCGAGTTCGAAGAAGTCGTCCTCCGGAGCCACACGATCGACGCCGAGCACGTCCTTCCACAGCTGCTCAAGAGTGCCGGTGACGTCACCGGCCGACGTGCCGGTGGTGACCGACGGGGCGGCTGTCATGACTGGTTGCTTCATCCCCTCGTCCTCAGTCGTGGTGTACGTGCCAGCCGGCACGGCCACCGGTTCGGCCACCGTCGGCGACCGCTCGGGATCGAGCCAGTGGCGGGTACGGTCGAAGGCGTACGTCGGCAGCGGCGCCCGGCGGCGCCGCTCGGCGTACGCCGGATCCCAGGCCCCGCCGACACCGACGGACCACAGCTG
This sequence comes from Micromonospora sp. CPCC 205554, assembly GCF_036902745.1. Lineage (NCBI taxonomy): Bacteria > Bacillati > Actinomycetota > Actinomycetes > Micromonosporales > Micromonosporaceae > Micromonospora > Micromonospora sp. CPCC 205554. The sequence continues at coordinate 85,332 of NZ_JBAKHP010000023.1, read as the reverse complement.
CCCCACGACAGTGAGCAGCGCTCGGTGATCGTCGCCGGCGGCGTCCCCGCTGACGCCCCAGACCCGGGCCTGCTCTGGTGCCGGCAGGTGCTCCCGGATGAGCACCTGCAACGCGCGTCCCGGCCCCACCTCGAGCCATGCCGTCGGGGCGAGCGAGTCGCGCACCCCCGTCACGGCAGCGCTGAAGTCGACGGTGTGGCGCAACTGGCGGCCCCAGTACTCGGGGCTGACCGCCTCCCGGTCGGTGAGAGGCCGGCCGGTAACGGTGGACTGGACGGGTAGCCGCGGCGGCCGCAGCGTGAACCCGCTCAGGAACCGGGTGAAGCGGTCGGCGGCGTCCTGCATGGCGCGGGAGTGGAAGGCGTGCGAGGTGGACAGCCGACGGCTCAACAGACCCCGCTCCCGCAGCACACCGGCCAGCTGGTCGAGGTCCGGCGCCGGCCCGGATACGACGGTCACGGTGGGCGAGTTGCGCGCCGCGATGTCGACGTTCGCCGGCAGCAGCGGGGCGACCGTGTCCACCGGCGCGAAGACCGACAGCATCGCCCCAGGTGCGGCCTGTTGCATCAGCCGGCCTCGCTCGACGACCGCGGCGAGTGCGTCGTCCAGCTCGAAGACACCGGCCAGGCAGGCCGCGACCAGCTCACCGACACTGTGCCCGAGCATGGCGGAGGGTACGACGCCCCGACGGAGCAGGCTGTGCGCGGCGGCGAGCTCGGTGACGAACAGGGCAGGCTGGGCCACTTGGGTCTGGGCCAGTGTGGCCGCGTCGAGCGGGTCCTCGCTGTGCAGCAGCGCGGGCAGGTCGAGGCCGGACAGAGCGGCGACGCGTCGGGCCGCATCGTCGAAAACGGCCCGGTACACCGGGTCGGCTCGATGACTCGCCCGGAACATGCCAGGGCGTTGGGCGCCCTGGCCGGGGAACGCGAAGACCACGGTCGCGCCGTCCTCGACCTTGCGGACGGCGGCCTGGGGCAGCCGGGTCGCCGCCGCCGCAGCGGTGTCGGCGACCAGCGCCGCGCGCCAGGAGAGGGGCGTACGGCCCACCCGCAACGTGTGCGCGACGTCGGCCAACGCCGGGGGCTTCTCGGCTGCGAGGGCCGTCCCCAGCGCGCGCAGACCGGCCTCGGCGGCCGCCTGGGACCGGGCCGAGACGAGCAGCAGCTCCGGGCCGTCTGCCGCCTCCGCCGATGGCACCTGCGGCGCTTCCTCGAGGACGACGTGGGCGTTGGTGCCGCCGATGCCGAAGGAGCTGACGCCCGCGCGGCGGACGCCGTCGACCTCGGGCCACGGGACGGCCTCGGTCGGCACGAAGAACGGGGAGTCCCCCAGGTGCAGGAGCTCGTTCGGGCTCTTGAAGTGGGCGACCGGCGGGATGGTCCGGTGCCTCAGCGCAAGCACCGTCTTGACCAGGCCGAGCACACCGGCCGCGACGTCGAGATGACCGACGATCGACTTGAGCGCGGTCAGCGCGATCCCTGGTCGGTCCGGCGCCGCCGAGCCGAAGACCTCGCAGAGCGCGGCGACCTCGATGGGGTCGCCCAGCCTGGTGCCGGTGCCGTGGGTCTCGATCACCCCGACCGTCTCCGGCGGGATCCCGCCCACGGCCAGCGCGTCAGCCACCACGGCGGCCTGGCCGCTGGCACCGGGGGCGGTGAAGCCAGCCTTGCGCGCCCCGTCGTTGTTCACCGCCGAGCCCACGATCACCGCGTGCACGGTGTCGCCGTCACGGACCGCGTCGTCGTACCGCTTGAGGACCACCACGCCCACGCCGTCGCCGGCCACCGTGCCCTCGGCCGCAGCGTCGAAGACGCGGCAGTGGCCGTCCGGGGAGAGGATGCTGCCCGGCTCGTGGACGTATCCGCGGCGGGACGGGGGCGCGACGGAGGCGCCGCCGGCCAGGGCGAGGTCGGACTCGTAGGACAGCAGGGACTGCACCGCCATGTGGACCGCGACCAGGGAGGTCGAGCAGGCCGTCTGGACAGTGACGCCCGGGCCCTGCAGGTTCAGCTTGTACGCCACCCGCGTAGCGGCATAGTCCTTGTCCGCACCGATCACCAGTTGCAGGCCACCAGCGTTCGTCACGGCCCGTTCGTTGGGCAGGACGTTGTCCAGCATGTACAGGTTCATGCCGGTGCCCAGGTACACCCCGGTCCGGTTCGGGTCGGACCCCACCGGCGGGTGGCCCGCCTGCTCCAGGGCCGCCCACGCGCATTCGAGCAGTATCCGCTGCTGAGGATCGATCAACGCGCTCTCACTCGGCGAATAGCCGAACAGGGCACCGTCGAAGCGGTCCACGTCCGTCAGCACGCCGCGGGCCGGGACGAACCGTGGATCCAGCGCCCGTTCCGCCGGGACGCCCTGCGCGACGAGTTCGTCGACGTCGAAGAAGGAGATGCTTTCCGTGCCGGTCCTGATGTTCTCCCAGAACCGGTCGAGGTCCGCTCCGGCGCCGGGTATCCGCACCGCCATACCGATGATGGCAATCCTGCCGCTCTCCGTCATGTCACCTCCCCACGCCCGGACGGCGCCTCACGCCCGACCGGCTCATCCACGTCCGTCCAACTCGTCCACGAGGTCCCCGTCGGGCATCAGGGCCAGCGTGCCGTTGGCCAACCTGATCCGGTCGCTGCTGATCATGACCCGGGCGGAGGTGACGTCCCGCAGATGACGGCTGAGGCTGAACCTGCTCGACTCGGCTTCGCGGTAGGCGTCCACCCCGATCAGCTCGATCGCGTCCACCACTGCGGTGAACGCGAGCTCGGCCACCGCGAGGCGCACGTTGTTCGCCCGGCGCGGCATCCCCGCCGGATGGACGCCGGCCACGGCCGCGGCGTCGTACTCGTCGGCGAACGCCCTGATCTGCGCGCGCGACTGGTCCAGCGACTGGGCGATCCGACCGAGCCGGACGGTCTTCGCGGCGAGCAGATCGCTCGCACCGCCCGACGCCCGGCGGCGTAGGAAGCGGCGGGCCCGGTCGGCCGCGGCCGACGCGATGCCCCACCAGCACCCGGCCCAGCCGAGATGGGTCAGCGGAGTCATCACCTGCGCGCCGGTCACCGCGAACGGCTCGGCGAGCACCATGTCCGCCCGGCTGGACACCGTCGCCCGGCACCCGCCGCTGGCGGTGCCGCGCATGCCCATCGCGTTCCACGGCACCGGATTGGCGATGTCGATGCCGGCCCGATCGGCCACCACCAGCACCTGGTCCGAGAGCGGGGCGGCCGCGTCGCGGCGCGCCACCACCAACGCGGCGTCCGCCACCGCCAGATATGAGGAGACCGACACCTCCTTGACGACGGTGAGGCCGCCGTCGGGCGAACGGTCGCAGAAGGCGTTGCCCTGCCGGGGATCGGCCGCACCGCGTTCGGACATGAGGCTCGCAATCAACGGCTGGGCCTGCCACGTGCCAGCGACGAACTTGGTCAGCTCGTCGGTGGCGGTGGGCTGCCGGGCGATGCTCAGCAGCTGTCCCTGATGCATCGCCCAGATCATCCCGGTCGAGGCGCACGCCCCGCCCAGCGCGGACGACACGGCGGCGATCTCGCGTGCGGTCCACCACCTGCCGCCGTCCCCGGGGCCCGGAGCGAGCAGCCGTTCCTCGCGTAGCGCACCGATCGCGGCGTCCGGCGTCCGACCTTCCTGGTCGACGGTGTCCGCCTCGGCGGCCGCAACCTTGGCCGCGCGACGGACCCGCGCCGCCAGCGTCTCCTGCGGGGTGGGCGCGTTCATCCGCGGCGCCCCGCGACCTGCTCAACGTACTCGACGCACTCGGCACGGGCCGCTGGCCCGTGGCGCGGCGTCCAACCGTGCGGCGGCGGCAGCTCGGCCGGCCAGAGGGAACATTGACGAGCCTGGTTGATCAGCACAATGAGGTCCCTCTCGGACTCGAATGGATTTCGCATCACCGTCACCGGCCCGTGCTTTCCGCCAGGGACCGCAGCCGTGCCGTGAGCCGCGGCCCGGAGGCCCGCAGCGGCTCCCGGTCGAACATCCGCAGGTGCGCCACGTCGGTCGGGACGATCTCGACGGGTCCGCCGAATCGTGCCGCCCAGGCGCTGGACAGCGCGTCCGCCCCGGCGTCGGCAGCGGTGAAGTAGAGCAACCCGGCCGGGTGCTCCGGGACGTTCGGCGACAGGGGCGCGACGGCGTCGTAGAGGACGACCAGGGGTACGTCCCGCCCGGCCCCACGCAGGCGCTGCGCGATCTCGTCCGCCAGCAGTCCGCCGAGGGACCAGCCGAGCAGGATGCACGGTCCGACCGGCACCAGGTCCTCGATCTCCTCCAGGTACCGCTCGACCAACTGCTCGACGGGCTGGCCCTGCGTACCCGCGGCCAGCTCCGCCGACTGCAGGCCGTAGACCGGGAACTCCAGCGGGATGTGCCGCAGCAGGCCCGCGTAGCACCAGCCAAGCCCGGTGCGGGGCGGCAGGCAGATGATCGGCGCCGCCATTCCGGTGGTTCGCAGCGGCAGCACCGTCTCCGCCTCCTTCGGGGCGTCCGCGGAGGCCAACCGCTCGGCGAGGGCGGCCGGGGTGGGCGCGGCGAAGATGTCGGCGACGGACAGATTGACCTGGAAGATGTCCTGGAGGCGAAGCACCAGTTGGACCGCCAGCAGCGAGTTGCCGCCCAGCTCGAAGAAGCTTGCCGAACCGCTGACGTCGGGCTGGTCGAGCAGGTCCACGAAGAGGTTGCAGAGCAGTCCCTCCTCGGGGGACGCTGGAACATCCGCCACCGCGGCACGCTGCGCCGGCTCCGGTTCCAGGTCCAGGGCGGCCCTGCGGTCGATCTTCCCGCTCATCGACACCGGAAGCGCGTCGGTGAAGGTGATCACTGCGGGAATCATGTACTCCGGCAGGTGATCGGCGAGGTACCGGCGCAGCTCACCGGCCTCCGGTGGCACCGGCGTCGCGGCGGCCAGCCGGGCGACGAGCTGGGGCACGCCGGACCGATCCCGGACCCCGACGACAGCCTCGTCCACACCCTGATGGCTACGCAGCCGGAACTCGATTTCGGCCAGTTCGACCCGGAACCCGCGGATCTTCACCTGCGAGTCGGCTCGACCCTCGAACAGCAGATGCCCCGCCGGTGACCACCGGCCGAGGTCGCCGGTGCGGTACATCCGGTCACCGGGCCGGCCGTACGGGTCGGCGACGAACCGCTCCGCCGTCTGACCGGGTCGGGCGTGGTACCACTGCGCGAGCTGCGGGCCGGCGAGGTACACGTCGCCCACGATGCCGAGGGGGCACAGATGCAGGCCGGCGTCGAGGACGTAGACGACGTTGTCGCCGAACGGCGCACCGACGTCGGCGGACGGGAAGTCCGGCCCACCGCCGGCCCGGCCCCGGTGGTGGGCGGCGGTCACGTACACGGTGGCCTCGGTCGGGCCGTAGAAGTTCCAGAACTCGATGCCCTGGTCGAGAAGCTGCCGGCCGAGGTCCTTCGGCATGCTCTCGCCGCCGAGCATGAGCCGCACTCGCGTGGTGAGCCGCACCCCGGCGCCGAGCAGGTTCTTCCAAACCGTCGGCGTGCCGCCCGCCAGGGTCACACAGGGCTCCTCGGTGAGGGACTGCTGCACCGCCGCCGCGTCTGCCGCGCTGCCCGACTGGAGGCGCACCGACGCCCCGGCGAGCAGCGGCACGAGGTACTCCAGGAGGGAGATATCGAACGAGAACGTGGTGACCGCGAGTACCACGTCCTCTGGCGTAGGGCGGACCAGCTCGAGGGCGGCGCCGCAGAAGCCGGCCAACGCCGACCGCTGGATGGTCACTCCCTTGGGCGTCCCGGTGGAGCCCGAGGTGTACATGATGTATGCGGCGAGGTCGTCCGGCGGCGCCGGCCGGTCCGGCCCGTCCGGGCCCGCGCTGATGTCCCGGTACGAGGCGCGGGCGAGTCCGGGTGCGAGGGCGGCGCCCCGGTCGGCCGCCCGGTCGTCGACCAGCAGCAGCGCCGCCTCGGTCTCGCGCAGCATGTGCGCCAGTCGCGAGTCCGGTTGCCGCTGGTCCAGCGGCAGCAGCACCCCGTTGGCCTTCCAGATGCCCAGCACCGTCGCGACCAGCTCGGGTGAGCGGTCCATCAGGACGCCGACGACGCTGCCCGGGCGTACGCCCGCGGCGAGGAGACCGGCGGCCATCCGGTCGGACTGCGCGTCGAGCTGGTGGTAGGTCATCGTCCCGTGGCGGCCGGACAACGCCTGGGCGTCGGGCTGCTTCTCGACCTGCCGCGCGAAGGTCGCCAGCACGTCCTCCGGTCCGACGCCGTCGGGACGCGTGTATCCAGCGGGGGCGGAGAAGCGCAGCAGGTCGTCGCGTTCGGCGTCGGCCACGAGCGGCAGCCGCCGGACCGGCAGCCCGGGCTCGCGGGCGGCCGCCGCCAGGACCGTGGAGAGGTGTCCGACCATGCGGCGCACGGTTGTCCGGTCGAACAGGTCCGAGTTGTACTGCAGGCGCAGGCGGAGCCCGTCCTCGAGGGCGGCGAAGTCGGCGGTCAGGTCGTAGCGGGCGCCCTGCAACTCGATGTTGACCTTCTCGGCCCGCAGGCCGTGCAGTTCCAGCGGCTGGTCCGGCAGGTTGTTGACGCTGACCGAGACCTGGAAGATGGGCGACACGTTCGGCCGGCGGGTCACGTTCAGTCCCTGGACGACCTGCTCGAATGGCAGGTCCTGGTGACTGAGTGCGCGCAGTACCCGGGTGCGGGTGCGCTTGAGCAGGTCGGCGACGGTGTCCTCGGGCTCGACGGTCAGCCGTAGCGGGATCATGTTCAGGAACAGCCCGATCATCGGCTCGAACTCCGGGCGGGTCCGGCCGGCGACCGGGCTGCCGATGACGATGTCGCGCTGGCCGGTGTACCGCTGCAGCACCACCGCCACCATCGAGGTCAGCACCATGTACGGCGTCGTCCGGGTGGTCGAGGCCAGGTGCCGCACCTGGTCGAGCACCGGACGTGGCAGGCTGACGTGGAGGATCTCCCCCGCCATCGTCTGCTTTTCCGGGCGAGGACGGTCGGTCGGCAGGTCGAGAACGTCCGGCGCGCCGTCCAGGTAGCCTCGCCAGAACTCGAGTTCCTGCTCAGCCCGGCCCTCGGTGATGTCGGCGCGCTGCCAGCGCGCGAAGTCCGGGTACTGCATGCGCAGCTCTGGCAGGGCGGCGGGGACGCCGCCGACGCGGCTGTTGTACACGGCGGCCAGTTCCTGGCGCAGGTTGATCAGTGACCAGCCGTCGACGACGATGTGGTGCGCCAGGATGAGCAGCGTGTGCACCGTCGGCTCCCAGCGGATGAGGTAGCACCGCAGCGGCAGCTCCGACGCGAGGTCGAAGGGACGGGCTGCTTCCGCGCGCGCGAACCGCTGCACCAGGGCCTCACGGTCGGGTCCGGGCACCTCCGGGTGGGCCAGCCGGGCCAGCGTGAGGTGGGCCGTCGGCTCTACCCACTGCCGGGGGTTGCCGTCTCCCGAGTCGCGGCGGAACCGGGTGCGCAGGGCGTCGTGCCGGGCCAGGACGACCTGGAAGGCGCCGTCGAGGGCATCCGCGTCGAGCTCGCCGACGAGGGTGGTGGCGTCCTGGTTCACATATCCGGTGTTGCCCGGCACGAGCTGCTCGAGGAACCAGAGCCGTTGCTGTCCGAAGGACAGCGGGGCTTCCTGCTGAGTCATGACGCCTCTCTCGAGTCGGCGGGTGCCGGGGACGGTGCTGCCGGGTGGTCCCCGCCGCCAGCCCGGCGAGCGCGGCCGGCGGCCATCTGGCGGATGGCGTCGCGGCGGCGCAGGGCCCGGTCGTCGGCGGGTGCGGCGGCCGGGCTTTCGGCGGTCCGGGTCCGGGTCAGGTACGCGGCGCAGGCCTCGATGGTCCCGAACCGGAAGAGGTCGGTCACGGTCACGTCCAGGCCCTCGACCGCCATCCGGGATTGCAGACTCATGAGCGCGAAGCTGTGGCCGCCGACGTCGAAGAAGTTGTCTCGTACGTCGAAGTCCTGGCGGCCGAGGACCTCCGCCCAGAGTGCCCGCAGTCGGCGTTGCAGCGGACCGGCGACCGGCTCGGGCGACGCGGGCCGGGCGGCGGCCACGGGCCGGGTACAGAACTTGGCCAGCAGCGACACGCGGTCGACCTTCCCGTGCGCGGTCAGCGGGATCTCGTCGACCGCCACGATCCGGGTGGGCACCATGTAGGCCGGCAACACCCGGCGCAGCCGGTGGGTCAGGCGAGCGGGGTCGACACCGTCGGTGACGGTGACGAAGCCGACGAGGTCGGCCCCGTCGAGGAGCACGACGGCCGCGCGGACATCCGAATCGCGCAGGAGGGCGTGCTCGACCTCCGCGCACTCCACCCGGTGTCCGCGGACCTGGACCTGGCCGTCCTCCCGTCCCAGGTAGAGCAGCTCGCCGTCCGCGCCCCAACGGCACAGGTCACCGGTGCGGTAGACGATGCCGCTGGCCTCGTAGGGGTCCGGCGCGAACCGTTCCGCGGTCAGCTCCGGATTGCCGAGGTATCCGGCTGCCACCAGCGGACCGCCGATCCACAGCTCTCCAGGTACGAGCAGACCTGCGGGCCGGCCGGAGTCGTCCAGGACGTGGCAGCGGCCGGATGGCAAGGGCCGGCCGACGTCGCCGTCGGCGACCGCCGCGAGTTCGGGAACAGTGGCGTGCCGCGCGGTGACGTGGACGGTGCCCTCGGTGATGCCGTACATGTTGACGAAGCGAGCGGTGCTCTCCGGCGCCCTCGACATCAGGTCTGCCAGCCGGGGCCAGCTCAGCGCCTCTCCCCCGGTGACCACGTAACGTAACCCGGCGAGTTGCGGCGACGGACCGTCTAGCAGGGCGGGCAACAGCCGGTAGAGCGCGCCGGGCGTCTGGCTGAGGACGGTGACCCGCTCGGTCGCGACCAGGGCGGCGAGGCGGGCGGGGTCGACCAGGTCCGCGCGCTCGGCGAGCACGACCCGGCCGCCGTACGCCAACGCCCCCCACACCTCCCAGACGGAGAAGTCGAAGGAGAACGAGTGGGCGCACAGCCAGACGTCCTCGGCGGTGACGTGCAGCCCGCCCGGGCTGGCCGCGAACAGCAGGTCCACGCTCGACCGGCGCACCATCACGCCCTTGGGCACCCCGGTGGAACCGGAGGTGTAGATGACGTACGCGAGGTCCGTGCGGCGGTCCCGGCCGGCGGTGTCCAACGGGTCTGCGGGGTCGAGTCCCTCGCCGGCGACGTCCACCAACCGGACGGGCCGGCCCTGGACGGCGTCGGCAAGTACGTCCCGCGTCGCCGGTTCTACGAACACCAGTGCGACGCGGGAGTCATCGACGATCAGGCGTAGGCGCTCGCGGGGGTAGTTCGAGTCCAGGGGCAGATAGGCGGCACCCACCTGCCAGACGGCCAGGATCGCGGCCACCACCGTTGGTGATCGTTCGAAGCCGACGCCGACCAGGTCACCCGGGCCAGCGTTATGCCGGCGCAGCAGGTCGGCCAGTCGGCTCGCCTCGGCGTTCAACTCCCCGTACGTGACGTCCGCGCCCCGGTACCGGATCGCGACCGCCTCCGGCCGCCGCCGGGCGTGGTCGGCGAACCGTTCCAGCAGCGGTGTCGGTGGATCGGCCGGCAGCGGTGCGTCGGGGTGCCCGAGAGCGAGAAGTCGCCGAGCCTCGGCGTCGTCGGTGAGGCCGGGCGGATTCCCTTCGCCGTCGCCCTCGGCCAGTTGCCGGAGCAGGTTCAGGAAGTGACGCAGCAGTACCTCGGCTGTGTGTGGGCGGAACAGCTGCGTGCTGTACTCCAGTCGGACGAAGGGGCGCGCACCCGACAGGTCGACGGTCAGCCCAAGGTCGAACTTTGCCGCCTCGACCTCCACGTCGATCTCCTCGACGGCCAGCCCGAGCAGGTCGGGCAGGTCGACGCGGAAGTTCTGCAGCGTGAACGACGCCTGGAACAGTGGGGAGCGGCTGCGGTCGCGGGCCGGCGCCAGCTCCCGGACGATGCGTTCGAACGGCACGTCCTGGTGTGCGAACCCGTTCAGGGTGGTCTGCCGCACCCGGCGCAGCAGAGTGGGCAGATCGGGCCGGTCGCCCAGGTCGATCCGCAACGGCACGGTGTTGACCAGGCACCCGACCGTCTCGTCCTCCCGCTCGTCCAGCCGATTGGCCACCGGCACTCCGACCACCACCTCGGGTTGGCGCCCGTGACGGGTCAGCAACAGCCCGTACGCCGCCAGCAGCACCATGAAGGTGCTGGCGCCGTGCCGGCGGCCGTACTCGCTGATCCGGTCGAGGAGGGCGGGGTCCAGGTCCCGGGTCACCACCGCACCCTCGGCAGTGAGCACCGCCGGCCGGGGGCGGTCCGTCGGCAGGTCCAGGACGGGGGCGTCGGCAAGGTGGTCCCGCCAGTACCCGACGCCGTCGGCGCTACCGGCTTCCCACCGGGTGCGCTGCTCCTGCGCGTGGGTGAACGTGGAGCCGGCCGGGGCGACGGGCAGCGGTTCGAGGGCGACACGGGCGTTATAGCACGCCGCCAGGTCCCGCAGGAGGATTCCCAGGGCCCAACCGTCGCAGGCGATGTGGTGCACCACGATGACGAGCGCGTGCTCCGACCCGGACCAGGAGAGCACGCGGTAGCGGGCGACGGGTCCGGTGGTCAACACGAACGGACGGCGGGCTTCCTCAGCGACCAGCTCGCGCACCTGCGCGTCCTGGCCCGCTCGGTCCGCTACGGGGCGGCTGAGGAAGGCCAGGTCGATCGGCGCCGACTCGGGTACCACCTGGCGCAGTTCCCCGTCAAGCACGGTGTAGGTGGTGCGGAGCGCGTCGTGGCGGTCCGTGAGGTCCTCGAAGGTGGACCGCAGTGCCTCATGGTCCAGTTCGCCCGTCAGGCGCAGCGCGAGCGTCACCACATAGCCGGGCGCACCTGGTTCGAGCTGGTCGAGGAAGAAGAGTCGTTCCTGGGCGAAGGACGCACGGCCGACGCGTGGCATGGAACCTCCTGCGATCTCCGGTGGGGCGTTGTCGGGCCCCACCGGCGCGGCACGCCGGCCGCTACGGTCGATCGGACAGGCCTGAACGACTACGCGGGACGCGACCGAGCCGGCGGGGTGGCCACGTCGCACGGGCGCCGTCGTCCGGCCTGTGGGCGACGACCGATCGGACCGCGGCGAGACGGCAGCAGCGCCGGCTTCGCGTAGCGGGGCGCGACGAGAGGGGTGTGCATGTTCTTCTCCCACGGTTTCGACCGAACCGACACCAGGTGGCGTCGTCGATCAGTCAGCGCCGTCGAACGCGGACAGCACAGCGGGGCTGCCGACCACGATGGCCGTGTCGGGAGCGACTCGCGGTGCTGGGCGAGCGATCAGCAACTGAGTTGTCGGTCAGCAGCTGAACGATCGATCAGCGCCGCGCGAATGAGTTCATCCTGCCCAAGCCGGCCGCCAAGGTCAACACCAGCGGCCCGCGGGCGGCCCGTACCCGCCGACCTCCCGGCGTACCCGCCGACCGGTCACCACCACGACCGCGTCTGTCGGGCGTCGACCCCGGACCGGGGTGTGCAACAGGCTCGGCGGCGATACGCTGGCCCACCGATCCTGGGCCCCTCATGCTCACCTCCGACGGCATCGGCGATTGCCGTCCGTCGGCCGTCGCCAGTTGCCCCCGGGAGCTCGCGGCCGCGCGCCCTGATTCCGCACGGTGCGGCCCGAACAGTACCGATCAGTCAGGAGGATCCCATCGTGGATGGCCAGCCGGTGTCCGGCGAGTCGCTGAGGGAGCTGTTCCGCCAACAGGCTTGCAGCGTCAGCGTGGTCACGGTCCTGGCCGACCCGCCGGTCGGCTTCACCGCGACGTCGCTCACGTCGGTGTCGCTGAGTCCACCGGTCGTCTCCTTCTGCTCGGATCTGGCCGGCTCCTGCTGGTCGCAGCTCGCTCAGACCGACCAGGTCGGGGTGAACCTGCTGCGGGAGGAGCAGGTGGACGTGGCACGCGCCTTCGCCGCCCGGGGGATCGACCGCTTCTCGGCGGCGCGATGGCACCGGGGCCTCAGCGGAGTGCCGCTGATCGACGGCGCGCTCGGCTGGTTGGAGTGCCGAGTCATCGAACGGGTGATCGCGGGCGGCCAGGCGATCGTGCTGGCTCGGCCGACGCGCGCTCGGGTCGACGGCGCGGGGCGGCCGCTGCTCTATCACCAGGGCCGGTACGTCGCCCTGCGGGATCTGCCGCGTCAGCGCGTGCCCCAGCCGGAGACGGTTGACGCCGACGCCTGATCCGGCCCGCTACCTCAGGGAATCGGCGTGAGTGGCATATAGAGCCGCCGGAACCAGGACGAGGCGTCCTGATGGTGCGACTGCCGGCGGGTCAGGTCCGGGTCGTGCTGGACGGCGCTCATCAGCACCAGATGCCGATGGGCCGAGCGCAGGAAGCTGTCGACGCGCGGGCGACGGCGTCGTTCGTAGGCGCTCAACGCCGCCGAGCCGCAACCGTGCCGGGCCACCTCGTCCGCCAGCACGGCGGCGTCCTCGACCGCCATGCCGCCGCCCTGGCTGGTCGCCGGGGAGAGGGCGCGGGCGGCGTCGCCGAGCAGCGCCAACCGGCCGCCCGTCATTCGCGGCGCGGTGACCGTGGCGGCCGGCCGGGCCACCACCTCATCGTCGAGGACGAACGTCTCGAAGAGGCGACCCACCTCCGCGGGCAGGCGGGGAACCGCATCCAGGACTTCCCGTCGCGCCTGCTCGGGTGTCAGCCTCAACGGCTCGGGTGCGGTCAACTGCAGGAAGACCGCAGCGCGATCGCCGCCCACGGGCATGGCTCCGAGGAAGGATCGGGACGTCCGCCATACATGCCAGTCTCGCAACCGTTCGGGCTCGGTCATGGCGACGGTGGTCCTGACGAACGTGTGTCCCGAGTAGGCCGGAACGATGCCCGGAGCCAGCCGGCCGCGCACCCAGGAGCCGATGCCGTCCGCGCCCGCCACCAGGCGGTACCGCCCAGTGCTCCCGTCGTCGAATCCGACCTGAACTCCGTCGTCCTCCTCCGCCACGGACGTCGGGGCCGTTCCGAACCGGACGGTGCCGGGAGCGATGGCGGCGAACAGCAGGTCACTCAGCACCCGGCGGTGGACGGCGAGCGGCAGGCCCAGCTCCCCCCAGACCAGATCCCACCGCACCTCGCTGCGCCGGCCGTCGGGGTCGATCGCCACCTGGCGGGAAAGCGCGGCCCCGCGAGCGACCAGGTCCTCGCGGAGCCGCCCGAGGCTGGCCAGTGCGTTCGGGTGCAGGACGATCCCGGCCCGGGCGGTACGCAGACGCGCGGCCCGCTCGACGACCTGGACGGAGATCCCCCGGTCCTGCAAGTGACCGGCCAGGGCGAGCCCCGCCACCCCCGCTCCGACGACGAGCACCTCCGCCGTCACGGCCGACCGTCCAGCGGCGCCATCCAGCGCAGGTGTCCGTCGACGCGCACCAGGCTCACCGGCCGGGTGGTCTCCGGTCCGTGCCACGCCAGGCAGCCTTCCTCGGCGGCCTCCCCGTGGTGCGGAGCGAAGGCGGGCTCCAGCCATAGGTGGTACAGGGGGCCGCCGTCTTCGATCGAGTCGACCGCCTTGTCGAACGCGGCGCGCCGCTCCGCCGGCACGTGCATCCGGGTCGCGGAGTGGAACACCAGCCGAGCCTCGCCCGGGGGCAACTGCCGGCCGAGGTCCGGACAGACATCAATCGCGTCACCGGCGATGATCCGGACCGGCTCGGCCACCGCCTGCTCCAGCGCGGCGTCGAGAAGGCCGGCGGACGGTCGGTCCTCGGGCCAGACCAACGCCCGCAGCCACCGCCGCTGATCGGGGTCGAGGACATCGACCGGATGGAGGTCGACCCCCGTCCGGCTACCGATCTCCGGCAGGTGGGTGAGGTCCGGCGCGGCTCCGTCACCCCGCCATTCGCTTTCCACGGTCACCCGTGCGTCGGGGGCACCGAAGACCCGGTCGCCGAGCCGGTAGCGGTAGCGGTCGACGTGCAAGTGGAACCCGGCGCTCGCACCGACCTCGACCAGATGCACCGGGCCGTCGACGACGTCCCGCAGAGCCGCGAGGGCGAAGCGCAGAGCCAGGACTCGACGTACGACGTTGGACTGCACCAGTCGGGTGCCGATGAGTTCCTCCACCCGGGGGCGGTGGCTGCGGCAGAAGTCGAGAAAGACCGGGCCGGCGGCCGCCGGGTCACGCGCCGGCGTACCGACGACCGACGGGTAGAAGTCACGAAGATCATGCTCGACGCCACTCAGCAACAGATGATGCACCGCGCCGAAGAGGAGGAAGGACGGCTGCTGACCCGGCCGCCGGTGCAGCAGGAGCTCCAGGGTCCGCTCGTCGTCGGCGACGACCTCGCACAGCGCCCGGTAGAGCGGGGAGGCCGTGAAGGTGCCGCCTGACCCCCGGAAGTGCTCGGCGAGTTCGGTGAGTTCCTCAGCCCTGGTCATGGTGCTCCTGTCGGATCGAGTCTGACGAACCCGCCGCGGGAGTGCCCGTTCACGGCGGGCCGGATCCTGCACACCCTTCAATACCGAGACGGTGCCCGCAAGCCCGCCGAAACGCCGTCGCCGACCGGTCGGCGGTCGGCGGCGAGGCGCTCCACCAGCAACGCCGCGTGGGAAAACGGGGGCAGGGTGGCGATCGACGCAGCGGCCTCTCGCGCGGCGTCACGGTAGTCCGGTTCCTTGAGGACACGCCGCAGGGCCGCCGCGATCCGGGCCGGAGACGGATCGGTGTCGCGCACCACGATCCCGGCGCCCATCGCTTCCAGGCCCGGCAGCCGGGTGGGGTCGTCGGCGTTGCCGAGCGGGATGCTCACCACGGGGACGCCATGGTGCAGCGCAGCGCGGATCGAGCCGTAGCCACCGTGGCAGACCACGGCGTCGGTCCGGCTCAGGATCTCGGCCTCCACCGCCTGCGGCAGGAATCGTTCTAGTCGCACATTTGCCGGCACGTGCCCGATGCGCCCCGGGTCCGTCTGCGGCCCGGTGGTGGCGACGACCCGCACCGGCTCGTCGGCGAGGGCGGCGAAGATGGCCTCGAAGACTCCCGGCCGGCGGTCATACATCGTGCCGAGCGTGACGTACACACAGGGCCGAGAGCCGTCGAGTTCGTCCAGCCACGACGGCATCTCGGACTCCTCGTACAGAGCCGGCGGCGGTTGGAGGATGTGGGTTGCGGGCCCCAGGGAGCGGGCCGGGAACCATTGGGGCGGCCCCACCAGGAGTTGCAGCCAGCAGTGCATGGAGCCGAGAGTCGGGTCCGGAGGCAGGCCCACATCCGACCGCGCCTGCTGGAACAGCTCGCCCAGCAGCATCGCGAGCAGGCGAGGCGGAGTGGGTGCGTAGTCCAGGACTGCGACGGGCAGTGCGTCCCGGTCGCCCACCAGCCAGGCGCTCCACGCCGCGGTCTCCCGGACCAGGACGTCCGCCTGCCAGTCCCGGGCGGCGGCGCTCAGCTCAGGCACGGTGCGGACCGCGTCACGCAGGTAGCGGCCCACCGCGGCGCGGGCCCGCGACAGCGACGGGGTAGCCGCGGCCGACGACTCGACGTCGAGGACCGGGGCCGGGTCGCGGGACAGGGTGATGGTCTGGAAGCCGAGCTCGTCGGCGAGGGCGGTCAGGTGAGCCGGTCCCGCGACCGCCACCTGGTGGCCTCGCTCGCGTAGGTCCCGAGCTAGCGGGACTAGCGGGTAGAGGTGGCTGTATCCACCGTCGGCAACCGTGAACAGAGCCCGCATCGTCGTCTCACTCCTCACGGACGCACGGTCCAGGGCCCGCGCGGTGGCTGATGGTCGCCGTCCACCGTACGGGCGGACCAGGTACCACGGCACGCTCATGGTGCCGCCGGAAAGTCGCGCTAAAAACAATCGGAGGCGCGGATGCTCATCGGCATACGTCCACCTTCACACCGGCCGGGGCATCCACGTTGCTCTTCCCGCCCGGGTCTCCTACGCCTAGCCTTTCTGCTACCGGCCCACCGTGCCCGGCCCCTCCACCCAGTCAGCGCGGCCGTGGGCCTGACGGCGAATCCCAGGCTCTGGGCGGTCGACCCGGTATCGGTCCTGGCCCCCGGTGTCGCGCTCTGCCTCGACACGCCGGCCGGACGCGCACCACCCCCGTCGAACCTCACGTTACGGAGACCGCTAATGCCGCGACACGTGCTCATCACCGGTGGTGCAGGATTCATCGGCGCGCATGTGGCATCCAGGCTGCTCGCGGCCGGCACCGCGGTCCGGCTGTTCGACGTCCTCCATCCGCAGGTACACGACGCACCCGGGCGTCCCTCGTACCTACCGGCCGACGCCGAACTCGTGGTCGGTGACGTCCGCGACCCCGCGGCGGTCCGGTCCGCCCTGCGCGGTGCCGATGCTGTCATCCATCTCGCCGCCCGCGTCGGCGTGGCGCAGAGCATGTACGACCTAGCGGAGTACTCCGGCACCAACGCCCTGGGCACCGCCACTCTGCTGCAGGAACTCGTGGACAGCTCCGTCGAGCGGCTACTCGTCGCATCGAGCATGAGCATCTATGGCGAGGGCCGTTACGTCGACGTGGCCGGCCGGTGCCACGAGGACGTGACGCGGAGCCGGGTCCAGGTGGAGGCCGGTCGCTGGGATCCCGTCGGAGCCGACGGCGCACCGTTGACGCCCGTCGCCACGCCGGAGTCGAAGACGCCGAGGGCCCACTCCGCGTACGCGCTGGACAAGTATTACCAGGAGCGGATGTGCCTGACCTTCGGGCAGACGTACAAGCTCCCCACCACCGCCCTACGGCTATTCAACGTCTACGGCCCTTACCAGGCCCTGTCCAACCCGTACACCGGAGTGCTCGCGAACTTCGCCACCCGGCTGCTGAACGGACGGGCGCCGCTGATCTTCGAGGACGGCAATCAGCGGCGTGACTTCGTCAACGTGCACGATGCGGCACGCGCCTTCGAGCTGGCGCTCGACTCCCCTGGTGCCGTCGGCCGGGCGATCAACATCGGCAGCGGGCGGTCGCTCAGCGTCCGGGAGGCGGCGACCCGGCTGGCGTCCGTGCTCGACCGCTCCGAGCTCGGCGTCGAGGTGACGGGCCGCCACCGGGTAGGCGACATCCGACACTGCTTCGCGGACGTCTCCGTGGCACAGGAGCTGCTGGGATACCGGCCGGAGACGGACCTCGATCAGGGCCTGCGAGAACTGGCGGACTGGTTGGAGGGCCGGGTGGCGGTTGACGGTCTGGAGCAGATGGCCGCGGATCTCGCTGGCCGCGGTCTCACCGTGTGAGCCGCGGCCACCTGCGCCACGGGACCGACGGGACCCGTCAGACGGCGGCCTTCAGCCCGGCCGTCAGCAGGCGTGCGGCGGCCTGGTCCTGGGTGATCCCCATTTGTCTGGCCTGCTCCTGCAACGCGCTGTGTATCTTGGCAGGGATGGTCACCACGATCTGACGGTCCTTCTCGTCCGCCTTCCAGAACTCCTCGATGAGACTCTTCACCGGCACGTGAGGGTGGTTCCGTTTGGCCTGGAGGATCTGCCGTCGCTCGGCGCCCGTCATGGTGGCCAGCGCCTCCGCCAGGTCGGCGGCCTCCCGGGCGTCGATCTGCCCCTCGCTCTTGGCCACGGTGTCCTGCGCCTTCAGCGCGACGTCTATCCTGATCTCACCGGAGTCCACCATCTGGCGCAGTCGTGGTTCCAGCCGGTCGTACTTGATGTGCCGGAGCACCTGCGCGTAGGGAATTCCCGTCTCATCCGCCACCGCTCGGGCGCTGCCGTACTTGCGATACAGGGCGGTGCACGCGTCGATGATGTCCTTGCTGTCCAGGTCTCGGCGGATGAGGTTCTCGGTCAACGAGAGCGCCTTTGCGGTCTCCAGGTCGACCGGCTGGTCGATGATGGCAGCCAGGATCGTCGATCGGCCCAGACGCTGGTGCGCCAACACCCTCCGTTGTCCCATCAGGATCTCGAACCGGTCCGCGCAATCGCGGTCCTCACAGACGACGATCGGCTCCAACAGTCCGTGCAACCGGATGCTGTCCACCAGATCGTCGAGCTGCTCGTCGACCTTGCGGAGCCGAACCTGCCCTTCACCGACTGTCAGGTTCTCCACCGGCACTTCGCGAATCTCCCTGATCCTGGCCATCGCTCCCCCGTTCATGTCGCTGTCGTTCTAACGACGTCGCGCCACTGTACAGAAAGACCCTGCGGACGGCTGAGGAACTCATGATCCGTTCAGCCGCCCTGGTCACACGATCGGCGCGGCACGGTCGGCCGCTGAAGGCCACCTCGCGACGTCCGGTCCGCCGGCCGATCCGGACGGCCGAGACCGAGGCGCCGAGCGGCGGCCTCGGCCCGGGGGCCCGAGACGCGAGCGACGCGTTGCCGGCACTGACAGCCATCCATTAACGTTCGGTTGATGAAGATCGAATGGGTGAACCACTCGATGGTGCGATCCGCTTCCCAAGGGCCGGAAACCGAGGGCGGGCGCTTGATCATAGACACCGAATCCGACCCCCGGAAACTAGCGTTCCGGTTCGCTCCTGTTGAATCGCCGGCCACTCTGGAGACCAACCAGATCGAGCAGTTCAACCGGAACGGATACCTCTCCCCACTAGACGTTTTCGACAATGAGGAAATCACCGAGATCGGCCACTACGTTGACGATCTCGTGGCAAAGGTGGTGGACGCACCAGACCAACGAAACGCCTATTCCATCATCAATTACCACGTGGTTTGCCGGGGCCTGTACGACATCGTTCACGAACCACGGATCCTCGATTACGTGCAGGATCTTCTCGGCTCTGACCTGGTGGCCTGGAACACTCACCTGTTCTACAAGTCGCCGCGGGATCCGATGGAAGTCCCCTTCCATCAGGACGTGATCTACTGGCCGCTCACCCACTCCGCGTCCGTGACGGTTTGGCTGGCGATCGACGATGTGGACGAGGGAAACGCCGCCGTCAAGTTCGTCCCTGGAAGCCACCTGGCGGGCCCGCTTCCGCACGAGCAGAAGCCCCTGGACGGCACCCGGACGCTCAAGCGCGAAGCGATGCTCCCGGCCTCGGTGACGCCGTACGTCAACTCGATGCGGGCGGGTCAGGTCTCCATCCACTCCGACCTGCTTCTGCACGGATCGGCCGCCAACACGTCGGGGCGGCGCAGGGCGGCGCTGGCCATCCGCTACGCCGCTGCGGACCTCCGCGCCCTTCCGGGCGCCGAGTGGTACCTGCACGCGTCCACGCCGTGCCGTGGTGAGATCCCGGCCCACTGGCCCCGCCGCCGGCGGCCGAAGAGCGAACATCCGGAACTCATGGCCAACCTGTGGGGCGACTTTGACGGCACCACGTACGACCCGAGCTGACCGTCCGAGCACCCCGTCGGCGCGGCCGGCCGGATGCGTCACCGAGTCCCCCATTCGTGAGGAACTGGGCTATCTCGACGACGTGTTCACCGCCCTGCACCTGCCGAAGGATCCCGTCGGCGCGGTGCTCGTCTGCGGTGGGATCGGCTGGGAGTTCGCCAAGAACTATCGGCGGGAGGTGATGCTGGCACGAGCGTTGGCGAACCGGGGCTTCGCCGTCGCCCGGTTCCACTACCGCGGTCTCGGCGACAGCGGCGGCAGTTTCGACCGGCTCACCGTGACCTCGATGGCCGCCGACGCGCGGCGGGTGGCGGACCTGCTGCGGGCTCGGAGCGGCATTGACGAGATCGCCGCGGTGGGGGTACGTCTGGGTGCCCTCGTGGCGGCCGGCCTTCACCCCGGCGCCGACGGCCCGCTCGTGCTCTGGGAGCCGGTGCTCAGCGGTGAGGACTACCTGAGGAGCCTGGAGCGGATTCAGCGCGTTTGGCAGGTGTCCCGGCCCACGGCCGCGGCACCGCCGTCCCCCGGGCCGGGGCGGCCACTCACGGTTCTGGGCTTCCGGCTCGGCACCGAGCTCGTGGCGCAACTCCGGGCGGCGCGTCTGGCCGAGCTGCTGACGCCCGGCCGGCGCGAGGTGCGCTCACTACACGTCGGCACGCTGCCTCGGGGCGTGGCCGAGCTGCGCGACCTGCTGGCCGCCACGCCGCATGGATCCCGGCTGCAGCCCAGCGTGGTCCCCGGCGCCATCGACTGGTGGTTGAAGCGTCGACGCTTCGAACCCGAAGAACGCTGCGACGTGACCCGTCAACTGGTGGCCACGACCGTGGCCTGGCTCACGTCAGGCCCCGCACCCGACCAGCTCCGGGCCACACCGACGACCCTTGCCGTCGGGGCCGGCACGCTGGTCGGCGTCGCTCGGCGGCGACCGGTCGGTGTCCCCGTGGGCGGGGACCGACTGGCCGGCATCCTGGTCGAGCCCGCCGGGCACCGGGCCGAACTGGGGGCGGTCTTGCTCAACTGCGGCAGTTACCACCCGGCCTGTGGTCCGGTGGGTCTGTGGAGCGAGGTCGCCGACCGGTTGGCGGCGTTGGGCGTCACCTCGCTGCGGGTCGCTTATCGCGGGGTGGCGGACAGCACCGGCGAGGTGCATGACTTCGACCTGACGCGGCCACGTACCACCGATCTGGCCGCGGCCCGGTCGGCGCTGGCCAGCATGGGGCTGAGTGCCCAGGTGCTGGTAGGCGGCTGCCTGGGGGCTCGGACGGCTTGCGCCGCGGAGTTGAAGGGTCTACTCGGGCTCGGTCTGGTGTCCCTGCCGTGGCACCGGGAATCGCTCGCCACCGGCCGGGACTCTCGCACCCGGCGGCCGGCCGACGCAGGCCGTTCGATCCCGGCCCACCCGGGGTGGATCAACGAGGGGCTGGTTCGCGACATCGGTGGCTGTCTCACCGCTGGCATTCCGATCCGCGTCGTTTACAGCCGGGACGAGCCGTACCACCGCGACTTCCGCCTCGCCAGCGCCGATCTCGCCGGTCGCGTCCTCGACCGCCACGAGGGACGGTTCGAGGTGACTCTGGTGGACGGGGTCGACTCCATGTTCGAGACCGGCAGTGTGGCAGCGGCGCTCTGCGATTTCGTCGCCGCCCTGCTGCCCGCGACCCATCCATGAACGCCGGGGCGGCCCGGGCACGAACCGAGGGCCCGGGCCGCGGCGCGCGGATTGGCGCTAAAACCAAATGCCCTGCGGGTGGTGCCAGCGCACCGGCGCCCCAGCTGTCGGGCATCACACGGGCAGCTGCCGCTTGCCGTTGACGCTGACCGTCAGCTCGCCGACCACACGCACCCGCTTCGGCACCACCGCGCTGGGCACCCGCGCTGCGATCGCCCGCTGCACCTTCCGCTGAATCCCGGACTCCGACACGCCGTCGGCTAGAACGACATGCACCTCGAGTTCGTCCGGACGGTCGGGCGCGACCGTGACGGCGGCGTCGGCGATTCCCGGCACCGACAGCGCCAGATGCCGCAGCTCCGCGCCCTCCACCCGGTATCCGCTGATCTTGAGCTGGTCGTCGTGGCGCCCCAGGTAGAGCAGACTGCCGTCCGGCAAGACCTCCACCTGGTCCCCGGTCCGGTACGCCCGGCCGGGTGGGCCACCGAGCGCCGACTCGTCGAGGAACGCTCCCGGTAACACGTCGTGCAGATAACCCCGAGCCACCCCGGCGCCGGCGATCACCAGCTCCCCCGGTCGACCGGCGGGCACCGGATCGAGGCTGTCGTCCACGACGTACAGGCGGGTGTTCCAGATGGGGCGACCGATCGGCAGGCTCGCCCGACCACCGACTGGCGAGCCCGCGTCGAAGACATGGGCGCAGCAGCCGATGGTCGCCTCGGTGGGACCATAGTGGTTCATCATCCGGACCCCGGGCAGCCGGTCCCGCAACTGATCGACGAGGCTGCTGTCGAGTGCCTCTCCCCCGCACACCAGCGTCCTGGCCAGCTGCCGGTAGTCGGGACGCATGGTGCGTTCGAGGAACCGCAGGATCGACGGCGTGACCTTCACGTACGCGAAAGGGCTCCGGCGACGGCCGAAGAGCGCCTCGTGGTCCCACACTCCCCCGCACAGCGTGACCGGACGCCCGGTTGCCAACTGCGGCCAGAGCGCCGTCATGGATAGGTCGAAGGCCAGGCTGCTGATCAGCGCCGCACCGCCCTCGGCACCGACCGTGGCCGCGCACCAGTTGGCATAGT
Organism: Micromonospora sp. CPCC 205554; assembly: GCF_036902745.1. Classification (NCBI taxonomy): domain Bacteria; kingdom Bacillati; phylum Actinomycetota; class Actinomycetes; order Micromonosporales; family Micromonosporaceae; genus Micromonospora; species Micromonospora sp. CPCC 205554. The sequence goes on along the minus strand of NZ_JBAKHP010000023.1, from coordinate 63,263 downwards.
TCAGCAGCGAACGGTGCTCCACGACCACGCCCTTCGGGACCCCCGTCGACCCAGAGGTGAAGATGACGTAGGCGGCGTCCTCACCCATCGGCAGGCCCGGTTCGACGCCGGCCAACGCCACGGCCTCGGCGAGGTCGAGGACCGGCACGTCGAGGTCGGCCGGGACAACCGGGACGGCGGTGCGGTCGACGACAAGCAGACGTGGACGGGCGACCTCGACGATCGCCCGTGACCGCTGCGCCGGATGCGTCGGCTCGAGTGGTAGGTAAGCGGCCCGCACGGCCATGGCGGCCAGCATCGCCGCCACCGTCTCCGGCGTCCGGGACGCCCACACGGCCACGAGATCACCCGGCGCCACTCCCTGATCGATCAGCGCGGCGGCCACGGATCGGACCCGCTCCCACAGCTGACCGAACGTGCACGTCGTTCCGGACGTGCGCAGGGCCGTCCGCCCGGGACGGATGCGCGCCTGCTCGCGGACCATGTGGACAACGCTGTGCCCGACAATCGCGCGCCGAGTTCCGACGAGGACACTACCTATAACCTGGCTCACAGACTTCATCATTCTCGGTTGACGGTCGACGAACAAACGCCGACAGGGTGACGCCGGACCACCTCGACGAGGTTGACCATGAGCGCGAGGTCTTGGAAAGATTTGTCCGTGACGACGATGCCTACGAATGGGTCGCAGGCCACCGCACCCCGACCCGGAATTGAGACCGACGTGAGCTCTGAGGCCGCCGGCACAACCCAGGAGAGATTCTACGCGGACCTGACGGCGCTGCTACGGGAGTTGAAGCCCGGCGAGGTTATGCCGGACCCGGATCCGGACACCCACCTGTGGGCGAACGGCTATCTCGACTCGGTCGGCCTGCTCGAGGTGATTTACTTCCTCGAGGACCGAATGGGTCGCGAAATCGAACTGATCGGGGATTTTCTGCCGCACTTCTTCACCCTGGAAAGCATCTGGCGGACCTACGTCGACACGAGCGAGACGGTGCCCGGTGGGCGGTGAGATGGCGGCGGCCACCTCTCCCCGGCATACCGACAGCGCCGCCGTCGGGCAGGTGCCGCACCCATCGCCGTCCGAGGTCTTCTCCGCCTCCCGCGACCATCTGGTGCGGCGCACCGCTGGCGTGCAGAAGCTTTTGGGTGCGAATGACTACGCGACCTCCGCGAACGGTGCCGAGGTGCGGCTGCACAGTGGGCGGACAGCGGTGGACCTGGGCACTTGGGCGGCGACGGTGCTCGGCCACCGACACCCCGCGGTCGTGGCAGCCGTCAAACGGCAGTGCGACCAACTGCCCGCCGCGCCCCGCGGACTGGCCAACCCGGTCACCGCGTTGCTCGCGCGCCGGCTCGTGCAGCTGGCGCGACCGTCCCGCCTGGACCGGGTCTGGTTCGGCGCGAACGGCGCCGACGTGGTGGAGGCCGCGCTGAAGCTGGCCCGGGTCACCACCGGCCGCACGCAGGTGGTGGCACTCCGTAGCGGGTTCCACGGTCGCACGCTCGGCGCTCTCGCCGTGAGTGACGCGGATCGCTATCACACAGGGCTCGCCTCGCTGCTGCGCGAGGTCTCCTTCATCGATCCGAGCGGTGGCGAGGCTACCGGCGACGCCATCGGCGACCGGACAGCTGCGGTGATCATCGAGATCGTGCAGGGCAGCGGGGCCGCCGAGGCGCTGCCGAGCGCGCTGCTACGGCGGTGGACCGACGCAGCTCGGGCCGCCGGGGCGATGGTCATCGTCGACGAGATCCAGACCGGCCTTTGGCGGTGCGGGGAGTTCAGCTTGGGACTGTCCCTCGGGCTCGATCCTGACGCTGTCCTGTTCGGCAAGTCGCTGGGCGGCGGGGTGGCGCCCCTGTCCGCCCTGCTCGCGACGACCCGGTTGACCAGCCCGCTGGAGGCGCAGCCGTACCTGCACTCGCAGACCTTCTCCGGTCATCCGCTTTCGTGCGCGGCGGCGTCGGCCACGCTCGACGAGTTGCCAGGCCTGGTCGAAGCGAGCCTGGCGCGGGTGACCGACTGGTTGCGGAGGCTGGGGGCCGAACTGGCGAAGCACGACGACCTCATCACGGAGGTCCGTTCGTTGGGCCTGATGATGAGCCTCCGTTTCCACACCGCAGAACAGGCCGACCACTTCGTGATGGCGTCCGCGCGAGCTGGCGTGCTCCTCGCCCCCAGCGACGGAGACCGGACGGTCGTCCGAGTGCTGGCGCCGCTGGTCATCGACGAAGCGCAAATGGCACGCGCCGGTGCGGCGCTGAGGGACGTGTGCCGGCACCGATCCGCGTGGCCGCTGCGCGACGGAGGCCGCCTCGCGCACACCGGTGGCTGACCCAAGCCCGCGTCGCGATCGATTCGCCCACCGGGACTCGCCGAAGGACCAGAACTGATGCACATCGCCGTACCCCTCGATCCCGTTCACCTTCTCGCCTCGCCCGCTCACCAGCAGGTGTGGACCGACGCCGTGGCCTTCGCCCGCGACAAGTTTGGTGCTGCCCCAGCGGGAGACGACAGCGGCTTCTCCCGCACCGGATGGGAGCGATGCGCGGAGTTCGGGCTGACCGGTTTCCCTGTCCCCCGCGAGCACGGCGGGCACGCGGCCGACCTACTGGCCAGCACGGTGGCGTTCGACGCTTTCGGTTACGCGTGCCGGGAAAGCGGCCTGCTCTTCTCGATCGGGGCCCACCTGTGGCCGTGCGTCATGAGCATCCTGCGCTTCGGCACCGCGGCGCAGCGTCACCGGTACCTGCCCGACATGTGCGCGGGACGCCTGATCGGGGCGTACGCCATGACCGAGCCGGCCACCGGCTCGGACGCCTTTGCCCTGACCACCACGGCCGCGCGGGTCGACGGCGGCTGGCTGGTCAACGGCAGCAAGACGTTCATCACCAACGCCCCCGTGGCGGGCCTGTTCCTCGTGTTCGCCACGACCGGTCGCGAGCGCGGCCCGTTCGGCCTGGTCTGCCTGCTGGTGGAGGCCACGACGCCGGGGGTCGCCACCGGAGCGCCACTCAACAAGATGGGACTGCACGGCTCCCCCGTCGGCGAGGTCCACTTCACCGACTGCTTCGTGCCAGATGCGGCGACACTCGGCAGGGTCGGCATGGGGATGGCCATCTTCAACGCCGGCATCGAGCTGGAACGTGCCTGCATCCTCGCCAGCACGCTCGGCACGATGCAGCGACAGATCGAACGCGCTGCCCGCCAGCTGCGACGGGCCGAGGGGGGCGGGCCACCTCCGGGCCTTGAGCTGGCCGCCGACACCGTGGCCCGAATGACGATGCGCCTGCACACCAGCCGGCTGCTGGCGTACCGCACGGCCGAGCGTCTGGGCCACCAGCGGCTGAACGCCACGGACGCCGCCCTGGTGAAGGTCAAACTCAGTGAGGCGTTCGCGCAGAACAGCAGGGACGCCCGGCAACTGGAGGCCGCCCTTCGCGGCGGAGTGAGCCCAGAGACCGACCGGGACGTACACGACGCGGTCGCCGGCCGCATTTATTCGGGCACCAACGAACTGCAGCGTGACGCACTGGCCCGAGGGCTCGGGCTGTGAGCACTCTTCTGCACGAGCTGCTGGCCACCTCGGCGCGGCGTCACCCGGAGCGCACCGCGCTCGCCGACCGGGGACGTACGCACAGCTACCTCGACCTCGACCTGTGGTCCAGCCGTCTGGCCCAGGCTCTCGTGGCACACGACGTGCGGCCGGGCGACCGCGTCGGAATCCTGCTCGACAAGTCGGTCGAGGCGGTCGTCGCCATCTACGGAATCCTCAAGGCGGGCGCGTGCTACGTGCCCTGCGACCCGCAGGCGCCACCGGCGCGGACCAGCCTCATCGTCCGGGACTGCGACATGCGGCTGCTCTGCACCAGTGCGGCGAAGCAGGACTCGTGGCCGCAGCTGGGCGATCCCGACGTCGCCCTGAGCAAGCTCGTGCTGCTCGACGAGGTGAAGCCCGCGGAACCGATGCCTCCGCGGGTCACGGTCGTCGACTGCGCGCGGGCCGTACTGTCGGATCACGACGGCAGCGCGCCGGAGGTGTCAATCACGGACCGGGACCTGGCCTACATTCTCTACACCTCGGGGTCGACGGGACAGCCCAAGGGTGTGATGCTGACGCATCGGAACGCGATGGCGTTCGTCGAGTGGGCTGTCAGGGCGGCCGGCCTGAACGAGTCCGATCGGTTGTCCAGCCACGCGCCGTTCCACTTCGACCTGTCGGTGTTCGACCTCTTCGCCGCCGCCGCGAGCGGCGCGTCGACCTGGCTGGTGCCGGCCGCGGCCTCGCTCTTTCCGGTCCAGCTGGCTCGGTTCATCCGGGACACGGGGATCACCGTGTGGTACTCGGTGCCGTCGGTGCTGTCCCTACTCGCCCAGCGTGGAGGCTTGCGGGAGGACGGCCTGCCGCGACTGCGTCTCGTACTGTTCGCCGGGGAGGTCTTCCCGACGCGGTTCCTCCGGGCCCTGATGCTGCAGCTGCCGCACGCTCGGTTCGGCAACCTGTACGGGCCGACGGAGACCAACGTCTGCATGGCGTACTGGCTGTCGGGGCTCCCCGAGGACGACCGGGACATTCCGATCGGCCGTGCCGTAGCCGGAGCGGAGGTCTTCCTGGCCTACGACGAATCGTCGGACGACCCCGACGTCGGCGAGCTGTGCGTGCGGGGACCGACGGTCGCTCGGGGCTACTGGGGCAGCCCGCAGCCGACCGCGCGACGCTTCGTCGCCGACGCGGCCGATGGTGACGGGACCGTGTACCGGACCGGCGACCTCGCCAGGCGACTGCCGGATGGCACATACCTGTTCCTTGGCCGGCGCGACAACCAGATCAAGAGCCGGGGACACCGCATCGAGCTCGATGAGATCGAGGCGACGTTGCGGCGACATCCGGGGGTCGTGGAGGTGGTTGTCACCGCCGTTCCCCACGAGCTGGGTACGAGCCGGATCCGGGCCCACCTGGTGGTCGATGGCGGCACCACCCGGTCGGACCTGCGGCGGCACTGCCAGAGGCTCCTCCCCCGGCACATGGTGCCGGACGAACTGGACGTCCGCGACGACCTGCCCAGGACGTCGACCGGCAAGGCCGACCGTCGGGCCCTGACCGACCAGCAGATTGCGAGCGAGTGCAAATGACCGTCTCCGAACAGATTCGTGCGTTCCTGGCCAGGGAGCTGGACCAGCGAGGTCATGCGGTCACAGTGACCGACGACCTCCCCCTCCTCGATCAGGGCCTGCTGGACTCCTTGGCGATCATGCAGCTCGTCGGGTTCATGGAGGACACCTACCGGATCGAGATCAACCCGGAGGAGATCGTGCCGGAGAACTTCGCGACTGTACGGGACATGGCGACGCTGGTGGAGCACCGGCGGACGGGCCCGCACGAGCCGTCCGGCACCCGGTGACCGGGCGCGTTCTGGATCAAGGAGGCATCCGGTGCGGGAACTGAGCCGCTCGCCACTGACCTTCGGGCAGCTATCGGCGTGGCGCTCCATCGAGCATCTGCCGGCCGAGCGAGCGACCTCTGCCATCCTGCACGGCAGTTGGCCGTTGCCCGCGGACCGTCCGGTCAGCGCCGTCCGGTATGTGCTCGACCTGCTGGAACGCCGCCACGAGTCGCTGCGCACCACATACGCCCGCGGCGGCGCCCACGGCGTCGAGCAGGTGGTGCACGAGGCCGATGGGGTCCCGGTGGACATCGTGGACCTCGGCGCGGACGCGGATGAACGGGCCGACGAGATTGCCGCGGAACTGGCCCGGGCCCCCTTTGCCCTCGATGTCGAGCGACCGTGGCGGGTCCGAGTGGTCATGGGCGCCGGCCGCCCCCGCCGACTGGCCCTGGCGGTGCACCACATGACGGCGGACGCCGCGTCCATCGCCATCCTGCGCCGGGAGCTGATCGGCGCGCTTACCGGTGACCTGCCTACGGACGAGGCCCCGCGCTGCCGTGACATAGCGGTGGAGCAGCGGTCGGACCGGTGGGCGGCCCGCCGTTCCTCGGCGCTGTCCTACTGGGAGCGGGTGGTGTCAGCGGCTTCGCAGCCGCCCGTGCCGGCCGTCCCCGCCGGCACGCCGAAACGGTGGACCGTGCTGCGCTCCACGGCCCTGACCGAGGCGGTCGCCGAGTTGACCGCGCGCCTGGCGGTGTCGACCCAGGCGGTGCTGTACGCGGCGTTCTGCCGCGCCCTCGCCGAGCATGTCGGCCACGACGCCTTGCTGCTCGCTCTGTTCGCCGGCAACCGGCTGAATCCGCGCTGGCGCAACCTGGTAAGCAGCCTGAACCAGGTGATCCCGATGCTGGCCCGAGTCGAGTCCGGGGAGTCGTTGGGGCAGCTGGCCCGGCGGATGAACGCGGAGAGCCTGGCGACCTACCGCCACGCCTGCTACGACGTCGACTCCCTCGCCGACCTGGAACGGGAACACGGCTACAACGGCGTGGGGCGCGGCTTCCGGTACTTTTTCAACTTCGTCCCGCATCCCGGCGGGCCGCCAGGGCGCACCTCCAGTGCGATGGCCGAGCCTTGGACGCTGGAGACCGGCTCCCGGGGGCGCGACAACGGATTTCCCTGCTATTTGTTGGTCAACGACGGCGCGCCAATGACGTGCACCCTGCGTGAGGTCGAAGGCCCGGAGGCGATGGGGGACGCACTGCTGCTGCGGTTGCAGGACATGGTGCTGGCCGAGGCCGCGAGCGAGGTTCGATGCTGACCACGTCGACGGATGAACTGGACGAACTACGTGCGGTCGTGCGGGCCTTCCTGAGCGAGAAGTCGACGATCGCGGACGTGCGGCGACTCGCGGCCACCACCGAGGGGTACGACCGTAACGTCTGGCAGCGTCTCACCCGACAGCTGCGCCTGCCCGCCCTGGCCGTGCCGTCCCGGTACGGCGGCGACGGCTTCGGGGTCCGGGAGCAACTGGTGGTGCTGGAGGAGATGGGCGCGGCCCTGCTGGGCGCGCCGTATCTCGCCACGGTGCTGGCGACCACCGCCCTGCTCGCCGGCGATGACGAGGAGGCGAGGCAGGATTTGCTGCCACGGATCGTCGACGGGGCGATCGTCACCCTCGCGGTGGCGGAGGAGGACAGCGGGTGGGGCGTCGCTTCGGTCCAGACCACGGCGACCCGGGTGGGTGACGCCTTCGTGCTCGACGGACGCAAGGTCGAAGTTCTCGACGGCCACGTCGCAGACATCCTGCTGGTCGCCGCCCGGGCCGAAGGTGGGGTGTCACTGTTCGCGGTGGACGGCCGGCACCCGGTGCGCCAGCAGGCCGACGGCGCTGATCGCACGCGTCGGTGGGCGCGGGTCGACTTCGCCGCCACCCCGGCCCGGTTGATCGGCGGGACAGGTGACGCCGCCGACGCCGTCGACGCGGCTCGCCGCCGCGGAGTGCTCGCGGTGGCGGCGGAACAGACCGGCGGGGCGCGTCGATGCCTTGAGCTGAGTGTCGAGTACGCGAAGCGGCGCCACCAATTCGGCCAACCGATCGGCACGTTCCAGGCGATCCGGCACCGATGCGCGGACATGCTGCTGGAGGTGGAGTCGGCTGCGGCAGCCGTCCGCTGGGCTGCCGAGGTCCACGAGGATCGCGCCTTGTCGTGGTACGCGGCGCACCTCGCGAAGGCGTGCTGTTCGGAGGCGTACTCGCGGGTCAGTGCGGAGTGCCTGCAGGTGCACGGGAGCGTGGGCTTCGTGACGGAGAGCCCGGTGCCTTGGCACCTGGTCCGGGCCGGGGCGTCGGAGCTGTTGTTCGGTCGGCCTGACGAGCACCTGGGCGCGGCGGCCCGGCACGTGGTGGATGGGACGCAGGCATGACGGTCGGGGTCGTGGGGGTGGTGCGGGGCGGGCGGGCCCGAGGCCCTCGCCGGCTGGCCACGCCCGTACGGTGGCGGTCCCCGGCCGCAGGGCCGTTCGACCCCCGCTGACCGAGATTCCAACCCCTACCGCCCGAGGAGTTCTTCGTGGCCCATCCCCTGCGTACCCGATCCTTTCGGCTGCTGTTCCTCGGCCGCACGGTGTCGGCGGTCGGCGACGCGGTCATACCCACCGCGCTGGCCCTCGCGGTGCTGCGCGCCACCGGATCCACCTCGGCGCTCGCGTTGGTGCTGGCCTGCGTGATGGTGCCCCGTCTGGTGCTGATGCCGCTCGGCGGTGTGCTGGCCGACCGGACGGACGCCCGGCGGGTCGCCATCGCGGCCGACGTAGTCCGGTGCGGGGCGCAGCTCCTGGTCGGGATCGAGCTGCTCGGCGATGCCTCGCTAAGCGTCATCGCGATCGCCGCGGTCGTGGTCGGGGCTGCCGGCGCGTTCGCCATGCCCACCGCCTCCCCATTGGTCGCCAACACCGTCGAGGCGGCCCAACGGCAGCAGGCCAATGCACTGATGGGCATCACGGCCAACACCAGCCGGCTGGTCGGTCCCGCGCTGGCCGGGTTCCTGATCTGGTCGGCCGGCCCCGGCTGGGCGTTCATCTTCGACGCGGCGACGTTCGCGGTCAGCGGCCTGATGCTGGTTGCGGTACGGGTGCCGCACGTCCCACTGCCGAAGCGGTCGGTCGGCGCGGACCTGCTGCACGGCTGGCGCGAGGTTCGCAGCCGCGACTGGTTCTGGAGCAGCCTGATCGCCCACGGCGTGTGGAACGGTGCGGCGGCGGTCCTGATGACCATCGGTCCGGCGGTCGCCGTGGAGCGACTCGGCGGGGAAGGTGTGTGGGTTGCCATGCTCCAGGCCGGAGCGATCGGCATGCTGGTGGGGTCGCTCGTCGCCGCGCGGGTGACCACTCGGCGCCCCGTGCTGCTGGCCAACCTCGGGCTCGCCAGCTACGCGGTGCCGCTGGTGCTGCTCGCCGTCGCCGCGCCCGCCGTCCTGGTGATCCTCACCTACGGCGTGGGGATGGCCGCCCTGGGATACCTCAATCCGGTCTGGCAGACGGTCGTGCAGGCACAGTTCCCGCCGGAGGTTCTCGCCCGGGTGACCTCATACGACTGGCTGGTCTCGCTCGGCGCGACGCCGCTCGGCTACGCCCTGGCCCCGCTGGCCGCCGGAATGTGGGGCGAGCCAGCTCCGCTGCTCGCCGCCGGATTGCTGGTCTTCGCCGGCTGCGCTGGCACGGTTCTGGTGCCCGGGGTGCGTCGGGTGAACACCACGCCCCTGGAGCCGGCACCGGACGGTCCGGTCGCGACGACCGGACCGTCGGGGTCCGTGGCCACCGGAGGGAGGTGACGCGTGCACGGCACATCATCAGGAGTAGCTGACGGGGCCGATCGGTGGGCCGCCGACGGCGCACGGTCGAGTGACGGGAATAGAACCATGGAATTCGAGGATCGGTCGGCGTCGGCGGGACGGCTCGCGGCGGCAGACCGAAGGCTCTGCGTCGAGCGGTCCGCTACACGGGCGCCTGCGCCGACCACCCGAGGGTGGCCGCTCGCCACCGCGGAACGCGACGCCGTGCTGGCCGCGGCCGAGCGGCTGGACGCCGAGGTCACCGCCTTCGCGGCGGCGGCTTGGACGCTGGTGCTGAGCCAGTACACCTCCCCCGGCGAGCCCGTCGATCTGTTCGTCACCGACACTCCCGGAGCGCAGTATGGCCGCCGGATCGCCGTGGACGCCAAAGAGGTGGCCACGGTCGCGGCGATGGTGGGCGCCTTCGACCAAGCCCTGCGGGCCGCAGCGGACGTCGCCGTGCCTGCGGCGGACGACGGATCCGCGCTGGTGCGGGTCCTCGCCGTGACGGACTGCACGGAGCAACCCGGCGCCGCCCACCCCGACCGGATCGAGGTGCTCCTGCGAATGGGCGCGGAACCCGCGCTGACCCTCGGCTACGACCGGGACCGGCTGGTTGGGGATGTCGGCGCGAGCCTCGCCGGCCATCTGCGCCACACGCTGGTGGCTCTGGCCACCGCCGACCCGGACGCGCCCGTGGCCTCGCTGTGCGGGATGCCTGAGGAGGACCGCCGGCGTGTCCTGTTCGACTGGAACGCCACAGACGTGCCCACCGAGGACCGTGCGACCATCCACGAGCTCGTCGAACGGCGAGCGCGTGCGACGCCCACTGCGCCGGCCGTGGTGGAACAGGGCCGGACGGTCAGCTACGCGGAACTCGACGCTGCCGCCGACGCGATCGCGGCCACGCTCCAGCAACACGGGTGCGGCCCCGGCACGTACGTCGGTGTGCACCTGCACCGCGGCGCCGATGCCGTGGCCGCGCTGCTGGGCGTGCTCAAGGCCGGCGCGGCGTACGTGCCGGTCGAGGTGTCGTTGCCGCCAGCCCGCGTTGCGGCCATACTCGACGCCGTCCGGGCCCGGGTCGTGCTGACCACGCCGGGTCGACTCGGCTCCGTGCTCGCCCTGCGTCCGGAGCTGCCTCACCTGCGGCACGTTCTGTTGGTCGGCGAGAACGACGCCGGAGTGACTGCCACGGATTCCTGGCTCACCGTCGCGCGTGCCGACGCTGGTGACGGCCGGCCACAGGCCCTGGCCGGTGACGGGGACCTCGCCTACGTCATCTTCACCTCCGGCTCGACCGGCACGCCCAAGGGCGTCGTGATGACGCACGCGCCGGTGGTGAACGTGATCCGGTGGGTCAACGAGACGTTCGAGGTCGGCCCGCGGGACCGGCTGTTGTTCGTCACCTCGTTGAGCTTCGACCTGTCCGTCTACGACATCTTCGGCATCCTGGCCGCCGGTGGAAGCATCCGGGTCGCGTCCGAGGACGAACTTGCCGAGCCGGCCCGCCTGCTGTCGATCCTCGACCACGAGGACATCACCTTCTGGGACAGCGCGCCGGCCATGCTGCAACAGGTGGAGCAGTTGCTTCCCCTGCGCGAGCCGGTGGCCACATCACGGCTGCGACTGGTTTTCCTCAGTGGTGACTGGGTTCCGCTCAGCCTGCCGGACACGATCCGAGGAGCGTTCCCGGGGGCCGAAGTTGTGGCTCTAGGCGGGGCGACGGAGGCCGCGATCTGGTCGAACTTTCATCGAGTGGGCGAGGTGAAGCCGAACTGGACGAGCATTCCCTACGGCCGTCCTATCTGGAACGCCCGGTACTACATTCTCGACGACCAGCGTCGTCCGGTGTCGGTCGGCATGCCGGGCAACCTGTTCATCGGGGGCAACTGCCTGGCCGTTGGATACCACGGCGACCCGCTGCTGACCGCCAAGAAGTTCGTTCCCGACCCGTTCGTCGGCCGATCGGACGCCCGTATGTACGACACCGGCGACCGGGCACGGTTCTGGGCGGACGGCACCATCGAGTTCCTCGGCCGCAGAGACAACCAGGTGAAGGTCCGCGGCTTCCGTATCGAGCTCGGCGAGATCGAGGCCGTACTCGCCGAGCATCCGGACGTGCACACGGCCATCGCGGCAACCCGCGGCAGCGGGGAGAACTCGACGTTGAACGTTTACATGGTCCCATTGCCGGTCACTGATCCCGACGTCGGAAAGCTGCGGACGTATCTCGCCGAGCGGCTGCCGCCCTACATGGTTCCGGACCATGTCGTCGTCATCGACCGGGTTCCGATGACCGGCAACGGCAAGGTCGACCGAGCGGCACTCCCAGAGCCGGTCGCCCCCACCACCGCCGCCGCCGGATTCGTCGCCCCGGCAACCATCGTGGAAATGGAGGTTGCCCGGGTGTGGTGCGAGGTGCTCGGCCTCGACCGGGTCAGCGCCACCGAGGACTTCTTCCAGGCCGGGGGCAACTCCCTCCTGGCCACGCGTACGGTGGCCCGGCTCCGTCACCTCCTCGACGCCGACATCCCCCTGCGCGGCCTGCTGCGGAACTCGGTGCTCACGGACTTCGCCGCCTTCATCGAGGGTCGACAGGCGGGGCAGGGCGAGGGTGGCCAAACGTGAGTGACTGGCTGGTCGGCAGGCCGCTCCCCACGGCCGGGTTGCGGCTGCTCACCTTTCCGCACGCCGGTGGTGGGGCGTCTGCCTTCGCGAGGTGGCAGTCGATCGCCGGTGCCGGCGCGGAGGTGCTACGGGTGCAGTACCCGGGTCGGGAGAACCTACTGGACGAGGAACCGTTGCCGTGCCTCGACCGCCTTGCCGACCGAATCACCGACGCCGTCCGTGCGATCCGCGACGGCCGGCCATTAGCGCTCTTCGGGCACAGCATGGGCGCCCTCGTCGCGGCCGAGGTCGCTCACCGTCTGCAGAACGACGGCTGTGGGGCGGACCTGCTGGTCGCCTCGGGCAGCCTCGCTCCGCAGGTACGGGCCGTCCAAGGCAGCGACCCCCGTGGCCTCTCAGACCAGGCGCTGCTGCAGGAGCTCTACGACCTCGGCGGCACACACGTCGGGGTGCTGGCCGACGAGGAGCTGCGCGAACTCGTCCTGCCCGTCGCCCGAGCGGACCTGACTGCCGTCTTCACCTACCGATACCGGCACCGCACTCGCCTGTCCTGCCCGATCACCGCGTGGGCGGGACGGGACGACGCCGACCTGGACGCGTCGGACATCGAGCGTTGGCGGGAGATCACCACCGGGGAGTTCCGGGTGAACCTGGCACCGGGCGGGCACTTCTTCCTGTGGGAGGCCGGGCGGGACATCCTCACCGATCTCACCCGGTCGATCGAGCATGCCAAGGTGTGATCCAGCCTAACCGGCGATGTGGCCGACCAGATCGCCGAACCCGCCCGAGGACCGGAGAAGCCACTGAGAAGGCGGTCAGGAAACGTACCGGCAGCCGCTGGCGGGCTCGGCCGCGATCCGCTCGAGCGCCTGCACGACCAGCCCTCCGAGCGCAGCCCCCGTGGGGCCGTGCGGGCTGTCCAGGCCGGCGCTGACGACGATCTCCGGCCCGGCTCTGTCCGGCTCCCGAACTACCTCGACCATCAGCGGAAAGCTGTGCCGGTCGGCGGACCACCAGTCCCCCGTGCTGACGTGCTTGAGCGCGTCGAGATCGTGCAGGACGTGGAAGTCGGTGTAGTTGAACACCACCTCGAAGGGGCTGCGCCCAGCCAGCTGACGCATCTGGGCCAGCGGGAAACGGCGGTAGGGCTGCCCCAGACGTTCCGCCTCGAAAGCCGCCCGCGCGAGCTCCTCCCACGTGCCGTCGACATGCAGACCCAACGGGGTGATGTTCAGGAACAGGCCAAGCGAGCGGTCGGCCCCCGGCTCCTCGAGCCGGCCGTTGACCTGGAGGCCGGTGACCACGTCGGCACGGCCGGTGAGCCGCGCCAGCGCCCAGAGATGGGCGGCGAGGAACACACTTTTCACAGGCAGCCCGGCCGCGGCCGCGACTCGACGCAGGCCTGCGTCGAGATCGCTGCCCAGCCGGCCGCGGAAGGCCACCGGTTCCCGGCGGGCCGATGGGCTCCCGTGCGCAGCCGGCAGTTCCGGCGCCGGGTGGGCCCGCATGTACCCCCGCCAGAAGCGCTCCGCCGCCGGGTCGGCCGCGGCCGCCTGCTCCGCTGCGACGAAGTCGCGGTATCGCGACACCGGCGGAGGGACGGCCTCATCGACCACCCCGCCGAGGAGCCGGTCGTACTCGATCAGCACCTCGGTCATCAGCCGGGCGAAGCTCCACCCGTCGATCAAGCTGTGGTGTACCGACAGGGAGAGCTGGAAGCGCCGCTCGGAGCGGCGCAGCACGTGGCAGCGGAGCAGCGGCGGCTCGGTGAGGTCGAAAGGGGCGGCCAGCTCGCGTCGCCACCAGTCGCGCAGCACCGCCTCGGCCGGCGTCTCATCGGGGTCCGCCAGTTCACTGTCCACCGACTCCACCGACACCGGGATCCGTGGGGCACGGTGCACCAGTTGCAGCGGCTCCTGGTACCGCCCCAGGTCGATCGAGGTGCGCAGCACGTCGTGACGTGCGGCGACGGCCGTGAGCGCCTCGTCGAGGGCCGCCGGGTCGAACGGGCCGCTGACCCGCACGCTGAGCAGGTCGTGGTACAGGCCGGGCGACTCGGCCAGCTCGCATTCGAAGAGGATGGCCAGCTGCATCGCGGCCAGGGGGTAAGCATCCGTGACGTCCGCCGGCAGGTGCTGCGCGGGGCTGGTCGCCGCAGGACTGTTCGCCGCGGGGAGTGGGAGTTCGGTGGCCGGTGGCGGGGCGGCCGCCACGGCCTGCAGACAGGCTGTCGCGAGTTCGGCGATCGTGGGGTGCAGAAAGATCTGCTCGACGGTGACCGGCAGGCCGGCCGCGCGTGCCAGTGCGCCCACCCGGACGGCCACGATGGAGTCGCCACCCAACGCGAAGAAGTTGTCATCGCGGCCCGGCCGGGGGACGCCCAGCGCTTCCGACCACAGCCTGGCCAGCCGATGCTCCTGCGGTGTCTGCGGCGCGGCGGCCACCGTCGTGCTGTTGCTCCCAGCGCCCGGGGCCGGAAGGGCCCTCCGGTCCAATTTCCCGTTGCCAGTGACCGGCAGGGCGGGCAACTCCACGAATACGGCCGGCACCATGTGGGCGGGCAGGAGCTGCCCGAGCCCTGCGCGGATCGCGGCGGTGTCGAGCGACCACCCTGGCTGGGAGACGAGGTAGCCGACGATGCGGGGCAGCCCGGGGCAGTCCTCCCGCAGCAGGCAGGCGGCGGTGCGAACGCCGGGCTGGTCGAGCAGGGCACGCTCGATCTCGCCCAGCTCGATCCGGAAGCCGTGCAGTTTGACCTGCTGGTCGATTCGTCCCCGGTATTCGAGGCTGCCATCCGGGACGCGTACCGCCAGATCACCAGAGCGGTACAGCCTGTCCCCGGGCGCGCCGAAGGGGTCCGGGACGAAGCGTGCCGCGGTCAGGTCGGGGCGGTTGAGGTAGCCCCGGGCCACGCCCGGCCCGCCGACGTACATCTCGCCCTCGACGCCGACCGGCACCTCGCGCATGTGCTCGTCGAGCACGTGGACCCGCAAGTCTGGGATCGGCCTGCCGATCGGGCTGACCGCCCCGTCGAGGTCGGTCTCCTCGATCGGCCGGATGGTGACGTGCACAGTGGTCTCGGTGATGCCGTACATGTTGATCAGATGGGGCCGGCCGGTGCCGTACGCATCGACCCAGCCCCGCAGGCTCGCCGGGTCCAGCGCCTCACCGCCGAAGATGATGTGCCGCAGATTCACGCTCGGGTAACCGCTGTCCTCGGCTGTGGCGGCGAGCTGGCGGAAGGCGGTGGGCGTCTGGTTCATCACCGTGACGCCCTCGCCACGGACGAGATCCAGCATCGCGGTCGGGTCACGGCTTACTTCGTGGGACACCACCACGAGGCGCCCGCCGTACAGCAGCGCTCCCCACAGTTCCCAGACCGAGAAGTCAAAGGCGATGGAGTGGAAAAGGGTCCAGACATCGTCAGGTCCGAAGGAGAAGTCCCGCTCGGTGGCAGAGAAAAGCCGGGTGACGTTGCCGTGAGTAATCACCACCCCCTTGGGCCGGCCGGTGGAGCCGGAGGTGTAGATGACGTAGGCGACATCGTGCGGGCGGACGCCGGTGTGCGGAGCCTCCTCGGGTTCGTGCTCCCGTGAATCGCCGAGGTCGAGGAAGGTCCGAACGGCATCGCGGAGGGGGTCGCACGCCCCCGCGTCGCCAAGGAGGACGGCACAGCCGGCGTCGTCCAGGGTGAGCCGGTGCCGCGCGGCAGGATGCCGGGGGTCGAGCGGCAGGTATCCGGCGCCGGCCTTGAGGATCGCCAGGACCCCCACGATCAGGTCCACCGAGCGTTCCGCGCACAGCGCCACGAGCTGCTCTCGTCCCACACCCGCGCGACGCAGCCGGTGGGCGAAGCGGTTCGCGGCCCGATCCAGCTCGCGGTAGGTGAGGCGCCGGGCACCGTCCACCACGGCGACCGACTCAGGGCTTCGCGCGGCGACCGTCTCGAAGAGCTCGTGCAGACAGCGGCCGTCGTCGACGGAACGAGCAGGTCGAGGTGCGGGCCGGTCGCCCACGAGCTGCGCCAGGGCGATGTCCGGCCGGGCGACGGCCGTGGCCAGCAGGGCGAGCAACTCGTCCAGTATGGCCTCGGCGCGCTCGGGCCCGAACAGCTCGACGTCATACTCCGCGGTCAGCTCGAAGCCCTGGCTGACCTCGTGCACCTCGATCGTGAGGTCGAATTTCGCGGTGCCGTTGTCCACCTCGACCGGCTCCACCGTAGCCCCAGCCAGTTCCGCCCGTTCGCGGCGTGGCCCCTGGTAGGCGAGGGCGACCTGGGCCAGCGGTGAGCGGGAGAGATCTCCCGGCGGGGCGAACTCGCGGACCAGTTGCTCGAAGGGGACGTACTGCCGGTCGAGGCCGTCGAGGACGGTCGCGTGGGTTCGCGACACCAGGTCCCGGAAGGTCCCCGCGCCGGGGCGGAGGCGTACCAGCAGGGTGTTGGCGAAAAAGCCCACTACGTCCTCCAGCCGCGGGTCCGGCCTTCCGGCGGTGGGCGTGGCGACGAGTAGATCCCTACGGCCGGTGAGTCGCCGCAGGTGGGCGGCGAGGGCGGCGAGGAACACGGCATAGCAGGTGGTGCCGGTGCCAGAGGCCAGGTCACGGACGGTCGAAGCCAGCTCAGGGGTCGTCCGGACGGTCAGCCGCCGACCCGAGTGGGCACGGATCGCCGGCCGCGGTCGGTCGGTCGGTAGTTCGAGGACGGGGTTGACGCCCGCGAGCTGTCGACGCCAGTAGTCCAGACTTTCCGTGAGCTGCGGGGAGCTTGCCAGGTGATGCTGCCAGCGCGCGAAGTCGGCGTAATCGAGTTCGAGGTCGGGCAACTGGGCGGTCCGGCCCTTGGTGCGGGCCGCGTAAGCGATGGCGAGGTCCCGGTCCACCAGGTCCACCGTCCAGCCGTCCGCGACGAGGTGATGGAAGACGAGCGCCACCAGATGGTCGTCGGCAGAGAGCCGCCACACGGCGCAGCGTAGCAACGGGGCCGACCCGAGGTCGAAGCGTTGCATCGCCAGCGCCCCGACCTGACGGTGCGCCTCAACGACCGGGTCGTCGTGTCCGCTCACGTCGACCAGATCGACTGCGACGGTGGCATCCGTCGCCTCTGCTGTCAGCCGGTCGCGCTCGAGGAAGAACCTGGTCCGCAATTGAGAGTGCCGTCGCACCAGATCGTCGATCGCAGCGCGAAGCGCCGCCAGATCGAGCGGCCCACGGACGCGGCTGACCGCGGGCACGTTGTACGCCACACCTGCGCCTGGGTGCAGGTGGTCGAGGAACCACAGTCGGCGCTGCTGGGGTGAGGGCATGGTGCTCGAATCGGTCGCGGAAGACGACCGGAAGGCGTCGAGCGGTGGTATTCCCCGGCAGTTGCGGGACGCACGCCGCTCGGCGATCCTTTCGGCCAGAGACCGGACGGTGCCGGACTCGAAAAGCTCGCGCACCGTCACCTCGGCGGCCAGAAGCGCACGTACTCGGGCGGTGACACGAGCCGCATGCAACGAATTGCCGCCGAGCGCGATGAAGTCGACGTCGCGCTCCACCGGGCCAGCGCCGAGCACGTCGCCCCAGATACGAGCCAGGCTGTCCTCGAGACCGCTGGTGTCACGGTCGGTGGTGGCGTCCATTTCGGCGGCGTCCGTCATCGCTCCACGTGGCTGTCGAGCCGACGACCGGAGTCACCGACCGCCACTCGGCAGGGGCCAGGTGGCAGCACAGCGTGGCGAGGACGTCCGCTACGTCCGCAGAGCGGCGTGGAGACGCAGGCGGGTTGAAGGTCGATCACCCGTGTCAGCATGTCACCCTCACCTCGATCTACAACCAGGGACAGTTGCCCCGCGCCAACGGAACTCGACCCAGGCCAGGCTTCCTGTCTGCCAATCCATCCAAAACGGTGCCCTATGACGCTCGCCCGACGGTGCAGCAGGTCGAGGAAGGGCACCACGTCATCCCGGTCTCCAAGGCCAAGCGACGGATCTTAGGTGGCACACCGTCTGGAAGTCGGCACGCCGGACGCTAACACATGATCGAATCACGTACCTAGCCTCGATGGGGCCACCAGCAGGCCGACGGGCGCATCGGTGCGAGTCTGCGGGGCAGGTCTTCGGTCGTCGAGCCCGCACATTCCGGCCCAACCGCCATCTCAAATAGCAGGGTGGAGCCCGTCGACCTCGTCATCAAGGAATAGCAAAGGAGAGCGAGCGAATCCTCCAGCGGCCCACCAGTCTAAACCTACAGCCACCCGCCACCTGTCCTCTTCGTACGCGTGCGAGAGTGGCGCCACGGGGCCGGGGCCAGCCTGGTGCACATCGGTGAGACCTGGGTTGCGACGAACGAAGCGCCGGAGTTCCCGCCCTGTACCTTCTACCTCGGTGCGGTCCTCGATGGCGGGACCTGCGGGTGCGGCGACATGACGGCCACGGTCGCCGACGCGTTCCGCGAGTTCGTCATCACCAGGCTCCCCGCGGACCTGCTCGACTGCCTCGACGTGGCGATCGTGGACGGCGACTTCAAGATCGAAGTCGGGCTGCGGCGAGAACCGACCCTGGGCGAACTCGATCGGCTCAACGAGGTCTTCCAAACCGCTCACGCGCACGGTGGTGCAGTGGATCATCGTGACGGAGCGCGACGCCTTCGCCTTCTTCACCGCCTCGGGTGTTTGGCGTCGCGAACCAGTGGGATGCACGATGCAGTCATGCCAGGTCAGGTCGAGACGGCTATTCGAGCTCGGGTTGCGGCGGGTACGGGCCTCCCAACGCCGACCGGTCGGGCCAACCGGGGTTGAACCGCCCCGGGTTCTGTGGAGACAGCATCCGCGCATGGGCATCTTCGGCTCCATCGCACGCGGCTTGGGTAGCCTCCGCCCGCTGTCCGACGCGGAACTCGAAGACGAGCGGGAGGCGTTACGACAGCGCTACGTGTCCAGCGACAATGTCGGCGAGGCGTCGAACCTTTACAACGAGCTGCACCGCTACGACGAAGAGATGAGGCGACGGGCCAACGAGGCCTACGAGCGCGACAACCCGGAGGCAACCACCAGGCACCGCGAACACGGCTGGTACCTGCCGAACGACGACTAGGTGTCGTGCTGGCCGCAGCCGCCACAGCAGTAGACCTAAGTCCTCGCGTCGCCGCTGGCGCATCGGGCTTTCGCGCACTCCGGGCGCACCCGATGTCTCTCCCGGCCGTTAAAGAGGAGTAGGCGGTTCGGTAGCTCGCTACACGGGACCCAGAGCCTGGCCAGAGCCCGACCGGAGGAGCCGAGGTGGTACGACAGGGTTACCTCGCGACGCTGGTCGTGATGGGCGTGCTGCTCACCGGATGTAGTAGGCAGAGCCACCCGGAGCGCGCGAATCCGCAGCCGATCTCGGGAACTAGCGGGCCTGTGGCGCCGTTGACGCCGGCGTCACTGATCGGTTCTTGGACGATCGCCGACGTTGCCGACCCCGGCGCGGGCACGATCCTGCGTCTCGCTGACCGTGATCTGGACCTGGTCGGCAGCCGCTGCGGCACTCTGGGCGGATCCTGGCGGGCCAGCAGCGACGGCGCCTTCCTCGCGGACATCTTCACGGCTACCACCACCGCGGTCGAAGGCATCCCCGGCTGCGCGAAGGCCAGTCAAGAAACCCCCGAATGGCTGCGCCGCGTCACCGCCTACCAGTTCGACGGCGTAGGGCTACCCGTTCTCCTGGACGCACGAGCGCAACCGGTCGCCCGGCTGATCCCCGGGGCCACACCGACCCCGAGCCCGACAAGGCCGACAACGTACTGGAACCGCCGGTCATCACCGACGAGGCCCGCCGGGCCCTGACACCAGCGGTCGCCCTACCGGCGAAGCTAGTTCCGGTGGACCGACACCGGCTGGCGGGTCGCTGGATACCCCTGACGGGACACAAGGCCGCATACGTGAAGTTCACGGCCGACGGTGAATGGCGCGGATCCGACGGCTGCAACGACGAGAGCGGTCGGTGGATCACCGCTGCCAGCGGCACACTACTCACGACCGCAAGAGGAACCACACTGATGTTTTGCGCCGACAGTGTGTCGATCGGAGGATGGCTCGTGACGGCCAGACGAGCAGGTCTCGACGGTCGAACCCTGGTGCTCCTCGACGCCCAGGGCACGGAGACAGGTCGGTTGCTTCCCGCGAACTAAACGCCGTCCCGTCGACTGCGGCCGTCCAGCATCGGTTGGCGGCTGCACCGGCGCGCGCCCCGCCCTGCGGGTTCCGCCGCGGTATCGCGCCGGCCCACGCTGGACAGTCACTGCCCAACCGTGTCTGGTCGCTTCGTCGACACGGTCGTCGTCTGTTCATGAGCCTCTTCCACGCTGACTTGCAGCTCAGGGTGGGTGCGGCGAGCCCGGAGAACGATGAGGGCGGGGCTCCAGGTAAGACAGTAGTCGACCAAGATCCGATGCCCCGACCGGCGGCCTCGCCAATGCTGTCTCATCTTCCGCGATCCCGCCGTCCAGCCGCACCCTGAACCACCTCGCTAACCGCAGCTGGCCACGAGCCTGTACTACCTATGCGGCGGGTTCGGCACCTAACGAATGCCCGGCCAGCTGCACGCCATCACACATACGGCAGGCGCGACCGAACATTGCGCCCGGTCGGCGGCTAGATGCGTGCACGAAAGCTGGTCTCAACACACCGTGGGGGCGTACGTTTCTGAGATGCGCAGTCGACGCCGCGATGCCGGATGATCCCTGCGTGGAAATCACCCAACTGCTCCAGGCGGGAGTGACCAAACCGCACCCCGATCAGGCGGCCAGTGCCACCTGGCTGGCCATGGTGTACGCCAGCACCAGGGCAGTCGGCGGTGTGGTCACAACCTCGGTTGAGGAGCCGATGACCGGCCGAAACCACTACAGGGTCGGTGTGCGACTTCGTGATGGCAGGCCCATGAGCATCCTCTTCAACGCTGCGGCATTCCTGGTCGCTGGAGCCGAACGACAATATCCCCACATCGTCAACGCGGTGTTCATTGACGTCCCCGGCGAGGAGATCTACCGCCGCGCAGCGCTGCGGCTCGCCACCACGGCGGAGCTGAATCAGCCGCTTGAGGACCGACACCTGCATCTACTTACCGAAGAAGAACGCCAGGATGTTGCCTACTACCAACCGGGTCGGCTCGGTGACCTGCTCTTCAACTGGTTCGACTGAGCTGCCACTCCGCGCTCGCCCAGCGGCAGAAGAGTGGCTCCGGCCATCTACATCTGCGTGACCGGCTGCAGTACCGTCATGCCGTGCATTTCGTGTATCGCTCCCACTACGAGGGCCAGTTGAGCAAGCGGGTCCGGCGGCTGCAGGACGAGACCGTGCTGAATTGGTTCCGGCGAGGCTGGACCTGCGACGATCCGGAGTCCTGGGTCGAGAACGAGCTGGGCGGTGGCGTCTACGGCCTCGATTCGATCTTCGAGGCGGCACGGAAGCACGGCCTGTCTCGGCCGGCAACGACCAGCGAGCTGTGCGAGCTCCTGCATGAGCACTTGTACGTCGAGGGTGACGAGGACTTCATCCGCCTCGACGACCACAGCGTTCGGGTACGGACCGATGACGACGAGGTGGAACTGGCCTATTTCTTCCTCGATGACGAGGTGGTCGCGGCCGCCCCCGACCGATTGGCATACCTGTTCCAGTCGTGGCCGTTGCCTGGTGCGGGAGGTGAGTTGACGTCGTTCGTCGCCGATGTGCCGGTGACAGTCGTTACGCCCGCCAGTACCGGTGAGGCCAGCACGTACGCGGTGTTCCTCACGTTCTACGACGGTGAAAGCCTCGCCTGCTCCCAGCCGCTGGTATTCCCGGGGGTCGGGTTGCGGGAACTGGCCGGACACCTCCGGACCGCGGACCCCGACAGCGGTGCAGCATGGCCACCCGAGTTGCTGGTCCTGCGAGCGCTCGTCGCGCCCGAAGAAGACGCCATCAGGCCGGCGCTGGACCGGTGTAACAGATGGCCCGGCTTCAACCTCAACGCCGACCCCTGGCCCAACCTGCCCAAGGAGCACGACGCCGCCCACGGCGAAGCCATGGAGCTTCTCACAACGCCCCGATACGTCGACGGCCGACGCCCCGACGCATCGCGCATCAAGGTCGACGAACATCTCGCCCAAGTCACCATGCACTGTGGCCAGTCATTCGGGTACCAGCAGTGGTACCTTTTCGACACCGTGTGGGCGGCCGCTCACCCCGACCTGGCCCAATCACTGCTGCGCTACAGCAACCACTGGGATCCACTCAAGGACTGAAAGCAGCCGAGCCATCAGCTCCGATCGTCGGGACGAGCGGATGCTGATCGGCATGCGGCTAGCGGCAGATGAGGACGGTCATCGGCTCGAATGGGCTGTGGAGTCTCCTGCGTACTCATCCGATTCGACGCTTGCGCCCATCCGTGCGAGCAGTTGGATCTGCTCACAGCTCAGCCGCCAGCCCATCGCGTTGTAGCCGCCGTCTGGGTCGTCGAACCAGCGAACCATCATCAGACCTGCGTCGACGTCGCCGCCGTCGACGAGGGCTCGCACCCGATCAGCCGCCGGCGCGATACGTGCAAGCACGCTGGACGCCTGTTCGTCGATTCGTCCGTGTCTCTCACAGCGGATCTCCCACCGATGAGCTGCCGGGACCGGCCTCGGCGATGTGCGACGGCATCCCATGGCGGCGGTTCGATCCGGTTCAAGCCCGAGACATTCCGTGTGAAACAGGACGCTGCACCGGCTCTGACCTGCAAAAACGAGAACTTGCAGGTCGGGCTGGGTGCAGTTGGGCGTCGTTCGATGCCGCTAGGTGCTGTTCGACGCCGTTCTGTGCACCCGCCTGCTCCCATCCTGCTCCCCTAATCTCGGGCTTTGCGCGCCGACCGATGGCAGCTGCCTTCGGTCCGGAGTCGCCGGGCACTTTGTCATGGTCGGCGCTTATGGTGTCGGCCATGACGTGGCACGAAGCGCTACCGCCGGACCTCCCTGAGGGGCGGTTGATGAAGCCATACAACGGCGCCACGCCGGTGTACTGGCTCTCCTCTCACCCCGCCGCCGCGGGCGAGTGGTCCCGGTGGCGGGCCCGGCATCACCGAACCGGACTGTGGCCGCTGCTCGCGCTGCACGTCGAGGGCGACGACGAACCGTTCGGCATCGACGTCGAATACGACAGCATCACCGCGATCGAGCAGCACGACAGCGGCGTGGTCCTCGCCGAATGGTGGCAGGAAACCACCGACGACGACCCCGACCAAGAAGCCACCCACCTTGGCCACCTCGATCCGGTCGGTGCACGATGGCCCGGGCTCACACCCGCCCCGGATCGGCAAGGCCCGGTAGAACACTTCGCCGACCAGTACGCCGACGTGCTCTCCACCGGCCAGGCCCGTCTCGCACTGGTTCCCGCGACCGACGGCGCACGCGCGTTAACGCAGATCGGCTGGACCGGGCCGCTCAACCACGACAACGACACCGCCCGCTTCGCCACCGTCACCCGCGATTGGCAGCATCGCTTCGGGGCCACAGTCGTCGGCCTGAGCTTCGACACCCTGCACTTGAGCATCGCCGCGCCACCCGTCACCCCCGATTTAGCCCTGCAGGTGGCCGCCGAACACTTCGCCTTCTGCCCGGACAACATTTGGCAGAGCCACACCAACACCTTCCGCACGTACGCCGACGCAATCATGGGCCTCAACTGCTGGACCTTCTGGTGGGACTGACGGGACAGGGACACGACCGGTAGCCGTAGCCGGGCCAGCGATCGCCCTGGCCCGGCCACGCGCGAGGTCGACGTCCGTCCGAGCACCGACCAATGCGGCCTCGACTGACCACTTGAGCCCTGCCGAGATGGTCACCGCTCAGGAAGCCCTGGTCAGATGGCTGTCGGTGGGATTCGAGTCTCAACTGCGGGAATCTCTACCAGCTCCGCCGTGGCAGATTCAGCCCCGCACGCCGATGCAGGATCGCCCCTGGGACTGGATTCGGCGGGCCCAGGACGACAAGCCGGCAGTGGGCAGGCTGTGAGCAGCCAACACTGACCTCACCAGTCTTCTCTGGGAGGTCGCGCCGCACCGCTCGACCGCGTCACCGCAGGTCAAGTCCTCGCCCGATCGGCGTCAGCGAGCATTTCGGGCGTCGTGTCTGCGGCCCTGGCCCTATCACTGCCACGCCACCTTGCTTGACCACTTACGCTGGCTGCCATCGGCTCAGGGGCCGTAGTCGCTCTGTGTGGCTTCGACAAAGGCGCTTCGAGCTCTTGTGACTGCCTCCCACGCATCCTCGCGTCCGCGCCCCCACTTCCCTCGTTGATACCGGGCGTCGACCGCGTCACTCCAGTTGCCGACCGCGATCTTCAGCGCATCAGCCCGTTCGGCCACCACCTTCGGGCCTGCTATCTGGACGGCAGCGTTGGTAGCGATGAACGCCAGCCACTCGTCGGCATAACGCTCGTGCAGATCCTTGATAGCGTTTCCCTGATCGTCGCCGTCCATGGCGACGACCAACTCCCTCGCGTGATCGAGAAAAGTATCGAGTCTCGTCAGATACGTCACCCATGCCTGCCGCCGGGCATCGGTGACCTGATCGCGGCGCGCCTGCTGGACCTGCTTCGCTGAGCACTGACGGTCCCGTAGGTGCCGGCGACGGTGATCAACCCGCCAACGATGGTCCCGGCGAGTGTGAGCACGCCACTCGTGATGTCGCTCGGCATGAAGGCAGCCAATCATGGCTCCTCGACACAAACCAGTGCGAGCAGTCATTGACGGCGATCGGCCTACTGGGTCAACCGGCGGCGCTGCGGAAACTACTGTTGTTCCGCATGAGCCACGCCGAGATCGAGATCAACGCGGAGCTGGTCGCGGATCTGGTGCGTGACCAGCACCCCGACCTCGCCGATCGCCCGGTCCGGCTGGGCGCGCGTGGGTGGGACAACCAACTGTGGCGGCTCGGTGACGACCTGGCCGTCCGGCTCCCCTGGGCGACCGCATCCGCGGACGCGCTGCTGCGCAAGGAATACTCCTGGCTGCCCACACTCGCTCCGCGTCTTCCGCTGCCGGTCCCCGTCCCGCAGCGACTCGCCGAACCGTCTGAACGGTTCCCTCGGCCGTGGCTCATCACCACCTGGGTGCCGGGCACGCCCGCCGACCGCGCCCCTGTCACGCGAGCCGCCGATGCGGCCACGTCCTTAGCCACTTTCCTGACGGCTCTTCACCAACCCGCCCCCAGCGGCGCGCCCGCAGGCCGAGACCGCGGCGGGCCACTGGCCGACTTAACCGGCGGATTCGCCAAGGCGCTCACCTCCGCCATCGAACGAGGGCTGATCGACGACCCGGACGCCGTCCGAGCCATCTGGCACGACGCGGTCACCGCGCCTCAATGGACAGGCCCGGCGCTATGGCTGCACGCCGACCTCCACCCTGCCAACGTGCTGACCGCCGGCGGCGCCATCTGCGGCGTGATCGACTTCGGTGACCTCTGCGCGGGCGACCCGGCGTACGACCTCGCCGCCGTGTGGCTCCTGCTACCCGAGGGCAGCACCGACCACTTCTACGCGGCCTACCAGCCCGCAGCGGACACCGCCACCATGCGCCGCGCCCGGGGATGGGCGATGGCACGCGCCCTCGGCGGCATCCTCATCGGCGACGCCGGCGTCCACGGCCGCCCCGGCGGCAAACCCACCTGGGGTCCACCCGCTCACGCCGCCCTGCAACGCCTCACCGCCACAATCCACTGACTCTGCGATCGCCGGGGTCGAACAGACGTCATGATCAACCACCCTCACATCGGCGGGGCGCGCACGCCCGGCTCAGCGCACGTGCACGACGAGGGCTCGACTTGCGGCCAAAAGAGCGCGCCACGCCTGGCCCGGCGAACTCGATGGCGCGACCGTTGAGCCAGACGTCAAGATGCGTTTATGGCCTATGATCCGTTGCTCACTCGCGCTCGAGCGGCCTGGGTCGAGATGGCTGGCGTTCCGATGGCCTTCCACGAGGAAGGCGGCGTCGAGGTAGCCGTCTCGGCCAGCTCCCTGCTCTGCCCACCCGGCTGGGTTGGGATCGTCGCGTTGGGCGACGCCGCCATCATCACCGCGCCGACAGGCAGCCAGGCCGCAACGGTACGCACGATGCTGCATGACGTGCCCGTCGAGGTACTGACTGACAGTGACCGGCTGCGCGCCGTCCTTCCAATCGACGAGGTGCTGGGTCCGGCGAGCCTGGCGTACCTCGGCGAGGGGGACCTACAGCCAGCCGGACCTGATGACGTGGAAGTGGTCCTCGCCGGTCACGACGAACTCGCCACGCTCCTGGCATCGGTGACGGCGGAAGATGCCGACGAATGCGGGTTGGCCGACATCACCTCCCCCGCGTTCGTGGTACGCCGCGGGAAGCACGTCGTCGCAGCCGCCGGCTACCGACGCTGGCCAGGGCTGCTGGTCCACATCGGCGTGCTGACGAAGCTGGATCAACGTGGCCGCGGACTGGCGCGTGCCGTTGCCTGCGCAGCAGCTGCGGACGGAATAGCCAGCGGTCTCCTGCCGCAGTGGCGGGCTCGACCGGAGCCCTCACGCCGAGTGGCGCGCGCGCTGGGGTTCCGTCAGCTCGGCGCCCAGCTGAGCATCCGTCTCAGGACCTGAACCCATAACGCGCCGTACCACGACCTTGCCAATGGCGATACCGAGCACGGAGCGAGCCGCGCGGATTGCGGATAGCTGACCTGGGCATGCGACAGTCTCGACTAGCGGCCCATCCAAGCGGCGTGCCGGGCGCGACCATGCCGCGTTACACGATCACCACCGCGATCTACGCACAACTCGTTGGTCTCTTGATCGATCCAGTAGATTTGCCCGACGTCGATGAAGGTCGGCTCTTGCAGGTAGAACCAGTGATCCAGCACGTTGACGAGCATCAGCCGATCAGCAGTCACACGGTTCACCACGGCACCTCGTGGAGAAGACATCGCACTGCACGTACTCCTACTCATATGCCGGCCGATGCTTTCGCAGTCCGCGCTCATCGGCCATGAGTGGGCGTCGTCGGCCAAAGGCGTTGACGCTTTCGGCCCGCCGAAGAGGTCACCGTCGAGGAAGACCTGCAGCAGGTTTGCAGATGGAATTGAAGGCGCCGACGACGCCGACACCAATCCCGAACCTGCCACTACCGCCAACGCGGCTACCCCAAACACTGCCGCTGCAGTATTAGCGCGGGCCACAAAGATTGGTGCTCACCGGGTTCATAGTGAGCACCACGGCCGACCGCACCATCGCACGCGTCAGCTAAGGAACCGTGCCTCTCCTGTAAGTTTATCTACCACGATGGGAGAGTTGCCTGCCATTCCCTGCCTCCAGTCTCCCAGTTCTACGTAAGCTTGACCGTCGTAGGGGAAGATCCATGCGTCTTCACTCTCCTCAACACCGTCCTCAACAACGAGTATGCCGTATCTAAAGCGCGGGCGCACCTCAGCATCAAGGAATTCTTCTGCGCTCCTCCGGGCGCCCTCTTTGGACAACACTACCTAACACCCCTTCTCGTGTACGTGAATAGGAAGGAGATGAAGCCGTCGTCGAGGTTGGCCGGCCCGCCAATCTGACCGTCGAGAAATCTTACCACACCCTTCTGGTTTACCACGTTGAAAGCGTGACCTTGCCGACCGGGCCCCCGAAGTCCGACGACAATCCCTCGTGCGCCCGGCCCGGACCGCTGCATCGCCTTAGTCATATCGCCGAGTTTCTTACGGTGAAGAAAAACGCTTCGCGAATACTGTGTGATCTCTGCCGCGTCGAAGGGGCCACCTGGAGGTGCCGGCTTGTAGGGCTTACCGCCCAGCATTTTGTCTGTCTCAATTGAGCATCGCACGCAGTTCTGCTTGCCGCCCGAGGGGTTTATATCTTTGATCGCCGACTTAGGGGCATCGCTCTTGCCATGCGCAGGGCGGTGAACTGGGCCTCGATGCGGTTGAGCCAGGAGCTGTTGGTGGGTGTGTAGGCGAACTCGACGTTGTTGGCTGCGGCCCAGTCGCCGACGCGGGTGTCTTTCTTCGTGCTCAGGTGTGGGGAGTAGTTGTCGAGCACGATCGCGATCCGGGTCTGCGGCGGGTGCAGGCTGCGCAGGTATCGGCAGAACTCCAGGAACCGGGTGAGGGTCTTCGTCGGCTTGATATGGCCGTAGAGCTGGTCCTTGCCCAGGTCGTAGGCGGCGAACTGGTGCCTGACCCCGTGCGGTCGGGTGTAGGTCGCCCGCCGGCGTGCCCGGGGTTCCCGGTCAGGGTCCTTGTGTCGTCCGCCGCGTTCGGCCCACTGCCGCCCGGGATGGGGTTGAAGATTCAGGGGACCGAACTCGTCCAGGCAGAACACGACATCGGGCTCGTCGTCTTCGGGTATGACCTCGCCGTCAGCGATGGCGTAGAGGTGCTCGACGCGGGCCTTCTTGGCGGCGTAGTCCGGGTCGCGGGAGGTCTTCCAGGTCTTCACCCGTTGAAACGACACGCCCTCCTCGCGGAGCAGGACCCGCAGGCCCTCGTGGCTGATGTCGTCGACCACCCCCTCAGCGACCAGGAAGTCGGCCAGCTTGGCCAGGCTCCAGGTCGAGAACGGCAGGCCATGCTCGGCCGGCTTGGACTTGGTGATCTTCTTGATCTCACGCCGCTCCGGCAGCGTGAACGTTCTCGACCGGCCGCCCTTGTACTTCGGGTAGAGCGAGTCGAAGCCGTCGGCGTTGAAATTGTGGATCACGTCCCGGACCCGATCCGCGCTGGTGAACGTCACCTCGGCGATCTTCGGCACCGGCATGCCCTGCGCGGACAGCAACACCATCTGCGCCCGCCGCCACGTCACCACCGACCCGGTGCCCCGGCGGATGATCCGCCGCAGCCGCTGCCCCTCGTCGTCATCGATCTCGCGGACACGTACTCGCTCAGCCACCAGCACAGCTTCCCCGCCGCGCTGGCCGGCGAGTGTCATTCCATCGGCGTGCCGATCCGAAGCCGGTTGCCGTCAGGGTCGCGCAGCTCAATCTCACGCGCCCACGGAGCGTCCTTTGCCTG
Source organism: Micromonospora sp. CPCC 205554 (assembly GCF_036902745.1). Classification (NCBI taxonomy): domain Bacteria; kingdom Bacillati; phylum Actinomycetota; class Actinomycetes; order Micromonosporales; family Micromonosporaceae; genus Micromonospora; species Micromonospora sp. CPCC 205554. The sequence continues at coordinate 34,410 of NZ_JBAKHP010000023.1, read as the reverse complement.
CACATCGAACTCGGCGGCGATGACCTCGACGTCACGAACGCGGACATAGACCAACGTGTCGGGGCGGGCATCTCCCTTGTGCTCCGACAAGAACAACCGCACCCCGCCCCGGGCGACCTCGACGAACGCGGGAAGTCCCGGTTCGAAGCGGTGTTCCCACTGCTTGGCGAAGCCCAGTCGCCCGTACCAAGCAACCGCCGCCGCAGCGTCCTCGACGCGAAGAATGGGAATGACTTCCTCGTTCATGGCGCCATCGTCGCAGACCCAGGGCAAACGTTGCCTGATGCGGCACTAGTCACCTGCACCCGCTCCAGCCACGACGAGCGCAGCACTGGAGGACGCCGCGGGATCGGTGATGCTCTGATGCTTGGCCCAGCACCGGTCATGCCGGGCGACGAGGCGGTCCTCGCAGAACACCTGCACCTGGTCGGCGTCGGCGACGATGTCCACCCGTCGGCCCACCGCCGTCGGGTGCACCGAGTAGTCGTTGCTGTCCAACCGGACGTAATGATCCCGGGGCAGCCGGGTGGTCTGCCGCCAGCCAACCACCGGCGCGACCGGCGGCAGCGACAGCATCGCGGCCCGGTCGGCGTCCCAGCGGTCCACGGGTCGGCAGCCCAACATTCGGTGCTGGCGGTTATTCGGCCGCACCAACCACTCGGTGAGTTGGGCGTTGAAGTCCTCCGGTGAGGCGAATCGGCGGCCGGGCAGGAACGAGGTCTCCAGATAGCCGTTGGCCCGCTCGACCAGGCCTTTGGCCTCCGGATCCGCCGGCCGGCACTGGATCACCTTGATGCCGAGGGTCCCGCGGAAGGCGTTCATCGCCTCCGTCAGCTGCGGCCTACCGGCCCGCCACTGCCCGACCGCGGACTCGTTGTCCCAGACCAGAGCCTTCGGCGTCCGGTCCCACCCCGAGATCAGCGTCCAGTGCCCGCCCAACAGGTCCGGCGACTGCCGCGACGAGATCATCACCGCTGACAGCCACCGCGAATACCCCGACACCATCACCAGCACCGGCGGTCGACCGACCTGCCCGAAGCCCAACGACACGTCCGCCGGCGGGAACCACAGATCACACTGCGCCAGCTCACCCGGCAGATACTCCGTCCGCTGGGCCGGATCCGGGCGCCGGAACAACGGCCGCAACTGCTGCACCCGATCACAGAACACCGTCTTGCCGCGGGTCCACTCGACCCGCTCCATGATCACCGTCGTCGGCATGTCAGGGAACTCCGCCAACAACGCCCGGATCTGCGGCTCGACCGCGTCCACGATCGAGCCCTTCGCCGCCCGCCGATACCGCGGCGGCTCATCACTAGCGAGGGCCTTCTTCACGGTGTTGCGAGACATCCTCAACCGCCGTGCGATGGCCTGGATCGCCATGCCCTCCGACCGCCGCAGCCGCCGGATCTCCGCCCAGTCCTCCACGCTCAGCACCTCCCGATGCTTCAGGAGGTGGTCCCGATTCAGCCGGAACCACGTGGTCAGTTTTCCCTACCTTGTTGATCGTCCGGGCTGTCGTACTGTCCGGGCAGCCGGAAGCACCGGGGCATGGCTTCCAGTTTTCTGCCGTTGATGGCTTCGCCTGATTGGCCACCCCGGTGCTCTACGACGTCTTGACCGCTGATTGAGATCTGCGACATCGATCGCTGCGTAGGGAATGGACGGCGAGCGCGTCGACGGCATGCCGATCACGAGAAGGGAGAGGGCTGGATGCAGCAGGTCGAGCAAGCATGGGCCGGGATCGACGCCGGCAAAGGCCATCACCACCTGGTGGTCATCGACAGGGAAGGGCGCCGGCTGCTGTCGCGGCGGGTGCCCAACGATGAACCTGAACTTGTCGCGGCGATCACCTCAGCCCTCGCCCGAGCGAAGGAGGTGACCTGGGCCATCGACCTCGCCGACGGCCCGGCGGCACTTGCCATCACGCTCCTGCTTGGGCGCGACCAGCGGGTCCTCTACCTGCCAGGCGTGGCAGTCAACCGCATCGCCGGTGCCTACCGCGGCGAGGGCAAGACCGACGCCAAGGACGCCGCGCTCATCGCTGACCAGGCCCGCATGCGCCGTGACCTGCGCGAGCTGCACCTCGAGGACACCCTGCTCGCTGAACTTCGCATGCTCACCGCCCACCGCGCCGACCTCGCGGCCGATCGCACCCGCACCATCAACCGGTTACGGATACGCCTGCTCGGCATCTTCCCCGCCCTGGAGCGCGCACTCGACTTCACCAACCGCGGACCGCTCGTGCTCATCAGCCAGTTCCAGACACCCGCCGCTCTTACCGCAATCGGGCGAGAGGAACTGGAGCGCTGGCTCCGCGAGCGCAAAGTCCGCCACGCGGACAAACTCGCCACGGCAGCGATGCACGCCGCTGAAGCGCAGCACGTCCGCGTTCCCGGTGAGGCAATGGCCGGGGAGCTCGTCGGCCGGCTCGCGGCCACCATCATCGACATCGATCGGCAGCTCACCGAGCTGGACAAGCTCATCGCCGACCGATTCCACCGCCACCACCACGCCACGGTGATCACCAGCATGGTCGGCATCGGAGACCTCCTCGGCGCGGAATTCCTCGCCGCCACCGGTGGCAACCTTGACGGATTCGCGTCCGCTGACCACCTCGCCGGCTATGCCGGACTCGCACCCACCCCACGCGACTCCGGCCGGCGCGTCGGGAACCTCCACCGCCCAAAGCGATACAACCGCCAGCTCCAACGCGTCTTCTACACATCAGCCTTGATCAGCATCCAGCGCAGTCCTGCCTCAAAGTCGTTCTACGAGCGCAAACGAGCTCAGGGCAAACGCCACGGCCAAGCCGTCCTCGCCCTGGCCCGGCGCCGCGTGAACGTGCTCTGGGCGATGCTGCGCGACGACCGACCCTACGAAGAAGAGCAACCTCTGACCGCCCTCGCCACTTGACAAACAGCATTGAGAATCAGGCGGAGCCGACAAGGGTACCGGTGACGAGGCGGTTCGACCTGACCGACGCGCAGTGGGCGGTGCTGCAGCCGCTCCTGCCGAAGGGCAAACCAGGACGGCCGCCGAAATGGAGTAAACGGCAGCTCATCGACGGCATCCGGTGGCGGGTCCGAGTGGGCTCACCGTGGCGAGACGTGCCGGAATGCTACGGACCCTGGCAGACGGTCTACGGGCTGTTCCGGCGCTGGCAACGCTCAGGAGTCTGGCGGCGGATCGTTACCGACCTACAGGCCCGCGCCGACGCGGCCGGACTGATCACCTGGGACGTCAGCGTCGACTCCACCATCACCCGGGTCCATCAGCACGCCGCCGGCACCCGAACTCAACCGCATCTGCAGAAGGAACCACCGGGCGGAGTCGAAGTGGAACCCGCGGACCACGCGCTGGGCCGCTCACGTGGCGGCTGGACCACCAAGCTGCACCTGGGCTGCGAGCATGGCCAGAAACCCCTGGCCATGCTGCTGACCGCCGGACAACGCGGTGACAGTCCCCAGTTCACCCGACTCCTGGCCCGCATCCGGGTTCCGAGACCCGACGGCGGTCGACCCCGCACCCGATCCGACCGGGTCCTGGCTGATAAGGCATGCAGCTCGCGGGCCAACCGGCATCACCTACGCCAGCGCGGCATCAAGGCAACCATTCCTATCAAGGTCGACCAAGCCGCCAGTCGGCACAAGAAAGGGTCGCAGGGCGGCCGGCCGCCAACCTTAGATCCGCAGATCTACCAGCGCCGCCACGCCGGGAGTGCGGAATTAACCGGCTCAAGCGCAACCGCGGCGTGGCCACCCGGTACGACAAGCTCGCCGTCCGCTGCGAAGCCACCGCGCACGTCGCGGCGATCAACGAGTGGCTACCCCGCTTCTGAAACACGGCCTAGCGACACATCCAACCTGCGTGCCGGGTCACGCGGGCATGCCGGGTCACGCGATCATCACCGCGGTCGACGCAGAGATCGTTCGTCTCGTGATCGATCCAATAGGTCTGTCCAGCGCTGATGAACGTAGGCTGTCGCAGGTAGAACCAGTGATTCACCACGTCAACGAGGATCAGCCGGTCCGCAGTTGCACACTCGACCATCTCACGTCCCCTTCAAGCCATCGCGCCGCGCCGGCTCGGGTCAGCGTACGCCGAGCCACGGTCCCCGAGGCAAACGCTCCCTCATCGTCTATCGATCACCGGCATGCCCGTACCCGGCTTCGAGACACTGCCTATTCCCGCAACGCCCTACATGACCTCCGCCTTAGCCTGGGTCAGGCTCTGGCGGTATTCGAGCGCCTCGGGGACCTCTTCGTACTGCAGCAGGCTGCCTGCCAGCTCGAGCAGGTGTTCCTTGGCCTCTTGTGGTGTGGCGTAGAAGAACTCGCGTCGCTGGTTGACGAGGTTGACTCGGCGGTCGGCCAGGCGGGCGTGCATCTTGGCTTCGATGCCGACCGCGTCGTCGGAGAAGAACAGGGCGTGCACGTCGAAGTTGAAAGGTACGGAGGCGTCGCTGAGTTCCTTTACCCGGTCGAGCGGGTCGAGGCGGCGGGTCATGCCGACCTTCACCATCTTCTCCCCGAACGCCCCCAGGTTAGAGATGACGTACACGTAGCCGGCACGCACGTTGGCGGCCCGGTAGTCCACGTCCTCGATCGCGGTATCGATCTGCGCCAGCCGCTCCTGCATCTGCGCGGCGCCATCGACGTCGCCCTTGGCCTGCAGCGCGACCAGGGCGTTGGCGTAGTGCTGACGCTCCTTGTCCAGACGAGCGCGCTCGCGTTCGATCTCCTGCTGGACCCGTCGCTCCTCCCGCAGCCGCGCCTTCTCCTCCCGCTCACGCTCCTTCTCCTCGGCGGCTTTCGCCAGGTAGTCAGCCGTGAGCTCCAACTCGCGGACCCGCAGCCGGTGGTAGGCCTCCGAGATGCGGATGTGCATCGTCTTGCCCAGCTTAGCGATGATCGCCGCCACCTTGCCCAGACGCTCCACGGCCGAGTCGAGCTTGTAGGGCTTCAGACCACGGACAAGGTTGTCCGCCTCCGCGTTGTAGGCCCGCAGCATCAGCTTGGAGAAGTCCCGCACCATCACCCGCCCCTCAGCCTCGGAACCGTTCACCGTCCAGCCAGTCGCGGCCAAGACCGCCCCGCCATCCCGCTTGGTCATGCTCTTGATCTGGCCCTGCAGCCCAGCCAGAGCAGCCTGGTAGGCGACCGCATCCGACAGCGGATGCCGATACTCGTAGACGCCGGCCTCCTGCAGCAGCGCCGTCTCCTCAGTCACCACGACCTGCTGACGAAGCTCACGTAACTGACGGTCGAGATCCGCTTTCTGCCCCTGAGCCGCCGCAGCCTGCTCCGCGATCTCCCGCTTCAACCGCTCTCGATACTGCTCCAGCTCGACCGCCGGGAGCACACCGAGACGGTCCATCTCCCCACGGAGCCGCTCCAGCTCCGCCCGCAGCTGCGTCACCTCCGCAGCCAACTCCCGCGCTTTGCCGCGCGCCCCGAACAGCGGAATCTCAGACTCATCGGCACGTGGAGCCGGAACCGACGCAGGCACGGATGCGGCCACTCCAGGTGAGGCGGGCGGCTGCTGCGGCGCGACCGGAACCGCCGGCGGCGCTTCGGCAACCCACAGCTGCCACCCCGGCGGCGGAGGCCCCCACGCCGGATCCGGCTTCCACCCAGGACCAGGCACCCAACCCGCCGGCGGCGTCGGCCAATTCGGCGGAGCATTGAAACGGTACGCCACAGATCAATCCCCCACGTGTCACCCATGAACCGCCGACGCTAGCCCCGCAACCGCATCTCTACATCGATCACTCAGCCAACAAGTCCCACCAACAGGACCCACGCAGGCACCCATCCGCTCACCTACAGTCAGGTACCCGACCCAGAAACGGCGCTACGAACAGGCCCGAACCGGCAGCCGCAGCCGAGCCGACGATCACCCACGCCAGGTCCTCTGCACAAAGGTCGGCGTCCGGTCGAGCACCGACCAACGCGGCTTCGCTCGACCACTTCAGCCCCGCCGAAGAGGTCACCATTGAAGAAGGCCTGACCATAGGCTTACCGGTGGGATTCGAGTCTCAACCGGCGGGATCAGCACCGACGCGGCCACAACGACGCTAGTGCCTCACATCGATCCAACGCGACCGTCCCGATCGCGGCCGGCGAACCCAGCACGACAGCCGACGCGCCAGCGAAGCGGGGAGCATCAACGCCTGACTACTTCGGTCTTCTCTGGGAGGTTACGCCGCATCGCTCGACCGTATCACCGCAGGTCAAAGCGTTTCGCCCGGCGCCGCGCATGTGAGCACTTCGGACTCGTTGATCTCTTCGCCAACGTGCGCCCAATCTGCTCCTACTGGCCAGGCCAGCCCGTCCAGAAGCTCCTTACCGCGGCGACCTGCGCATACACCCCCGCCAGGCAACATAGAGAGCCATCGACTGCCACCCAGAACGGCGGAGCACTCCACGTGAAGCAGAACGCTGCACCGACTCTGACCTGCGGAAACGAGAAGCCGCAGGCAGGGGTGGGTGCAGTTGCGCACCGTTGGGTGCCGTTGGGTGCCGTTGGGGGCCGTTGGGTGCCGTTCGGTGCGGTTGAGGGCCGTTCAGTGCACCCTTTTGCTCCCAACCTGCTCCCCGATCCCGGGCCCGTGACCGGGTTGCTGCAGCCAGGCTGGAACGGCGTCCTACAAGTCGTTCGTCAGAGATCGTGGCCGCTTACCCGAGCGGCCTTGGCTGGCGTCGGCGCCTGGCCAGCGACCGTGAGGCTCAGTCGCTCCTGACCCCCGCTCCTACGGTCCGCTCGTCAACCGGACGTGCTCAGGAATGCCGCGCCTTATCAGCGGCATGAGCGGATGCGGCGTCGGCTACCTCGGGAGGTGTTCGACCGCAGCCGCAGGCACAGTCGCGACTATATAATCCTCGGTCAGATCCGACTGCACGTCGATCATCGGGCCTCGGCCGGCGTAGCGTACGGTGAAGCTGATCTGCCGGAGCCACGTCTCGTCGTATTTCGAGAGAGCTTCCGGCAGTGCGCCCACGAGTCGGACCTCGTCGCCCGGCTTGAACGGAGCGTCTGCCGGGGCCTCGGTGCGGAGGACGGCCGAGATCGCGTGGATGAGGGACTCCAGCGGTTCAGTGTCTGCGCCGTAGTGGACGAGATGGCCGGCTTGGCCGAAAATTTGCTCGGCCTCGGCTCTGCTCAGATCGGCGAGCGCCTCGGCCGCGCCGCCGGACAGGGCCTGCCCCTCCGACAGGGCAAGTTGCGCAGCCAGCGCTGAAAGCAGCCGATCGATGACACCATCTGTAACGTCGGCCTCTACCACCTGGTGAGGATACGGCGAACAGCGGCACTTCTGTCGACCGGTATACGACGGGGCGCCGACATCCGCTCATCGGCATGAGCGGACGTCGTCGGCCTATGAAGCGGAGCCACCGGTGCTGACGCTTTCGGGCGCGCCGAAGATGTCACCGCCCAGGAAGCCCTGGTCAGATGGCTGCCAGTGGGATTCTAGTCTCAACTGCCGGATTCCCTACCAACTCCGCCGTCGCGGATCTAGAGCCGCACGTCGATGCAGGATCGTCCCGGCGGCTGGCATCAGCGAGCCCGTGACGAAGAAGCCGACAGCAGGCAGGCGGGGAGCAAGGAGATGACCACTTCGGTGTTCTCTGGGAGCTCAAGGCCACTCGCTCGCCAGCATCGTCGCAGGTCACGGTCCCCTCTCCGCCCAAAGCCAATGAGCACTTCGGACACGGTGACCACTTCGCCACGCTGCACCCAATCTGCACCCACCTGCAAGGCATGAACACTCACAAGGTCCTTACCGCCTTGAGCTGCGGATGCTCCCCTACCAGGCGACATAGAGTGCCGTTGACTGCTGTTCACTGCCGTTGAGTGCAGTTGTGTGAAGCAGGACGCCGCACCGACTCTGACCTGCGGAAACGAGAAGCCGCAGGCAGGGGTGGGTGCAGTTGCGCACCGTTGGGTGCCGTTCGGTGCGGTTGAGGGCCGTTCAGTGCACCCTGTTGCTCCCAACCTGCTCCCCCAATCCTGGGCCCGTGACCGGGTTGCTGCAGCCAGGCTGGAACGGCGTCCTACAGGTCGTTCGTCAGACATCGTGGCCGCTTGCCCGAGCGGCCTTGGCTGGCGTCGGCGCTGGTTAGCCGCGCCCCGCGTACCGCTCAGACCACCGCCGGCTGGGCTTCGGTCGCCACCCTGCCGACCAGCACGATCCGCTGCGGGTCGAGCAGGAGGCAGCACGTGACGAGCCAACGGGCCAGTTCGTCGACGCGCTGGCGAAACTGCTCGCCGGGCGTCCAGATCGCCTCGGTCGTGACCAGCGAGCCGTACACCGGCAACCGGATCGAGGTCAAGATCCCGTTCAGCGTGCTGCCCGACAACATCTACTCCGGAGGACGGGGGCGCGCCGGTCAGAGCGTCGCAAGCACCCCGGCCAGAACGACCAGGCAGCACCCGATCTCGATCATCCCGACCTGCACAGGGCGCAGTCGGCGTGCCGGCAGCAGCGCGGCCCGGAGCAGGAGCAGCAGGAAGACCGGACCGAGCAGCACATCCAGCAGCCAGACCACGGCGGCCAGGCCGAGCGCGTGGTATCCGATGGAGAGACGGAGGAAGCGACTGTCACCGCGTTGCCGGATCATCGTCTTGACATAGAGGACAGTGCCGAACAAGTAGAGCAGGAGCACTGCGAAGGCCGGGGTGACCCGGGTGACGGACACACCGGCGATGGTCGCCGCGACGAAGACCAGCAGGCAGCTCTGCCCCACCGAGGCCAAGTCGTTGAGCAGTGCCCGTTCCCGGCGATGCCAGGCGTATCCGGCGTTGACCGCCAGCAGCGCGGCGTAGCCCGGGGCGTACCAGAGGACGGCGGGCCGGGCGAGCGCTACAGTCGCCGCGAGCGGCGCCGCCAACAGGCCGTACACCAGCAGCTGGGGGGTAAAGCGGCTCGGCCGACGGCTCTTGATCGCCTGGAAAGCGTAATACGACAGCAGGTAGCCGGTCAGCCAGGCGCCGAGCAGCGGCAGGTGCGGCCAGCGCGGGCCGGCCAAGGCCACCCCCACGGTGTACGGCAGCAGGAGCATCGCCCACGCGCCGTGCTGGGGTGGGACGAACTGGCGCACGCGGCGGCGGCGCGTTACCGGGCGGTCGGCTACGACAGCGGTGTTCATGGTGGTCACCGGACCTCGAACAGGCCACGGGCGCCGCGCTCGGCGTCGACCATGGCGTGGCTGACGAACGGGTAGTGCCCGGCTGCGGGGAAGACCGTCTCCACGAAGCCGCCGCCGGCCGGGGTGAGGGACAGCACCTGGGCTCCGCCGGGGTCGGTCGGCCGGTTCTCCCAGTGCCCCTCCCGGTAGACGGTGTCGAACTGGGCGCCGACGATGTGGAACGAGCTGTCTCGGTTGGGGCCGGCGTCGAGCAGCCAGACCCGGACCCGTTCACCGGCCCGGGCGGGCAGCGGACGGTGCGCGTACTGGGCGGGGTAGCCGTTGAAGACGACGGCGTCGGGGCGCTCCGCCTGCATCGCGGCCAGGTCGCCGGGCTCGCCGTCCGGGCCGAGGTAGAACTCGGACTGGACGAGCACGTACTCGCGATCGACGCGGGGCAGGTCGGGCGGGTCGACGATGACCGCACCGTACATCCCGTTGCCGATGTGGTGCAGCATCGGCATGGTCGAGCAGTGGTACATCCAGATGCCGGCACGGGTCGCGGTGAACCGGTAGGTCAGCCGCTGCCCGGGGTCGATCGGGCGCATCACCTCGTCCGGGGCGACGGCACCGGCGTGGAAGTCGATGCCGTGGTCCAGGGTGCCGTCGTTGACCAGGGTGATCTCGAAGGTGTCGCCGACCCGGCCGCGCAACACCGGGCCGGGCACGGTTCCGTCGAAGGTCCACAGCCGCTGCCGTACCCCGGGCGCGACCTCCCGGACGACTTCCCGGACGTGCAGCTCACGCCGGTGCAGCCGGCCGGGCGGCACGGGCGGAGCGGTGGCGTCCCGGGCGACGAAGGCCGCGCCAGGGTCGGCCAGGGCATCGAGGCGCGGCCTCGCCCCCTCCGTCGCCGCGGCCGTCCCTGTCGGAGCGGCCACCGTGGCCCCCGTCGGGACGATCCGCAGTGTCATGCCGGCCTGCCGGTGGGCGGGCAGGGAGCACCAGCCCTCCACCGTCGCCCCGATCACGCCGGCGTCCAGCCGGGCGTCGCCGCCCCGCGTCAGCAGCGGTGTCCTCGCCCCGGAGGCCAGGACGAGGTCGTGGCGGCGGTTGTCCCGGTTGGTCAGCTCGATGACCAGTCGATCACCCCGGGGCACGTCGATCCGGTCGGGGTGGAAACGCATGCCGTCGGCGACCACGGTGACCGTGGTGGTGTGCCCGGTCGGGGTGACGGCGGTGGCGGCGGCGGGGACGGGTACGTCACCGGAGACGCGTTGGGCGGCGACCCCGACGAGGACGGCGACGAGGACGAGGGCGAGACCCGCGGCTGCTCCGCCGAGCGGGCGGGGCACGGGGGCGTCGGTGCGCGCGGACACGGGTTACCTCCGGGCGGTGAGCAGGACCCGCACGGCCGGCACGAGGAACTGCACCAGCGCGGCGAGGACCAGAAGTGAGGTGGTGAGGCGGACGAACAGCGGGGTGGGCAGGACGAGGACCAGCAGGGCGGCGTTGGTCATCGCGACGCGCTGCGGGCCGCGCCGCTCCAGCAGGGCGGCGCGGCGGCGCACCGGCGCGGGTCCGCCGCCGAGCACCACGGGCAGCAGGTGGGTCAGGGCTCCGACGAGGACCTGGGCGACGAAGCCGACCAGCAGCGGGAGCAGCACCGCACCGAAGCGGTCGGCCGCGCCGGCCGGGTCCGCAGCGGGCAGCAGCGTCGCGGCGTCCACGGCGAGAGCGACCATCAGCCAGCCGCCGGCCGCGGCGAGCGACCAGGACGCGAACGCGTACGGGGGGCGGGTGCGCGCGACGGCCAGCGCGGGGCGCAGGGCGATCAGCGCGCCGAGGGCGAACAGGCTCAGCCCGGCCGCGGCGACCAGCCGCCACCAGGCGAGCAGGCCGACGCCCAGCAGGACCAGTCCGGTCGTCGCCACCGGCAGCGCGACGGTGGCGGCGCGGACCGCACCGTCGGCCATCCGGGTACGCAGCACGGTGGGCCAGAGTGTCAGCAGCGTCCCGAGGACGGTCAGCGTCACCCAACCGAGCAGGTTCACGTGGGCGTGGAACAGCAGCAGCCGGGGGCGCAGCGGGTCGTCGATCACCAGCATCCCGGCGCCGACCGGCACGCCGGCGAGCAGGGCCACGGTCGCCGCCAGGTAGTAGCGCACCGTGACGGAGAACCGGGCCGGCAGGGCGCGGCGCAGCCGGCGGGTGAGCGCGACGAGGTGGGCGGTCACCGCGACGAAGACCAGCGTAGCGCCCGCCACGCCCAGCCAGGGGCGGTCGGCCGTGCCGCCGGTCAGGACCGCCAGCACGCCCACGTTGAGCGCGGCCAGCCGGGCCGCCTCGGCGCGGCGGCGGTCCGGGGCGGGGGCACGCAGCACGGCGGCGGCGAAGTGGGCGCTCCACACCACGACGGCGTTGCTGACCGCACCGAGCAGCAGCAGGTGGATGGCCGTCCAGCGCCACGCCGGGAGGAACGGATGGACGAAGGCGAGCACGACCAGCCCGGCCAGGTAGGCCAACGGCAGCGCAGCGACCCGACGGTGCCAACCGGCCCGCCGAAGGCCCGCCGCCACGGCCGGAGCGGTCACCGGGCCGAGGGCCGGGGCGGCGGGACCGGCCGACGCGACTGCCGAGACGGTCGGCCCGGGCCTCGGGCCCGAGGGCGGGGTCGGGGCGGAGTCGCCGCGGGTGCCGGCCATCACCGCACCGCCGGCACGACCGGCGGGACGACCGCCGTCCGGGTCCGCCGCCGGGCGGCGCGGACCAACGCGGCCACCACTCCGCCGACGAAACCGAGCACCGCCAGGACGTTGCCGACGCCGCCCCAGCGCCACCCGGCCGGCACGCCGAGCACGTCGCCGACCAGGACCCGGATCGTCAGGGTGGTGTGCAGCAGGGCGAGCGGGGCGTACAGCCACGGTCCGTAGGGCAGTGGGCGGCGAAGCACAGCCGGCAGGATCACTGGAGCGTGCGCGAAGATCATCGACATGGTGAAGCCCAGGAAGACCAGGTGCAGGGCGGCGTCGTAACGGGAGCCGCCGGTGACCGGCCCGGCGCCGGCCCACAGCAGGCCGGCCAGCGCCAGCCAGGCGTACCCGGTGAGCAGGCCGACCGCGACGTAGCGGGGGAGGCCGACGGCGCGCACCGTGCGGCGGGCGACGTCGCAGACCACCAGCCAGGCCACCGTCGCGAGCAGGCCGACCCCGAAGAGGTACGCCCCGACGGCGGGCCAGAGCGCGGCGGCGGTGGCGCCGGCGGTCAGCATGCCGAGGGCGGCGAGGAACCAGCCGACGCCGTGCCGGGGCAGCGTGAGGTGAGCGAGTTCCAGACGCTCCCCGGCGATGGTGGCCACCACGAAGGTGGCCAGCCAGGGCACGATCTCCGGCACGCTGAGGCCGGCGAGCCAGAGCAGGGTAGCGGCGTACCAGCTCAGCGCGCCGGTGACCTGGGCCAGCAGCGCCGGGCCGGGCTGCCGCCACCACAGCCGCTGGTAGACCAGCAGCAGTAGCACCGAGGCGAGCATGAGCAGCAGCCGGCCGGGCAGGCTCGGCCCGGTCAGCACCAGGAGCACCGCCCCGGCGCCGGAGCAGGCGGGTGCGAGCAGGGCCCACCGGGTGCCGAGGGCCACCGCGCGTTCCAGCGCCACCAGGGTGCCGACGAAGCCCAGCACCATCAGCGGGCCGTGCACCTGCTCCAGTGGGACGTGAGGCGCGGGCATCGGCAGGCCGAGCAGCAGCAGGGCGGCGTAGAGACCGCTCACCAGGGCGAAGCCGCCCGCGGCGAGGACGGGGAGACGCCATCGTACGGCGACCGGCCGTGGGTTCATGCCGGCTCTTCGGTGATATTCGGCAGGGCCAGCCGCACCACGCAGGCGTCGGGTGCGCCGAAGGGTTCGAGCATGGCGCCGGCCGGTGAGGCACCGGCGTGTTCGAGCGTGCCGCGGACCACGCCGACGTGCAGGGCGCAGATCGCGTCGGGGTTGCGGTTGACCAGCTCCAGGAAGGGACAGGTGTGCAGGTGGATCTCGGTCGCCCCGTCGGCCGTCCGGTGTCGGCGGGGACTGAAGCCCAGCCCGCGCAGGACGTCGAGCAGCGTATCGACCGGCTCCCTGCCGGGCGGGGTGGCGGCGGCGAGGTGGCGTCCCCAGTCCTGGCCGGCGCGGGTGGCCTCCGCCCGGACGTCTCCGTGGCCCCGCCGCGACAGGTGGTCGAGCAGGGCGGCGGCGAGTGCCCGGTACGGCGCGGGGGCCGGGGCCTCCGCGACGGCCACCCGGTAGCGCCACGCCGGCCGTCCGGGCTGGCCCCCACTGGCCCGCGCCTTGACCAGCAGTCCTGCGTCGACCAGGCGGTCGAGGTGGGCGCGGGCGGTGGACAGGTGCAGGCCCGTCCGCTCCCCCACCTCGGCGATCGTCATGCCGGCGCCGGCGGCGCGCACGAGCTCCAGGATCGAGGCCCGGCTGGCGGTGCCGAGAGCCCGGTGGCGCTGCGGGTCGATGGTCTCGCCGACCGGCCCTGTTCTCGGGGTTTCCACGTTAGATAACGTTACAACGTCGTTCAACCGCAAAACCCTGGAGGGTTCCATGTCCGCCTCACGCTCCCCGGCCGACCGCGAGGCCGCGCAGGCCGTCGTCCGGCACCACGCCCAGCTCGCCGCCGACCTCGACCGGCACGTCGGAAACCTGCTGACCGCGGCCGACCAGGGTGACGCCGCCGGGGCGCTCCGGCACCGTGACGAACTGCTCCGATGGCTCCGCGACGAACTGCTGCCGCACGCGCACGCCGAGGAGGACTCCCTCTACGCCGCCGCCGGTGAGCAGGCCGAGGGTGCGCTGCTGGTCCGGGGCATGCTCGACGAGCACCAGGCGATCACCGGCCTGGTCGCCGAGTTGGAGACCGGCAACCGGCCGGTACGCCTCGCCGGCACCGCGCGCGCCCTCGCCGCGCTCTTCGCCGTCCACCTGGCCAAGGAGAACGACCTGGTCGTCCCGCTGCTGGTGGACGCGGCCGACGTCTCGCTGGCGAAGTTGCTGGAGGGGATGCACGATCTGCTCGGCTCCTCGGAAAGCTCGAATGGCGGCGGTTGCGGCGGGGGTGGCTGCGGCTGCGGTGGTGACCGGGCACCGGCCGACGCGCCGGCCCCGACCCTCACCATCGATCCCCGGCTGGACGTCCGGCAGCTCCCGCACGACCAGCGCCACGCGCGGGTGCTGGCGGCGCTGGAGGCTCTGCCGGCCGGTGGAGCGCTGGTGCTGGTCGCCCCGCACGCACCCCGCCCGCTGCTGGCCGAGGTCGCAGCCCGCTACGGCGACGGCATGACCAGCGAGTGGCTGCAGGACGGGCCGGACGTGTGGCAGATCCGGCTCTCCCGCCGGCCGGTGACGGTCTGAGCAGTCTGTCGGTGCCAGGGCGGTGGGGATCAGGGCCCGCCGTCCCGGCGTACCGGGCCGTCCGGCCCTGCTGACGGAGGTTGCCGGTGCGCACGATGGAGTCGCCCACCCTCGTGGTCAGGAGACGAAGTGTGCAACTACTGCGGCTGTCGGGAGTTCCCGCTGATCGGCCGGCTCTCGGCCGAGCACGAGGCGATCGCGAACGCGGCCGCCCGGCTGCGCGGCGCGGTGCGGGCCTCCGGCCCGGACGCCCTGGTGGCGCTGGACGCGCTGCTGGCGCTGCTGATGCCGCACACCTCCACTGAGGAGGACGGCCTCTTCGTGGAGCTGCGGGCCGAGGGCAGCCTGGCCGGGGCGGTGGCGAAGCTCTGCGCGGAGCACGACGACATCCACGGCGTGCTCGGCGGCGTCGACCGGGCCGACCCGGACTGGCCCGCAGTGCTGGCCGCCCTGGACCGGCTCCACCGGCACATCGACAACGAGGAGCACGGTCTCTTCCCGGCCGCGGTGATCGCGCTGCCGATCCCGGCCTGGGACCGGATCACCCCGGCGGAGGCGGCAGCCAGGTGAGGCGGCCCGGATGTCGGCCGCTGCCGACGCCGCCCCGCGGCTACCGGCGGTGCGCCTCGGTGGTCTTGACCGGCACGGTCTCGCCGAGGTCGTAGAGGGCGTCGAGCACGTCCTCGGTCTGCCCGCGTCGCGGCCGCCCAGCGCGGCGCCCCACCCGGCCGGCACCAGGAAGAACACACTCCACAGTGGCCCCCGGTCCCGGACCTGCCCGGCGAGCGCCTCGCGGGTGAGGGTGGGCGTCCCGGACGGTGACACCGAGACGGCCGGGCCCCGCTCCGTGCCCCGCCGGTGACCGCCCGACCGGGCACGAAGTTCCGCCACGGACCCGCAGGTACAAAGCCGATGATCTCGGGACCTTCGGCCCGGTTTCCCGAGGTTGTACGTCGGCACCATGGCCATTACGCCCTCGCTCGGGGTTGCACTCCGGCGCATCTGCCGAGAACGTGGGGCAGTACGGCCATCTATCGAAGGAATGAGGCGTATGTCGCGAGCCACCGATAGTGCGGGGCGGGCGCTGCTGGCGGTGGGCGGCCTGGTACGCCGGGCCGAGGTCTCCGCCGACGGCCGGACATTGCACCAGATCGGCGGCCGGGAGGCGGACGCCTTCTACCGGGACCGCTGGTCCTACGACAAGGTGGTGCGCTCCACGCACGGAGTGAACTGCACCGGCTCGTGCTCCTGGAAGGTGTACGTCAAGGACGGCATCATCACCTGGGAGCAGCAGCAGACCGACTACCCGAGCGTCGGACCGGACCGGCCTGAGTACGAGCCTCGGGGCTGCCCCCGGGGTGCCGCCTTCTCCTGGTACACCTACTCCCCCACCCGGGTCCGCTACCCGTACGCGCGGGGCGTGCTGGTGGAGATGTACCGGGAGGCCAGAAGCCGCCTCGGTGATCCGGTGGCCGCGTGGGCGGACATCCAGGCCGACCCGGAACGACGCCGCCGCTACCAGAAGGCCCGCGGCAAGGGCGGCCTGGTGCGGATCACCTGGGACGAGGCCCAGGAGATGGTCGCCGCCGCGCACGTGCACGCGATCGCCGAGTACGGCCCGGACCGGGTCGCCGGCTTCTCCCCCATCCCGGCCATGTCGATGGTGTCGCACGCCGTCGGCGCCCGGTTCCTGTCCCTGCTCGGCGGCTCGATGCTGTCGTTCTACGACTGGTACGCCGACCTGCCGGTGGCCTCCCCGCAGGTCTTCGGCGACCAGACCGACGTGCCCGAGTCCGGGGACTGGTGGGACGCCTCCTACTTCGTCATGTGGGGCTCCAACGTCCCGGTGACCCGCACGCCGGACGCACACTGGATGGCCGAGGCGCGCTACCGGGGGCAGAAGGTCGTGGTGGTCAGCCCCGACTTCGCCGACAACGTCAAGTTCGCCGACGAGTGGATGCCCGCCCAACCGGGCACCGACGGCGCCTTGGCGATGGCGATGGGGCACGTCATCCTCAAGGAGTTCTTCGTCGACCAGCGCACCCCGCGCTTCGTCGACTACGTCCGCAGGTTCACCGACCTGCCGTTCCTGGTCACCCTGGAGCCGGGTGCCGACGGGGCGTACCGGCCGGGCAAGTTCCTCACCGCCGACGACCTGGGCGAGACGGACAAGGAGGCGGCCTTCCGGACGGTGCTCTGGGACTCGGCCACCGACGCTCCCGCCGTGCCGCGGGGCAGCCTCGGCCACCGTTGGGGCGAGCAGCAGGGCCAGTGGAACCTGGACCTGGGCGACCTGGAGCCGGCGCTGACCTGCCTCGGGGCGGGCGACGCGGTGGAGGTGGAGCTGCCTCGGTTCGACACCGACACCCCGCAGGCGCTGCGCCGGGGCGTGCCGACCCGCACGGTGCGGGGCCAGTTGGTGACCAGCGTCTTCGACCTGGTGCTGGCCCAGTACGGGGTGGGCCGCGACGGCCTGCCGGGCCAGTGGCCGACCGGGTACGACGACGTCGAGGCGCCGTACACGCCGGCGTGGCAGGAGCCGGTCACCGGGGTGCCGGCGGCGCAGGTGGCCCGGGTGGCGCGGGAGTTCGCCGACAACGCGGACCGCTCCGGCGGACGGTCGATGATCCTGCTCGGCGCCGGCACGAACCACTGGTTCCATTCCGACGCCACCTACCGGGCGATTCTGGCGCTGGTCACCCTCACCGGCTGCCAGGGGGTCAACGGCGGCGGCTGGGCGCACTACGTGGGGCAGGAGAAGTGCCGCCCGGCGACCGGCTGGGCGCAGCTCGCGTTCGGCCTGGACTGGGTCCGCCCGCCCCGGCAGATGATCGGCACCGCCTTCTGGTACGTGCACACCGACCAGTGGCGCTACGACACCTACTCCGCCGACGTGGTCTCCTCCCCCACCGGCACCGGCGCGTTCGCCGGCAAGCACACCATGGACCTGCTGGCCCAGTCGGCCCGCTCGGGGTGGATGCCGTCGATGCCCACCTTCGACCGCAGCCCGCTCGACCTGGCCGACGAGGCCCTCGCCGCCCGGCCGGACGACCCGACGGGCTGGGTGGCCGAGCGGCTCGGCGAGGGCGACGTGAAGTTCGCCTGCACCGACCCGGACGCGCCGGAGAACTGGCCACGGGTGCTGACCGTCTGGCGGGCCAACCTGCTCGGCTCGTCGGCCAAGGGCAACGAGTACTTCCTGCGGCACCTGCTCGGCACCGACGCGAACCTGCGCGCCGAGGAGGCGCCGGAGGAGTTGCGGCCCAAGGACGTGACCTGGCGGGAGGAGGCCCCGGAGGGCAAGCTCGACCTGCTGCTGAGCCTGGACTTCCGGATGACCTCCACGACGCTCTTCTCCGACATCGTGCTGCCCGCCGCCACCTGGTACGAGAAGCACGACCTGAGCAGTACCGACATGCACCCGTTCGTGCACGCCTTCACCCCGGCGATCAACCCGCCGTGGCAGACCCGGACCGACTTCGACGCCTTCCACGGCATCGCGAAGGCGTTCTCCACGCTCGCCGGGCCGCGGCTGGGCGTACGCAAGGACCTGGTCGCGGCGCCGCTGCTGCACGACACCCCGGACGCGATGGCGACCCCGCACGGCCGGGTCCGCGACTGGGCGGCGACCAGGGAGACCCCGGTGCCGGGCCGGACCATGCCGAAACTGGTGGTGGTCGAGAGGGACTACGGCGCGATCGCCGACAAGATGGCCGCGCTCGGGCCGCTGATGGACACCCTCGGCACCACCGGCAAGGGCTTCTCGGTCGACGTGCGGCCGGAGGTCGAGTATCTGCGCCACAAGAACGGTGAGGTGCGCGGCGGCGCCGCGGACGGGCGGCCGTCGCTGGCGAAGGACACGCACGCCTGCGAGGCGATCCTGGCGCTGTCGGGCACCACCAACGGGCGGGTCGCCACCGCGGGCTTCCGGGACGTGGAGAAGCGCACCGGGGTACGCCTGGCGGACCTGGCGGCCGAGCACGAGGGCAAGCAGATCACCTTCGCCGACACCCAGTCCCGCCCGGTGCCGGTGATCACCAGCCCGGAGTGGTCGGGCAGCGAGCACGGCGGCCGGCGCTACTCCCCGTTCACCATCAACACCGAGCGGCTCAAGCCCTGGCACACGCTCACCGGCCGGCAGCACTTCTTCCTCGACCACGACTGGATGCACGAGGCCGGCGAGGCGCTGCCGATCTTCCGGCCGCCGTTGGACATGCACAAGCTCTTCGGCGAACCGAGACTCGGCCGCAACGGGGAGCTGGAGATCACCGTCCGTTACCTCACCCCGCACTCGAAGTGGTCCATCCACTCCGAGTACCAGGACAACCTGATCATGCTCACGCTGTCCCGGGGCGGGCCGACGATGTGGATGAGCGAGGCCGACGCGGCGAAGATCGGCGTCCGGGACAACGAGTGGATCGAGGCGGTCAACCGCAACGGCGTGGTGGTCTGCCGGGCCGTGGTGACGCACAAGATGCCCGAGGGCACGGTCTACATGTACCACGCCCAGGAACGGGTGATCGACGTGCCCAAGTCGGAGACCAACGGCCGGCGCGGCGGCATCCACAACTCGCTGACCCGGCTGCTGGTCAAGCCCACCCACCTCATCGGCGGGTACGCGCAGCTGTCCTTCGCGTTCAACTACCTCGGCCCGACCGGCAACCAACGCGACGAGGTCACCGTGATCCGCCGCCGCTCCCAGGAGGTGCAGTACTGATGCGGGTCATGGCACAGATGGCGATGGTGATGAACCTCGACAAGTGCATCGGCTGCCACACCTGCTCGGTCACCTGCAAGCAGGCGTGGACCAACCGCTCCGGCGTCGAGTACGTCTGGTTCAACAACGTGGAGACCCGCCCCGGGCAGGGCTACCCGCGCACCTACGAGAACCAGGAGCGCTGGCAGGGCGGCTGGGTGCGGACCCGCTCCGGCAAGCTCAAGCCACGCTCCGGTGGCCGGGTGAAGAAGATGTTCAGCATCTTCGCCAACCCGAAGCTGCCGTCCATGCAGGACTACTACGAGCCGTGGACGTACGACTACGAGCACCTGATCAACGCGCCGGCCGGCGAGGACACCCCGGTGGCCCGGCCGAAGTCGCTGCTCACCGGCCAGGATACGAAGATCACCTGGAGCGCCAACTGGGACGACTCGCTCGCCGGCGGCAACGAGATCGCCGCCGGTGACCCGGTGCTGGCGAAGGTCTCCGGCCAGGTGAAGCAGGAGTTCGAGAAGACCTTCATGTTCTTCCTGCCGCGCATCTGCGAGCACTGCCTCAACCCGTCCTGCGCGGCCTCCTGCCCGTCGGGGGCGATCTACAAGCGGGCCGAGGACGGCATCGTGCTGGTCGACCAGGACCGCTGCCGGGGCTGGCGGATGTGCGTGACCGGCTGCCCCTACAAGAAGGTCTACTTCAACCACCGCACCGGCAAGGCCGAGAAGTGCACCTTCTGCTTCCCGCGCATCGAGATCGGCCAGCCCACCATCTGCTCCGAGACCTGCGTGGGGCGGCTGCGCTACCTCGGGCTGATGCTCTACGACGCCGACCGCGTCGCCGAGGCCGCCGCCATCGCCGACGAACACGACCTGTACGACGCGCAGCGGTCGGTCTTCCTCGACCCGCACGACCCGGCCGTGGTCGCCGCCGCCCGCGAGGCCGGCATCCCGGACGACTGGATCGATGCCGCGCAGCGCTCGCCGATCTGGGACCTGATCATGCGCTACGAGGTGGCGCTGCCGCTGCACCCGGAGTACCGGACCATGCCGATGGTCTGGTACATCCCGCCGCTGTCGCCGGTGGCCGACGTGCTGCGCGAGACCGGCCACGACGCGGAGGAGGCCGGCAACCTCTTCGGGGCCATCGACGCGCTGCGGATCCCGGTGGAGTACCTCGCCGAGCTCTTCACCGCCGGCGACCCGGAGCCGGTGCGCGGGGTGCTGAACCGGCTCGCCGCGATGCGCGCCTACCAGCGCCGGATCAACCTGGGCGAGGAGCGCGACGAGTCCATCGCCGCCGCGGTCGGCATGACCGGCGCGGAGATGGACGAGATGTACCGGCTGCTCGCCATCGCCAAGTACGAGCAGCGGTACGTCATCCCCGCCGCGCACGCCGAGGACGCACACCGGCTGGAGAAGATCGCCACCGAGTGCAGCCTCGATTACGAGGGCGGCCCCGGGATGGGCGGCGGCGGCCCGTACGGCCAGGGGCCCTTCGGGGAGTCCTCCGGCACGCCGGTGCCGGTCCAGGTGGAGACCTTCCACATGCTGCGCGACCGGCAGACCGCGGAGGGCTTCACCGACCCGGGCGACGAACCCCGCCGGGTCAACCTGCTCAACTGGGACGGCAAGGGCAGCCCGAAGGGCCTCTTCCCGCCCCGCAGCCGCGAATCCGCACCCGTCGACGGAGGTACCCCGTGAGCCGGCCGACCTGGCGGGCGGTGGCCGCCCGCGCGGCGTCCCTGCTGCTGCGCTATCCCGAAGAGGAGGTCCTCGCAGCGCTGCCCACCGTGCGGGCCGCGCTCGACGGCCTGCCGGCCGAGGTCGCCCGGCCGCTGCGCGAGGTGGTCGCCCACCGGGAAGCCGCCGCGCCGGTCGACCTGCGGACCGCCTACGTGGAGGTGTTCGACTTCCGGCGCCGCTGCTGCCTGCACCTGACGTACTACACCTGCGGCGACACCCGTCGCCGGGGTGAGGCGCTGGTCGACTTCGCCGCCGCGTACAAGGCGGCCGGACTGACCGTCGTCGACGGCGAGCTGCCCGACTTCCTGCCCGCCGTCCTCGACCTGGCCGCCGCCGACGACGAGGGGTGGCGGCTGCTGCGGGAGAACCGCGTCGGCCTCGACCTGCTGGTCGAGGCGCTGGGGCGGGAGAAGTCGATATACCGGCAGGCCGTCGCCGCCGTCCGGGAGATGCTGCCGCCCGCCCAGCCCGGGGACATCGCCGCCGCCGCCCGGCTGGCCCGCACCGGGCCGCCGGTGGAGCAGGTCGGACTCGAACCATTCGGACTGGTCGACACGACTGGAGGACGCCGATGAACATCCTGCTGTGGGTGGTGTACCCGTACCTGTCGATCGCGATCCTCGTCGGCGGCCTGATCTGGCGCCACCGCTACGACAAGTTCGGCTGGACGACCCGATCCTCCCAGCTCTACGAGAGCAGCATCCTGCGGTGGGGCAGCCCACTGTTCCACTTCGGAGTACTGATGGTCCTGATCGGACACATCGGTGGCCTGTTGGTCCCGAAGTCCTGGACCGAGGCGGTCGGCGTCACCGAGCACACCTACCACCTCATGGCCGTGTTCATCGGCACGGTAGCCGGCTTCTGCACCCTGATCGGGCTGGGCATCCTGATCGCCCGCCGCCGGTTGACCGGGCCGGTCTTCGCCGCCACCACCCGCAACGACAAGGCGATGTACGTGGTGCTGGCGGGGGTGATCGTGCTGGGCCTCTGGGCCACGGTGCGGGCCAACGTCGCCGGCCCCGGCTACGACTACCGGGAGACCATCTCCCCGTGGTTCCGGTCGCTGTTCTACCTCCGCCCGGATCCGGGGATCATGGCCGACGTCCCGGTGGGCTTCCAGATCCACATCCTGGCCGCCTTCGCGCTCTTCGCGTTCTGGCCGTTCACCCGCCTCGTCCATGCGTTCAGCGCCCCGGTCGGCTACGCCACCCGACCCTACGTCGTCTACCGCAGCCGGGACGACCGGCCCGGACTGCGGCCGACCCGCCCCGGATGGGAGGGGCCGCCCCGGCTGCCCACCCCGCGCGGCGGTCGGACCCGCTCGCGCCGGTGACCACCGCCGCCTCGACCGCCCGGAGACCGCCACCGGCTGCCTCCGGCGAACGGGCAGCCCGACGTTCCGGCAGGGAGGAACCACCGGTGACCATCGCACCGCACCACACCGACAGTCACCATTCGTCCCGACCCGCGACGGAGTGGGCCGCGGCGCGGGCGCTGGCCCACCGGCTCCCCGCTCCCCTGCCCGCGGAGTCGGTACCGCTGGCCTCCGCCGCCGGCCGGACCCTCGCGGCGCCACTGGTCGCGGCGGTCCCGCTGCCCGGGTTCGACAACTCCGCGATGGACGGATACGCGGTGCGCGGTCCGGGCCCGTGGCGGGTGGTCGGCCGGATCCTGGCCGGTCGCACCCACGCCGTCGCGCCCCTGGTCGAGGGGACCGCCGTAGAGGTGGCCACCGGCGCTCCCGTCCCGGCCCGGGCGGACCGGGTCGTGCCCTACGAGATCGCCGACCGGATCGGTGACGTCCTGCGGGCGGTGCCGGGCGACCGTCGGCACATCCGGAGCGCGGGCGAGTACGCCGCCCGCGGTCAGGAACTGGTGCCGACGGGTTCGCCGGTCACGCCGGCGGTGCTGGGGCTGGCCGCGAGCGTCGGCCTCGACCACCTCACCGTCCGGGCCCGACCCCGGGCCCGCCTGGTGATCAGCGGCGACGAGGTGATCCACGCCGGCCGCCCCCCGTGGGGCAGGGTCCGGGACGCGATCGGCCCGATGCTGACCCCGCTGCTGTCCGCCTGGGGAGCGGACCTCCTGGGTCCTCGGATGGTCGGCGACCAGCCCGACTGGTTCGCCGAGGCGATCGCGGACAGCACGCGAGAAGCAGACGTGACGGTCGTCTGCGGGGCGTCCTCCGTCGGCCCGGCGGACGGGCTGCACGCGTCGCTGCGGCACCTCGGGGCCGTGGCGCACGTGGACGGGGTGCGGTGCCGGCCCGGGCACCCACAGGTCCTGGCCCAGGCCGGGGCCCAGTGGATCGTCGGCCTGCCGGGCAACCCGTACGCGGCGCTGGTCGCCGCGCTCACCCTGATCGACCCGCTGCTCACCGGGCTGGCCGGACGGCCGCCGGCCGATCTGGACACCGCCGTCCTCACCGATCCGTTGCGCCTCGACGAGCGGAACACCCGGATCGTGCCGGTCCGGCGCGGCGCGCGGGGCGTGCGGCTGGTCGACGGGGCGCACCCGGGATACCTGGGCGCGGCGGCGGACGCCGACGCGCTGGCCGTGGTGCCGCCCGGTTGGCGTCCCGGCACCCCGGTCGGTCTGCTCACCCTGCCGTGACAGGTGGGGACGTCCTCCTGGCCGGGTCTTCCGGCCCTGCCGGGGTGGGTTGGCTCGAGCGAGGCTCGTACCGGTGAAGCGGACCGCCGCATTCCCCTTTGACGCCGCGACAGCAGCACGACAATCCTGACGGAGTTGAACGATGACCAGCATCCGTGACCAAGCCGGGTCCACCGCCCCGGTCGGGCGTCCCGAGGCCACCTCCGGCGCCGCCCTCCAGCTAGCCGTGGCCACCCTCGGTTTCCTGGTGAACTTCTGGGCATGGGCCCTGCTCGGTCCGCTGGGCCCCGGCATCAAGGAACGGCTGGGGCTCGGCTTCGCCGCGCAGTCCCTGCTCGTCGCGGTGCCGGTGATCGTGGGCTCGCTGGGCCGCATCCCGGTCGGCGCGCTCACCGACCGGTACGGGGCCCGGGTAGTCTTCCCGCTGGTCACCGTCGTCACCATCGTGCCGGTGCTGACCCTCACCACGGTCTCCTCCTACCCGGCGCTGATCGTGACCGGCTTCTTCCTCGGCATCGGCGGCACCGCCTTCGCCGTCGGCGTCCCGCTGGTGTCCGGCTGGTATCCGCCGGCCCGGCGCGGCTTCGCCATCGGCGTGTTCGGTGTCGGCATGGGTGGCACGGCGATCGCCAACTTCACCACCGTCCGGCTGGCCGACACCTACGGGGAGCGGGCCCCGTTTCTGCTGGTCGCGGCGATCCTGGCGGCGTACGCGGTGCTGTCGTTCTTGCTGCTGCGCGACGCGCCGGCCCCGGCCCGGCCCACCGGGTCGGCCTGGCAGCGGCTCGCCGGCGTCGCCCGGCTGACCGTCACCTGGCAGCTGTGCTTCCTGTACGCGGTCGGGTTCGGCGGGTTCGTGGCCTTCAGCGTGTACCTGCCGGCGTACCTGCGCACCGCCTACGGGCTCGATGCCGCGGACGGTGCGCTGCGGACCGCCGGGTTCGTCGTGCTCGCCGTGCTGGCCCGCCCGGCGGGCGGCTGGCTCTCCGACCGGCTGCACCCCGTGCCGGTGCTGGTGTGGTGCTTCGCCGGGGTGGCCGGGTTCGCCGTCGTGCAGGCCTTCCAGCCGGCCCTGATGCCGGTCGCCACGGTCGCGCTGCTCGGCATGGCGGTGCTGCTCGGCGCAGCCAGCGGCGCGGTGTTCGCCTTGGTCGGCAAGGTCGCCCCCGCCGACCAGGTGGGCGCGGTCACCGGGCTGGTCGGGGCCGCCGGCGGGCTCGGCGGGTTCGTGCCACCTCTGGTCATGGGCTGGGTGTACGGGTCGCAGGGCTCCTACGCCATCGGGCTGATGCTGCTCTCCGACGTGGCGCTGGCCGCCGCGGTGTTCACCGCGGTAAAGATGGGAGGCCTGGCCCGCCGCGCCGGTTGACGGTCTCGGTGCGGGCTGACCGGTGCCGGGTCTGGCCACTGACCGCTTCGTCAGGGCCGGGTCCGTCGAATGAACGGTGTGACCCGGGTCGTCGACGACGTGGCCATGGCCCACACCGGCATCATGGCTGGAACCCGCAACCCGTACGTCTTCCGCGGCCTCATCTACTGCGCCGCCTGCGACCGTCGCCTGCAGGGCCAGTACAACCACGGCGACGCCTACTACCGCTGCCGCCTCCCGCAGGAGTACGCCCTCGCCAACCAGATCCCCCATCCCCGCAACCACATCGGCGGACAACCCTTGCGTAACGGCTTCCAATGGGCCGACCTGACCAGCTGATCCCGATCGCCCTCACCACGCCGACGCTGTCGGTCGATGCACTGGAGCGTGCGGTCGCGGGCATCGGCTCCGCCGCGGCCCGCGCCGTCAGCCGGACGGAGACGGCGTGGCGGCCTCCGAAGCAGGGCGAGTTCCCGGCCATTTCGTCCGGGAACTGGCCGGTCTGCGCGGACGAGCCCGAGGGCGAGGTCGGCCAGCAGGTCCCGCCTGCGACGGCCTCCTGGTCATGTCTGCTGGGCCGGGCGCGGGGTACGACCAGAGCCGGCCCGCCTCGGTTCAGGCCGCCACAGCCAGAAGCGAAACTGAGCCGTTCCCACTCCCGGCCCCGCGGGCACGGCAAGCCCGAGGGGGACGCCAGCAGGCTGCGACCCACCGGCCGCCGCCCGGTAGATGTCGAGACGATACCCACTGGGTAGGCTCCGAGATCGGCGCGGTGGTTGACAGTGGCACTGAGGGACAGGGCCGCCGTCAGCAGGGATGAAGGGCGGGCCCCCGGGGGGCGGCCTTGTTCTCAGGGTTGGCTCGACGGGACCGGAGCGGATGCAACTGTGAAAGGCAACCAGCGGACTGGCGATGCGAGCGCTGCCGCATCCACGCTGGACCTGAACCCGCTTCAGAGTCGGCAGAGCCTACGCGAGGACGTAGCGCACGCCCTGCGCGCGGCTATCGTGGCTGGCAGCTTGAGGCCGGATTCGACCTACTCCGTCCCGATGCTTGCCGGACGCTTCGGCGTCTCGCCCACGCCGGTTCGCGAAGCGATCCTCGACCTGGCCAAGGAGGGCTTGGTCTCGATCGTCAAGAACAAGGGGTTCCGCGTCAAGGCCCTCAGTGAGCGGGATCTGGACGAAATCACTCAGATTCGGGAGCTTCTCGAGATTCCGGTGGTGGCCGACCAGACAGGCAGACTGTCGGAACCGCAGGTGCGGGAACTGCGGAGGTTGGCGGACAACATCGTTTCTGCTGCCGGACGTGGGGACCTGGTGGCGTACATCGAATCGGACAACGCCTTCCACCTGACACTGTTGCGTGCCGCCGGGAATCAACGGCTGGTCGAGACGGTTGCCGACCTGCGCAATCACACCCGTTTGTACGGCCTCGACGCGCTGGTGGAGAGTGGAGGGCTGGTCGATTCCGCGAACGAGCATCTCGAGTTGATCGAGCTCATCGCCGGGGGTGACCGTGAGGCCGTGGTCGGCCTGATGCGGCACCACTTGCGGCACGTCCGAGGCATCTGGGCGGCCCGTCGTGAAGACTAGGACCAACGTGCTCTGTTAGCACGTCCGCCATGCCGTGCTGCCGCCCCCGACCGCCAGCATGGCACCTCGGGCCACACCTACTGTGCTCGCCGGCAGCAGCCGGCCCGCCATCCCATGCGGTCACGCCCTCCGCACGTCATCGACTGACCTCGAACGTGCCAGGGGCGGGCCGATTGCACCTCTTGACGGGGCGGGCGCAGCCACTATGGTGCTGTGTAACATATTACTGATGGAGGCCGCATGGAAATGGCGCCGTGGCGTGGGGTTCTCGTAGCGACCGCTCTACCGTTCCACGCCGACCAGGGCATCGATTTCGATGCTTACGCTGCACATGTCGGGTGGCTCGCTGACAACGGCTGCCATGGCGTTGTCCCCAACGGTTCCCTCGGTGAATACCAGGCGCTCAGCAGCGAGGAACGGGCTTCGGTGGTGCGAACGGCGGTGCAAGCCGCCCCTGATGGGTTCGCCGTCGTACCAGGCGTCTCGGCCTACGGTGCCGACGAGGCACGGCGCTGGACCGAGCAGGCTGCGGAGGAAGGCTGCCCGGCCGTCATGTTGCTGCCACCGACGACGTACCGCGCTGACGAGGCAGCAGTGCTGGCCCACTACCGCGAGGTGGCGAAGGCAGGTCTACCGATTGTCGCCTACAACAATCCGATGGACACGAGGGTGGACCTGACACCCGACCTGCTGCGGCGTCTACACGACGAAGGTTTGATCGTCGCGGTCAAGGAGTTCAGCGGCGACGCCCGCCGGGCGTACCAGATCGCCGAGACGGCGCCTGGTCTCGACATCCTCGCCGGCGCGGACGACGTCGCGCTCGAATTCCTGATCGCGGGCGCGGTGGGGTGGATTGGCGGTTACCAGAACGCCATTCCGGCGAGCTGCGTTCGTCTTTACGAGGCCGCGACGGCGGGTGATCTCAGGACGGCCGTCCTCCTCTACCGGGCACTGCATCCGCTGCTCCGCTGGGATTCGCGCACTGAGTTCGTTCAGGCGATCAAGCTTTCCATGGATGTCGCCGGTCGTCCCGGTGGCTTCACGCGCCAGCCGCGCCAGCCACTGGCCCCCGCCGACGCCGAGGTCATCCGTGCCACGACCGAACGGCTGCTCGCGGCAGGGCACCGCTGATGCGCAGCAGCCGCGTCATTCACGTCGTCGACTCCCACACGGAGGGAATGCCCACCCGGGTGGTGACCGGAGGCGCGCCGCTCCTGCCGGGCGACACCATGGCGCAACGTCGGGAGTACCTGACGAACCACCGCGATGACCTGCGCACGTTTCTGATGTACGAGCCGCGCGGGCACTCCGCCATGTCAGGTGCGATCCTCCAGCCGCCCACCCGCCCGGACGCCGATGTCGGTGTGGTCTTCATCGAGGTGTCGGGGTGCCTGCCGATGTGCGGACACGGTGCGATCGGTGTGGCCACCGTACTGGCGGAGACCGGGATGGTGCCGGTCACCGAGCCGGTGACCACGATCCGCCTCGATACGCCGGCCGGACTGGTGGTGGCGTCTGCCAAGATCGAGCAGGGCCGCGCCACCGCTGTCACCATCCAGAACGTTCCTTCCTTCCTGGTGGAACAGGACGCCCTGGTCGAGATTCCCGGCTACGGCCACGTCCGTTACGACCTCGCGTTCGGCGGCAACTTCTATGCGATCGTCGACCTGCCGGAGCTGGGCCTGCGACTGGATCGCACGGACAAACAACGGCTGCTGGAGGTGGGTCTCAGTGTCATGAGAGGCGTGAACGACACCGCTCGGCCCGTGCACCCCGAGCAGCCGCACATCTCCGGATGCCACCACGTCTACCTGGCTGCGGAAGGGGCGACCGCCCGGTTGTCACGCCACGCCATGGCCATCCATCCCGGCTGGTTCGACCGATCCCCTTGTGGAACCGGCACGTCGGCGAGGATGGCACAGCTGCACGCCCGCGGGTTGCTCCCCCTCGGACAGGAATTCGTCAACGAATCCATAATCGGCAGCCGGTTTTCCGGTCGGCTGGTCAATACGACCACCGTCGCCGGTCGGCCCGCGGTGGTGCCGACAGTCACCGGGCGGGCGTGGCTTACCGGTACCGCCCAGTTCTTCCTCGACCCCGAGGACCCTTTCCCGGCGGGATTCATGTTGTGAGCCCCATTCAGAGCCGTTCTCCTCAGAAGCCGGACGATGTCGTCGCGGAGCGTACCCCGGTCACTCCTGATGGTGTGCGAAAGCTCGCCGATTCGGTCCGTGTCGCGCAGGACGCCTGGCGTCGTCGGGAGCCGTCCGGCCGCGCCGCGGCCCTGAGCGGGGCGGCGGACCGGCTGCGGGCTCGGGCCGGCGAAGCGGCTGCCCTGATCGTCCGTGAAGTGGGCAAGCCGGTCGTGGAGGCGAACGCCGAGGTCAGCCGGGCCGCTGCGATCCTCGACTACTACGCCCAGTCCTGCTTCGCGGCGATCGGCGACCTGCTGGCGCCGACGCTGCCGGCGAATCAGCCGGGACTGCTGTTCACCGAACGCCGGCCGCGGGGCGTGGCTGGTCTGATCACGCCGTGGAACTTTCCACTGGCCATCCCCCTGTGGAAGGCTGCACCGGCCCTCGCCACTGGTAACGGAGTGCTGCTCAAGCCGTCACCCGAGGCGCTGGCTTGCGGCGAGTTGCTGGCGGGCCTGTTCGACGGGCTGCTGCCCGACGATCTGCTCCATGTGGTGCCGGGAGGTGCGGACACCGGACAGGCCGTCGTCGAAGCGGCTGACGTCGTGTCCTTCACCGGCTCCGCGACGGTCGGCAGGGGTGTCGCCGCCGCCGCCGTTCGCGCCGGGCTGCCGGTTCAGGCGGAGATGGGCGGACAGAACGCCGCGGTCGTGCTGCCGGACGCCGACCCTGCCACCACTGCCACGATGCTGGCAGGTGCCGCCATGGGATATGCGGGCCAGAAGTGCACCGCGACCCGGCGAATCATCGTGGTGGGCGATGCCACCGCGCTCACCGAAGCCCTGGTGGCCGCGGTGGCGGGGCTACGCGTCGGCGACCCGGCCGATGCCGGCGTCGCAGTCGGTCCCGTCATCACCGACGCCGCGCGCCGCCGGGTTCTCGACGGCGTCGCGGCAGCCCGCGCGGCAGGAGGCCGGGTTCTCACTCGTCTCGCGTCCCCGGCTGACGGCCTCTATGTGGCGCCGGTGCTGCTCGATTCGGTCGACCCCGGCCATCCGGTCGCGTGCGAGGAGACGTTCGGCCCGCTGGCCAGCATCTTCACCGTGCCGGACCTGGCCGCCGCGGCCGCACTGGTCAACCACGTTCGGTACGGGCTGGTGACGTCCGTCCACGGCCGCGACATCGGCCGGTTGTTCGAGGTGGTCCGGGCCATCGACACCGGCCTCATCCGGGTCAACACGCCCACTACCGGAGTCGATTTCCACGCGCCGTTCGGCGGTGAGAAGGCGTCCAGCCAGGGCCCTCGAGAACAGGGCACAGCCGCACTGGACTTCTACACCTCGTTACGCACCATCACCCTCTGCACTCCCCCACCCAGCCCCGCCGAGGAGGCCGCATGAAACGGGTCGACCTGCACACCGGTAGTCACGATCTGCCGGTCAGCCCCGCGCTGGAGGAGTTCATGCTCTCCGGGTGGGCGGACAGCGAGCGGCACGTCACACAGGTCGACGAGGTCGCCGGCTGGGCGGCGGCACGCCGGAGACAGCTGCACGGCCGTTTCTCCGGGGAACGGCTCGTCGTCCCGGCCGGAAGCTTCAAGAGGCGTTCGAACGACCAGCACTATCGGTTCCGCCCGCATTCTGCCTATGTCTGGCTGACCGGCGACCAGTCCTCAGACGGAGTCCTGGTCATCGAGCCGGACGGTGAGGAGGTGCTCTTTCTTCGCCCTCGATCCGACCGGAGCACGCCCGAGTTCTTCCGTGACCGGATGTATGGGGAACTGTGGGCCGGACGCCGGCCCACCTTGGGAGAGAGCCGTCGGCGGCTGGCCGTGACGACCCGTCATCTGGCCGAGCTGGAGTCGGTCCTGTCCGGACGGGGCGTTCCGACCCGCGTGCTGCGTGGAGTCGACGTGCACGTGGATGGCCTGACGGCCGACGCCGCGGGACCGGGCGACCTGGAATTCGCCGCGGTACTGGATGAGATGCGGCTGGTCAAGGACGACTGGGAGATCGGCCAGCTGGAAGAGGCGGTAGCCATCACCACCCGCGGTTTCGAGGACATGGTGCGTGCCTTGCCGATGGCGAAGCGTACGTCCGAGCGTTACCTGGAGGGGGTGTTCTGGCAGCGGGCCCGCCTGGAGGGCAACGACGTCGGATACCACTCGATCGTGGCCGCCGGTGCGCACGCCGCCACCTTGCACTGGATCGACAACGACGGCGCGGTCCGCGACGGGGACCTGCTGCTGCTCGACGCCGGCGCCGAGACGAGGTCGCTCTACACGGCAGACATCACTCGTGTTCTACCGGTGTCCGGCCGGTTCAGTCCGCTGCAACGCGATCTCTACGAGTTGTGCCTGAAGGCGAACGACGCAGCTCTGGACTGCCTCAAGCCGGGCGCCGACTGGCGTGCGTTCCATCGGGCGGCGATGACCGTGCTGGCGTACGGCCTCGCCGACCTGGGCGTGCTGCCCGTGCCGCCGGAACGCGCCTTGACCGAGAAGTCCGGGCTCTACCGGCGGTGGACGCTGTGCGGGTCAGGCCACATGCTCGGTCTGGACGTCCACGACTGCGCGGCTGCCCGCGCTGACAGCTACCTGC
This sequence comes from Micromonospora sp. CPCC 205554, assembly GCF_036902745.1. NCBI lineage: Bacteria > Bacillati > Actinomycetota > Actinomycetes > Micromonosporales > Micromonosporaceae > Micromonospora > Micromonospora sp. CPCC 205554. Next base: position 3,119 of record NZ_JBAKHP010000023.1, on the reverse strand, counting down.
ACGGACGGCTGGCCGCCGGCCAGGTGCTCACTGTCGAGCCCGGCCTCTACTTCCAGCCTGACGACGAGTTGGTTCCGGCTGAGCTGCGCGGAATCGGGATTCGGATCGAGGAGGACGTCCTCGTCACCGACAACGGCTGTCGAGTCCTCTCCTCCGGGCTACCTCGACGCCCCGACGAGATCGAGGCGTGGATGCACCGGGTGGCGTCGTGATCGACGCCGGCGCGGACGTGGTGGTGATAGGCGCCGGGATGACCGGTGCCGCCTGCGCCTACTACGCCGCACGGGCCGGCCTGACGGTGACAGTGGTGGACCGGGCCGGCGTCGCGTCCGGCACAACCGGGGCCGGCGAAGGCAACATCCTCCTGTCCGACAAATCACCCGGCCCGGAACTCAGCCTGGCGCTTCATTCCGTCGCCCTGTGGCGCGAACTGGGCGAGACCATGGGCGATGCGCAGATCGAACTGGAACGTAAGGGCGGACTGGTGGTGGCGGCCTCGGCGTCAGAGCACGACACACTGTCGGCGTTCGCGGACCGTCAGCGTGCTGCGGGCGTCGAGGCGCACGCCGTCGCCTCGCACGAGTTGCCCGGCTACGAGCCGCACCTGTCCCCCCATCTCGTCGGTGCGGTGCACTATCCCCAGGACATGCAGGTCCAGCCCATGCTCGCCGCCGCGCACCTGCTCCGTGCGGCCCGGGCAACGGTACTGACCGGCACCTGCGTCGTCGGCCTGCTCCGGGACGGCACCGGGGGGATCCGAGCTGTGCGGACTGATCATGGCCTGCTGTCAACGACCAGGGTGGTGAACGCCGCCGGCGTATGGGCTGGCAGAGTCGCCGCGTTGGCGGGCGTCGAGCTGCCGATCCTGCCTCGACGTGGCTTCGTCCTGGTCACCCAGCCGCTGCCAGAGCTCGTGCGGCACAAGGTCTACGCCGCCGGTTACGTTGCGAACGTCGAGCGCAGCACCGCTGGGCTGGAGATCTCCCCGGTGGTGGAGGGGACTCGCGTCGGCACGATCCTGATCGGGTCCAGCCGGGAGCATGTCGGCTTCGACCCGGCGATGTCTCTGCCGGCACTGCGAGGGCTCGCAGCGGCTGCGATACGTCTGTTCCCGATCCTGGCCGGCGTCTCCGCGATCCGCGCCTACCGGGGTTTCCGGCCGTACAGTCCGGACCACCTGCCGATCATCGGCGCGGACAAGAACGTGCCAGGGCTCTACCATGCCACCGGCCACGAGGGCGCCGGTATCGGCCTCGCCCCGGCGACCGGGCACGCCATCGCCGCACTGCTGACCGACCGCCGGCCGCACGTGGATCTACGACCGTTCGCACCGGAGCGTCACCATGTTCACCTTTGACGGCCGCCGGATCCCTCACGACGGGCGGCAGAGCGTAGCCGCGGCCCTTCTGGCCGCCGGGATCCGATCCTGGCGGAGCACACGCGTCGAAGGGCGCCCCCGGGGGGTCTTCTGCGGCATCGGCGTGTGCTTCGACTGTCTCGTCACGGTCAACGGTGTGCCGTCGCAGCGGGCCTGTCTGGTGGTCGCCCGCAGCGGTGACGTGATCGAACCTCAGGACGAGCGGCGGGAGGGAACATGAGCACGTACGACCTGGTGGTGATCGGTGCAGGACCGGCCGGTCTGGGCGCGGCGGTCACGGCGGCCGATGCCGGCTGCCGGGTGGCCGTCCTGGATGCCGGGCCGCGTCCCGGCGGACAGTACTGGCGGCACCGACCCGGTGCGGACGCCCACGGCCACACGGACTGGGCGGTGTTCGCCGGTCTGCGCGCACGGTTCGACCAGCTCGATCACCATCCGGACGCGGCAGTGTGGTTCGTCGAGTCTCGCCCCGACGACGTCGGTCCGCAGTTCGCCGTCCACACGCACTCCACGGTCGTGTACGGCCGGCGACTCGTCATCGCCACCGGAGCGCATGACCGGGTTGTCCCTTTCCCAGGTTGGGATCTGCCGGGGGTGGTCACCGCCGGTGGAGCTCAGGCCCTGCTGAAGGGTCAAGGGGTGGTGTTCGCGCGCCGCGTCGTCGTCGGGGGTACCGGACCGTTTCTGTTGCCGGTCGCGACCGGCTTGGCCGACGCCGGCGCCACGGTGGTCGGCGTGTACGAGGCGAACGACCCTGTCCGGTATGCACGGCACGTCGGTGCGGTTCTCGGCGCAGCGAGCAAGTTGACCGAGGCAGGCCGGTACGGGTGGCGGATGCTGCGTCGCCGGGTGCCGTATCGGCGGCGTACGGCTGTGGTGGCCGCGCACGGCGACGATCAGCTCGCCGGGGTGACGGTGGCGGCGATCAGCCCGCTGGGCTCGGTGGTGCCCGGCAGCGAGAGACACGTCGGCTGCGACGGTCTCGCCGTCGGCTTCGGTTTCACCCCGCAGGTGGAGGTGGCTGTCGCCCTGGGATGCGAGACATTCATGGACCGCGACGGCAGTCTCGTGGTGAGGATCGGGCCTGATCAAGCGACCTCGGTACCGGGCGTGTATGCAGCGGGCGAGGTGACCGGCGTCGGCGGGGCGAAGCTGGCGCTCGTGGAGGGGCACCTCGCCGGGGACGCGGTCGCCCGGTCTCTCGGTCGCGCGAGGTCACTGCGTGCGGGTGAGCGCAGTAGGCTGCTGCGGATCCGGCGTCGGCTGCGTCGTTTCGCGGCCGCTCTGCATGCGGTTCATCCCGTGCCGGCGTTCTGGCCCGACCTGTGTGACGACCAGACACTCGTCTGCCGGTGCGAGGAGGTGTCGGCAGGCGCTGTTCGGCAGGCGGTGCGTGAACTGTCCGCGGGCGATGCCCGGGGCACGAAGCTGTTGACCCGCGCCGGCATGGGCTGGTGCCAGGGGCGAACATGTGGTTACGCCACAGCATGCCTCACCGCCCGAGAATCGGCCCGGCCGGTGAGTTCGGTGGATCTTCAGGGACATGCGTCTCGTACGCTGATGCAGCCGATCATGCTTGCCGACCTCGCCGGCGACGACTGATCTCGCGCACGACGAATCACGGCCGGCGCGGAGGTGCCCTCAGCATTCGATGACGTTGACGGCGAGCCCGCCCCGTGCGGTCTCCTTGTACTTGACCTTCATGTCCGCGCCGGTCTCCCGCATGGTCTTGATGACCTTG